>NZ_RWJF01000001.1:0-235000 GCF_003970925.1 Sphingomonas ginkgonis
ATGATCGGAATCAATCTGTCGGGTGCCGAATTCGGCGGCACCGGAACCCACTACGGGTACGACTATCATTATCCGGATTCCAACGAGATCTCCTACTACGCCTCGCGCGGGGTGCACGAGATCCGGCTTCCGTTCACCTGGGAGCGGATGCAGCCGACGCTCGGCGGCGCGCTCTCGACCGACGAGCTGGGGCGGCTGAAGCAGTTCCTCTCCGACGCCGCGGCGCAGGGCGTGTCGGTGATCATCGACCTCCACAACTACGGTCGCTTCAACGGGCAGACGATCGGGTCGGCGGGAGTCTCGACCCAGCAGTTCGCCGACTTCTGGAGCAAGCTCTCCTCGGCGCTGGCGGGAACGCCCAACCTCGTCGGCTACGACATCATGAACGAGCCGCACGACATGGGTAGCGCGAGCGCCTGGCCGACAGCCGCGCAGGCCGCGGTGAACGCCATCCGCGCCAACGACAAGACCACCGCCATCTATGTCGAGGGCGATGGCTGGTCGAGCGCCGGCAGCTGGCAGCAGGTCAACGGCAACCTCCACATCACCGACCCCTCGAACAAGATCATCTACGAGGCGCACCTCTACTTCGACCACGACAATTCGGGGACCTACTCGGGCAGCTATGACTCCGAGGGCGCCTACCCGACCATTGGCGTCGACCGGCTCAAGCCCTTCGCCGACTGGCTCAAGGCCAACAACGCCCAAGGGTTCATCGGCGAGTTCGGCGCCCCCAGCACCGATCCGCGCTGGCTGACGGTCGTCGACAATTTCCTGAAGTCGATGAACGCCAACGGTATCTCCGGCACCGCCTGGGGCGGCGGCTTCTGGTGGGGCAACAGCTACTCGATGTGGCTGGGCAACAGCAGCAACGGCGACAGCGCCGAGTTCAACCTGCTGAAGAATTATCTGACTTCGGACACGACGACGACCACCACCACCACCACGACACCGCCGCCGCCCCCGCCGCCCCCGCCGCCGCCGCCGGTCGTCACCGAAACGCTGACGACGGGCATCACTGCCACCGGCACCGGCGGCAACGACGTCATGACCGGCAGCATCTACGCCGACCATCTGAACGGCGGCGCCGGCGATGACACGCTGATCGGAAGCCCGGGCGCGGACGTGCTCGACGGCGACACCGGCAACGACACGGTCGACTACAGCGGCTCCACCGCCGGCGTCGACGTCGACCTGCCGCGCGCGGTCCAGCACGGCGGCTACGCCGAGGGCGACTCCCTGCCCGGCATCGACAATGTCATCGGCTCCGCGTTCGACGATATCCTGCGTGGCCGTGACGGCTGGGACAACAAGCTGTTCGGCGGTGCCGGCGACGACATCCTCGACGGCCGCTCAGGCGCCGACACGCTCGACGGCGGCAGCGGGTTCGACACCGCCGACTACAGCAGCAGCAGCGCGGCGGTGAACGTCGACCTGACCCGCGCCACCCAGATCGGCGGCGACGCGCAGGGCGACCAGCTCGTCTCGATCGAGAAGGTGATAGGCAGCGCCTTTGCCGACACGCTGTCCGGCTCGGCCGGCAACGACACGCTGGTCGGCGGCGGCGGCAACGACGTGCTCAACGGGCGCGGCGGGGCGGACGTGCTCGACGGCGGCGACGGCAACGACACGGTGACCTATGCCACCTCGACCGCGGCGGTCGATGTCGATCTCACCCGCGCCACCCAGATCGGCGGCGACGCGCAGGGCGACCAGCTCGTCTCGATCGAGAACATCACCGGGTCCAACTATGCCGACAAGCTGGTGGGCAACGCGGCGGCCAACATCATCAATGGCGGCGCCGGCAACGACGTCATCAACGGCCATGGCGGCGGCGACGTGCTGACCGGCGGCGCGGGCACCGACCGCTTCGTCTTTTCCACCGCCGCCGAAGCCAACGGCACCCGCATCACCGACTACACCAAGGGCGAGAAGATCGATCTCAGCGGGATCGATGCCAACGTCTTCGCCAGCGGTGACCAGGCCTTCAAGCTGATCGGCTCCAACGCCTTCAGCGGCGCGGCCGGGCAGCTCCGGGTCTGGACCAGCGGCGGGATGACCTACATCGCCGGCGACACCAACGGCGACAAGCTGGCCGACTTCACCATCACGCTCAACGGCACTCCCAGCGTCGGGGCCAGCGGGCTGGTGCTCTAAGGGCAGCGGGCGGCCGCCGGGACCCTGCCGGCGGCCGCTTTCTCCCGTCTCCTCTTCTCGGGAAACCATTGTGATCGAGTCTCTTCGTTCGAGCCCCACCGTCGCGCTGGTGCTTCGCACCTGCCGCCGCCCGCTCGCCTACGCGGCCTTCTTCAGCGCGCTCCTGAACCTGCTCTTCCTGGCGCCGATGATCTACATGCTCCAGGTCTACGACCGGGTCATTCCCAGCCAGGGCAAGACGACACTGCTGCTCCTGAGCGCGATCCTGCTGTTCGCGCTCGGCACGCTGGCGCTGCTGGAAGCGGTCCGGGCGCGGCTCTTCCTGCGCGCGAGCAACCGGCTCAACGAGCGCTTCGCCGCGCCGCTGATGCGCGCCACGCTGCTCCGCGACGGGTCTGCCCGGCCGGCGCCGCACCACGCGCTGCGCGACCTCGACACGCTGCGCCAGTCGCTCACCAGCCCGGCCAGCGCCGCGCTGCTCGACCTGCCCTGGCTGCCGATCTACCTGGCGATCGGCTTCCTCATCAACTTCTGGATCGGCGTCCTCGCCGCCGCCGGCTCGCTGCTCATCTTCGCGCTTGCGTGGCGCAGCGAGCAGCTGCTCCGCCGCCCGCTGATGGCCGCCAATCTCGCCGCCAACCGCTCCTACCAGGTCTATGAACAGACCGTCGCCTCGGCCGACCTCGTCAAGGCGATCGGCGCGGGCGAGACGATGATCCGCGGCCATCTCCACAACCGCGTCGACATGCTCGAGCAGCAGGGCAAGGCGTCGCTCCTCTCGGCACGGCTGACCGCCGAGTCCCGCTTCGTCCGGCTCGCCCTTCAGTCGCTCGCGCTCGGGCTCGGCGCGCTGCTCGCGATCAGCGGCCAGATCAGCCCCGGCGCGGTGTTCGCCTCGATGTTCGTGGTCGGCCGCGCGCTCGCCCCGATCGACGCGCTGGTCGGCCACTGGCGCACCCTGGTCCAGGCCCGCGGCGCCATCATCACCCTCGACGAGGTGCTCGGCGAGGCTCGCCCCGCGACCACCCGCACCCGCCTCCCCGACCCCGTCGGCAAGCTGGAGGTCGAGGACCTGCAGGTGACCGGCGACGAGGGCGAGGAGATCCTCGCCGGCCTCGGCTTCACGATCGAGCCGGGCGAGATGGTCGCGGTGCTCGGCCCGAGCGGCGCCGGCAAGTCCACGCTGGTCCGCGCCCTGGCCGGCGCGATCGCGGTCGAGGGCGGCACCATCCGCTTCGACGACGCCGAGCTGCGCGACTGGGATCCCGCCCAGCTCGCCCGCCATCTCGGCTTCATGCCGCAGGAGACGCTGCTCTTCCCCGGCACGATCAAGGACAATATCTCGCGCTTCGAGCGGTTCTCGGGCGCGTCGCTGGCCACCCTCGACGAGGACATCGTCGATGCCGCCAAGCGCGCCGGCGCGCACGAGCTGATCCTGCGCCTGCCCGGCGGCTACGACCATGTCGTGCGCCCCGGCTCGCGCTCGCTCTCGGCCGGGCAGATGCAGCGCGTCACCCTCGCCCGGGCGCTCTACCGCCGCCCGCGCTACGTGCTGCTCGACGAGCCCAATGCCAATCTCGACAATGAGGGCGATGCCCAGCTGACCGAGACCCTGCGCCAGCTCAAGTCGGAGGGGACGACGGTGATCATCGTCGCCCATCGCCTCAGCATGCTCAACCTCGTCGACAAGCTCCTCTACGTCCAGAACGGCCGGCTGGCCTATGCCGGCGGCCGCGACGACGTGCTCCAGCAGCTCAACCCCCCTCGCTCTGCGGCGGACCGGATGGTCGCCGGACGGAGGATCGCCTCGTGACCAGTATCTCGCTTCGCTCCCCTCGCCTGCTCGCCCCGTCCTCGGTGCCGTTCGTGCCGCCGAGCTCGGCGGACAGCTCGGCCGAGATCCGCCTCGGGCTCATCGTGGCCTTCCTCTTCTTCGTCCTGTTCCTCGGCTGGGCGGCGGTTGCGCCGCTCGACGCCGCGGCGCAGGCCGGCGGCCGGCTCGCCGTCTCGGGCCAGCGCCAGACCGTCCAGCACGAGACCGGCGGCGTGGTCAGCCAGATCCTCGTTCGCGAGGGCCAGCATGTCGCGCAGGGCCAGGTGCTGATCCGACTCGCCGGCGACGAGGCCCGCGCCGCCGAGCGCTCGCTCTCGCTCCAGGCCATCTCGCTGCTCGCCCAGCGCGAGCGGCTCCGCGCCGAGCAGGCCGGACTGACGACGATCGCCCGTCCCGCCGAGTTCGCCAGCCTCCCGCTCGAGGACCAGCCCGCCGCCAACGAGGCGATGCGGATCCAGTCGGTCCAGCTCGCCAGCCGCCGCAGCGTGCTCCAGTCGCAGCAGGGTGCCAGCCGGGCTCGAGTCTCCGAGGCCGGCAGCCAGGCCAGCGGCTACCGCAGCCAGTTCGCCGGGATCGACGAGCAGATCCGCCTCCTCAACCAGGAGCTGGCCGGCTTCTACAAGCTGGAATCCTCGGGCTTCGTCTCCAAGAACCGGATCCGCGAGATGGAGCGGACCCGCGCCGAGCTGATCGCCCAGAAGGGCCAGCTGACCGCCAGCATCGAGCAGTCGCACGGCCAGGCTTCCGAATCCCGGCTGCAAGGCCTCGAGGCGCAGAGCAGCTTCATGGAGAAGACCTCCGCCGACCTGCGCGACGTCGAGGCCAGCCTCAGCGACGTCATGCCCAAGCTGCAGGCGGCGCGGCAGCAGCTCGCCCGCGTCGAGATCCGCGCGCCGGCCTCGGGCGCGGTGGTCGGCCTGGCGGTCTTCACGCCCGGCGGGGTTGTCTCGCCCGGGCAGAAGCTGCTCGACGTCGTGCCCGACCGTGCGCCGCTGATCGTCGAGACCCGCATCCCGGTCAGCGACGGCGACGACGTCCGCAACGGCCAGGCCGCCTACCTCCGCTTCGACACGCTCCACGACCGCAGCATCGGCACGCTCGCCGGCTATGTGTCGCGGGTGTCGGCCGACGCCTTCACCGACGAGAAGACCGGCGCTTCCTTCTACACCGCGGAAGTGGTGGTGCCGCTCGCCGAGCTGCAGAAGATCGAGCAGTCGCCGGAGCGCCACAACCTGCGCGCGGGCATCCCGGTCAGCGTCCAGCTGCCGATGCGCAAGCGCACCGCGCTCCAGTATCTGTTCGAGCCGATCACCGGCGCGCTGTCGGGCTCGATGCACGAGAAGTAGGACCGCCCGTCGGCCGCGGGGAAAGCAATGCTTAACCCTCGCGGCCGATAAGCGAGCTGAGCTTCTCAACGGGCGGGGACAGGACATGGCACATCTTCGCGCGGCGCTGGCCGCGGCCCTCATCAGCACGGCGCTCGGCGCCGGCGCCGCGGCGGCCCAGTCGACCGATCCGGCGGGCGGCCCGATGGTTCTCGTCCGCGACTATAGCGGCGAGGTCCACTGGCAGGCGGGCACCGCCGATCCCGCGGCGATGAGCGCCGCCCCCGCCGCGATGATGGCGCCGGTCGATGGCGGCCCCAACCTCCGCTCGGTCGGCTACGACTGGAAGGTCGCCCCCGTCGGGGTGCCCGCCGCGTGGGAGCCGATCCTCCACAAGGCTGCCAAGGCCGCCGACGTCAGCCCCGCGCTGCTCGCCTCGCTGGTCTGGCAGGAGAGCCGCTGGAATGCCCGCGCGCTCTCGCCCAAAGGTGCCCGCGGCCTCACCCAGCTGATGCCCGAGACCGCGCGCGAGCTCGGCTGCGATCCGGCCGACCCCGCCGCCAATCTCTACGCCGGCGCCCGCTACCTCCGTCGCCAGCTCGACGCGTTCGGCGGCGACGTCGAGATGGCGCTCGCCGCCTACAACGCCGGCGCCGGCCGGGTCCGCCGCGCGGGCGGCATCCCCGCCATTCGCGAGACCCAGAACTATGTCGCCGCGATCGTCGAGCGGAGCGGCGCGGTAAAGCTCGCCTCGACCCTGATGACCGCCGCCAACTGACCGTCCCGCCGGGCGCGGTTGAGAAGAACCGCGCCGGCGACTAGAAGCGCCGGCGAAACGCTTCACACATCGGGACCCCAATGGCCGGCCATTCCAAGTTCAAGAACATCATGCATCGCAAGGGCGCGCAGGACAAAAAGCGCTCGGCGATGTTCTCCAAGCTGAGCCGCGAGATCACCGTCGCGGCCAAGATGGGCCTGCCCGACCCGGAGATGAACGCGCGCCTGCGCGCCGCCGTGCTCGCCGCCAAGGCGCAGTCGATGCCCAAGGACAATATCCAGCGCTCGATCGACAAGGCCTCCTCGGGCGACGCCGAGAATTACGAGGAGATCCGCTACGAGGGCTTCGGTCCCGGCGGGGTCAGCCTGATCGTCGAGGCGCTTTCCGACAACCGCAATCGCACCGCCACCAACGTCCGCACCGCCTTCTCCAAGAACGGCGGCAACCTCGGCGCGAGCGGCAGCGTCAGTCACGGCTTCGAGCGGATGGGCCTGATCGAATATGCCGCGACCGCGGGCGATGCCGACAAGGTGCTCGAGGCGGCGATCGACGCCGGCGCCGACGACGTCCAGTCGGACGAGGACGGCCACCAGATCTGGACCAGCATCGACCAGCTCCACCCGGTCGCTCGCGCCCTCGAGGGAGCGCTGGGCGAGGCCGAGGCAGTCAAGCTCGCCTGGAAGCCCGGCACCGAAGTCACCGTCACCGGCGACGACGCCGCGACGCTCCTCAAGCTGATCGACGTCCTCGAGGACGACGACGACGTCCAGACCGTCTGGGGCAACTACGACGTCCCGGCCGAGGAACTGGAGAAGCTGGGTTGATCTCGCTCCTCCCCACGTTTTCGTGGGGAGGGGGACCACCCGCAGGGTGGTGGAGGGGCCCCTCCGTCTCGCTTCGCGAGCCACCTCCCCTGCAAAAGCAGGGGAGGAGCAGGCGTTGATCATCCTCGGCCTCGACCCCTCCCTCTCTTCCACCGGCTGGGGCTTGATCCGCGCCGAGGGAAACCGTCTCGCCCACCTCGGCAACGGTCAGCTGAAAACCGCCCCGTCCGAGCCCCTCCCCACCCGCCTGTCCCACCTCGCCACCCAGCTCGAGACCCTCCTCGCCGACCACGCTCCCGAAGCCGCTGCCGCCGAGGAGATCTTCGTCAACAAGAACCCGCAGTCGACGCTCAAGCTCGCCCAGGCGCGCGGGGTCGTGCTGATGGTCGCGGCGCGGGCCGCCCTCCACGTCGGCGAATATGCCCCGACCCTGGTCAAGAAGGCGGTGGTCGGCACCGGCACCGCGTCCAAGGACCAGGTCCACGCGATGGTCTCGCGCCTGCTCCCCGGCGCAAAGATCGCGGGCCCCGACGCCGCCGATGCGCTCGCCGTGGCCATTACCCACGCCCACCATCTGGCGAGTGGACGTCGCGGGGTCGCCTGAATAGGGTAAGGCGATGATCGCCCGCCTCGCCGGAACCCTGATCGAAGCCGGCGCGGACGGCGCGGTCGTCGATGTGCAAGGCGTCGGCTACGCCGTCCTCGCCAGTAGCCGCACCCTCGCCGCGCTCCCGCCCGCCGGGGGCAGCGTCGTCCTCCTCACCGAGCTCCAGGTCCGCGAGGACGCCTGGACCCTGTTCGCCTTCGGCTCGGCGGCCGAGCGCGACAGCTTCCGCGCGCTGACCGGGGTGCAGGGCGTCGGCGGCCGGGTCGCGCTCGCCATCCTCTCGGTCCTCGACCCCGACGAGCTCGCCCGCGCCGTCTCGGCCGGCGACAAGGCGATGATCGCCCGTGCCAACGGGGTCGGCCCCAAGCTCGCCGGACGGATCGCGATGGAGCTGCAGGGCAAGCTCGGCTCGCCCGCGCTCGGCGCCGCGCTCGGCCCCGCCGCCGCCCGCAACGGCGCCGCCGCCGACGCCCTCTCCGCGCTCGCCAACCTCGGCTTCAAGCCCGCCGAGGCGAGCGCCGCCGTGTCCGCCGCCAGCGACGAACTCGGCGCGAGCGCCACCCTCGACGCGCTCGTCCGCCTCGCGCTCCGGAAAGCCGCCAAATGATCGAGCGCCGCGCTTCCTGCCGCTGCGGCCAGCTCACCGCCACCGTCACCGGCGAGCCCGTCCGCACTTCGGTCTGCCACTGCCTCCACTGCAAGAAGCGCTCTGGCAGCGCCTTCGCCACCCAGGCCCGCTGGCCGCTCGACCGGGTCGTCGTCAGCGGCGCCGAGCGGAGCTGGACCAAGCACAACGATAGCGGCACCAGCGCCACCTTCCGCTTCTGCCCCGAGTGCGGCTCCGATATCGCCTACGTGCTGAGCTCGGACCCCGAGGTGCTCGCAATGCCCGTCGGGGCGTTCGACGACCCGTTCTTCGCCCAGCCGGTCTATTCGGTGTTCGAGGACCGCAAGCACCCCTGGGTCGCGATCCTCGGCGAGCAGGTCGACCACCTCGACTGACGGTCGCCATCGCGCCATTGCAACAAGTCGCCGGGGCGGCGCGTCTCCCCGTCCATGGACGACAGCGTCACCCAGCTCATCCACCTCGTTACCCGAATCGTCGAGATCACCGGCGTGTCGATCATCGCAGTCGGCGCCTTCGCGACCCTCGTCCTGTTCCTCGGTCGCCTGGCCGGCCGCCACGATCGCGACGCGGCGATCGCTGCCTTCCGCTCCAGCCTCGGCCGCTCGATCCTGCTCGGGCTCGAATTTCTCGTCGCCGCCGACATCATCAACACCGTCGCGGTGACCCCGACTTTGGTCAGCGTCGCGGTGCTCGCCGGGATCGTGCTCATCCGGACCTTCCTCAGCTTCAGCCTCGAGCTGGAGATCGAGGGCCGCTGGCCGTGGCAGCGCCGCAGCGGCGAGGAACGCCAGGTCTAGCTCACGCGCTCCTCGCGGCGGGTGCGCAGCCAGGCGAGGATCATCGCCACCACCAGGATGCCGACGATCAGCGCGGCGACCTGCGCGCTCTCGTGCCGAAGCCAGCGCGGGACGTGGAGGAAGCGCCCGAACCAGTAGGTGCCGAAGCTCCACACCCCAGCCCACAGCAGCGCGCCGACCGCGTTCGCCGCGGTGAAGTAGCGCCAGTCCATCCCCGCCGCGCCGGCGCTGATGCCGTTGAGCTGCCGCAGCAGCGGGATGAAGCGGGCGATCACCACGATCGGCGCGCCGTGCCGCCGGACCCGCTCGTGGACATGGTCGATCCGGTCCTGCGCGATGCCCAGCCGGGCGGCGAGGCGGTTGACCAGCCGCGGCCCGCCGAAATGGCCGATCGCGAAGCCGACATTGTCGCCGAGGCAGGCCGCGACCGCAGCCACGACGAACACCGCGACGATCGGCAGCTGCCCCTTCGACGCCAGCCCCGCCGCGCCGATCAGCAGGCTCTCGCCTGGCAGCGGGATGCCGAAGCTCTCGCCGAAGATGGCGAGGAACAGGCCGGCGAGCCCGAACTGGTGGAGCAGGTGGTGCACCGCTCCTCAACGAAACCCCTGTGCGACGGGTCCGCACCTGTGCAACATGGCCCGATGTTCACGCCGGTGCCCGCCCCGACCCATGGCTGCTGATCCCGAACGGCTGACCACGCCGGAGCGGACGGCGGAGGACGCCGACGCCGCGCTCCGCCCCAAGAGCCTCGAGGAATTCATCGGCCAGAAGGCCGCGCGCGAGAATTTGCGCGTGTTCGTCATGGCCGCGAAGAGCCGCGGCGAGGCGCTCGACCATGTCCTGCTCCACGGCCCGCCCGGGCTCGGCAAGACCACGCTCGCGCAGATCGTCGCGCGCGAGATGGGGGTCGGCTTTCGCGCCACCTCCGGTCCGGTGATCGCCAAGTCGGGCGACCTCGCCGCGCTGCTCACCAATCTCGAGGACGGCGACGTCCTCTTCATCGACGAGATCCACCGCCTCAACCCCGCGGTCGAGGAGGTGCTCTACCCGGCGATGGAGGACCGCGCGCTCGACCTGATGATCGGCGAGGGCCCATCCGCCCGCTCGGTCCGGATCGAGCTGCCGCGCTTCACCCTGGTCGGCGCGACCACCCGTCAGGGCCTGCTCACCCAGCCGCTGCGCGACCGCTTCGGCATCCCCGTCCGGCTCATCTTCTACACCGTCGACGAGCTCGAGCATGTCGTCACCCGCGCCGCCCGGTTGCTCGCCGCGCCGATCACCCCCGACGGCGCGCACGAGATCGCGCGCCGCAGCCGCGGCACCCCGCGGATCGCCGGACGCCTCCTTCGCCGGGTTCGCGACTTCGCCCATGCCGCGGGGGTGGACGCCATCGATCAGGCGCTCGCCGACCGCGCCCTCACCCGGCTCGAGATCGACGGCCTCGGGCTCGACGCGATGGACCGCCGCTATCTCCACATGATCGCCGATCTCTACGGCGGCGGCCCGGTCGGGGTGGAGACGCTCGCCGCCGGCCTCAGCGAACCGCGCGACACGCTCGAGGACGTGATCGAGCCCTATCTCATCCAGCTGGGCCTGGTCGCCCGCACCGCGCGCGGCCGCTGCCTCAACGGCAAGGGCTGGCTCCACCTCGGCCTCAACCCGCCGCAAGGCAGCCAAACCGGCCTGTTCGAATAGGCGCAACTCCTTCACCCCTACCGTCATGCTGAACTCGTTTCAGCACCCACCCCGCAACACACCCGATGCCCCCGCAAGTTCAGGATGACGCAAGGCGGCGGCCGCTCTACCACTTCGCTGTGCCGGGAAGATGAAGGGGAGAAGAAAGCGACCATGTCCGTGCGCCACCTGACCGCCGCGCTCGCCCTCGTCGCCGCTGGTCCCGCGCTCGCCCAGGCGCCCCAGCCGGCCCAGCGCCCGGTCCCGACCGACTATTCGACCCCAACCCACTGGATCTGCCTGCCCGGTCGCAAGGACGTCTGCTCGACCCCGCTCGCGACCACCCCGCTGACCGCCGCCGGCTATGGCCCGAGCGCGCCCAGCCCGGTCGCCGCCAACCCCCCGGTCGACTGTTTCTACGTCTACCCGACGGTCAGCCGCGATCCCGGCATGAACAGCGATCTTTCCGTCTCCGACAATGAGGAACGCTACGCCGTCCAGTCGCAATTCGCGCGCTTCTCGGGCGTGTGCCGGCCTTTCGCGCCCGCCTATCGCCAGATGACGCTCGGCGCCGTCGCTGCGGTCGCCGCCGGGACCGACGTCAAGCCCTACGCGATGATCGCCTACGCCGACGTCGCTGCCGCCTTCCGCACCTATCTCCAGCGCTACAACCAGGGCCGCCCCTTCGTGCTCGTCGGGCACAGCCAGGGCTCGCTGATGCTTCAGTACCTCATCGTCCACGAGATCGAGGGCAGGCCCGTCCAGAAGCAGCTGCTGCTCGCGCTGATTCCCGGCTTCAACGTCTATGTCCCGCAGGGTCGGCGGATGGGCGGCACCTTCCGCTCGGTCCCGCTGTGCGGCCGCCCGGGCGAGACCGGCTGCGTCGTTGCCTATTCCAGCTTCCGCGAGAAGAACGAGCCGCCTGCCGGCGCCATGTTCGGCACCACCGACCAGCCCGGCATGACGGTCGGCTGCGTCAACCCGGCGAGCCCCGGCTCGACCGACTGGCAGCGCCTGTCGAGCGACTGGTACGCCCGCGCGGGCAACCCCGTCCCGGGCGGCCCGATCAGCTGGTCCTCGACCGGCACCCCGCCGACTCCCTGGCTCAGCACCTCCGGGCTGGTCTCCGGCCGCTGCGTCCAGCAGGGCGGGCGCGGCTTTCTCTCGATCCGCACCAACAGCCGGCCGGGCGAGAAATGGACCGACCATGTCGGCGGCGAGGTCGGCGCGCTCGGCTTCTTCCTGCCCGGCTGGGGAATGCACCTCAACGACGTCAACTTCGCGCAAGGGGATCTCGTCCGCCTCGTCGCGAGCGTCACTCCTCGATCCGGAACAGCGTCTCGACCGACACGCTGAGCGCCCGCGCCAGCTTGAGCGCGAGCAGCGCCGAGGGCACGAACACTCCGTTCTCGACCGTGTTCACCGTCTTGCGCGTGACCCCCACCCGCTCCGCCAGTTCGGCCTGGGTGAGGCCGAGTTCGCCGCGCAGCTCCTTCAGCCGGTTGGCCAGCCGCTCAGCCATCCCGAAGCGCGCGCCGCTCGAGCGCCCCGAAGCTCAGCAGCCCGGCGGCGATCCCGATCGTCAGCACGACATGCACCGCCTCGCGCCCCGACACCGGCTGAAACAGCGTCACGAAGTAGATGGTGATCGCACCCAGCATTGCCGCCACGAAGGCATTGGCGAGCGCCTGCCGCCGGTTGGCGCGGGTCACCTCGTCCTCCATCAGCGCCTGCACCGCCCGCCCGTGGAACAGCGCGCCGAAGCGACCGCTGACCAGCGCAAACAGGAGGATGCCGGACAGGACCAGCCAGGCCGCGATCCGCACATGATCGACCGGCCGCCCCGTGTCGCCGTTCACGAAGCTGCCCTGCTGCGCGATCAGCAGGATGGCGAGCACGGGCATCATCCGCGCCCGGCGCTGGTTCAAACGCTCCGCCTTCTCGCTGGTGGTCGTGACCATCTTGAGATCCCCTCTGTGTAACCTGTAGGTGACAAGTAACGCGAAGGTTACACGAGAGTCAAGCGGGGTTGCCCCACCCGCCTTCGAATGGTTAAGGCCCCCCGCACATGCCCAGCCTCGACCAGCCCTATCGCGGCGGCTTCGTCGGCCCCGAGCATCGCTTCGCCCTGACCGTCTACTTCGAGGACACGGACACGGCGGGGATCGTCTACTACGCCAATTATCTGAAGTTCATGGAGCGCGCCCGCTCCGACATGCTGCGCGCCGCCGGGATCGACCAGCGCGCGGCGATGGAGGGCGGGGACGGCGTGTATGCCGTCGCCGAGGCGCACATCCGCTACCACCGCCCGGCCCGGCTCGGCGACGACCTGCTGCTCGTCTCGACGGTCGGTCCGGTCCGCGCCGCCAGCACCGTCATTCATCAGCGAGTCATGCGCGGGACCGAACTGTTGGCCCAGGCGACGGTGACGGCGGCCTTCATCACTCTCGATGGACGTCCGACCCGCCAGCCCAGGGAATGGGTCGAGCGGTTCAGGTCCATCGCCAGCCAGAACTAGGAACTCGATGCCTCCCGTCACTGCCAGTCCCGACCTCATGAGTCCGCTGACCCTCTTCCTCCACGCCGACGTGGTGGTGAAGATCGTCATGCTCGGCCTGCTCGCCGCCAGCG
This sequence comes from Sphingomonas ginkgonis, assembly GCF_003970925.1. Taxonomy (NCBI): domain Bacteria; kingdom Pseudomonadati; phylum Pseudomonadota; class Alphaproteobacteria; order Sphingomonadales; family Sphingomonadaceae; genus Sphingomonas; species Sphingomonas ginkgonis. Next base: position 13,259 of record NZ_RWJF01000001.1, read on the forward strand.
TCTGGACCTGGGGGATCATCATCACCCACTCGCTCCGGCTGCGCCAGATCAACCGCCAGACCGGCGCCTACGAGAACGACTTCTGGGCGGCCAAGGACATCGACGATTTCCATGCCCGCCGCGGCAAGGAGAAGCTGCCGAGCGCCGCGATCCTCACCGCCGGAATCGACGAGTGGCGCCGCTCGACCCGCAATCGCAACATGGACCTGTCGGGCGCGCGCGAACGGCTGTCGGGGGCGATGAGCGCGGCGATCGCCGACGAGCTCGACCGGCTCGCCGACCGCCTCAACATCCTTGCCACAGTCGGTTCGGTCGCCCCCTTCGTCGGCCTGTTCGGCACCGTCTGGGGGATCATGCGCAGCTTCACCGGGATCGCCGCTGCCAACAACACCAGTCTCGCCGTGGTGGCGCCCGGCATCGCCGAGGCGCTGTTCGCCACCGCCATCGGCCTGTTCGCCGCCATCCCCGCGGTGATCGCCTACAACCGGCTGACCCACGGGCTCGACCGGCTCGAGGCGCGGCTCGGGCGCTTCGCCGACCGCTTCCACGCCACGCTGAGCCGCGAGCTCGAGGCCGCCTGATGGCGATGGGGGTCCACGGCCGGCGCGGCCGCGGCGGCCGCCGCGCGCCGATGGCGGAGATCAACGTCACCCCGCTGGTCGACGTCATGCTGGTGCTGCTGATCATCTTCATGGTCACCGCCCCGCTGCTCGCCACCGGCGTGCCGGTCGACCTGCCGCAGAGCCGAGCCGCGCCGCTCGACCAGCAGGCCAAGCCGACCCAGGTCAGCCTCGACGCGCAAGGGCGGATCTTCATCGACGACGCTCCCGTCGCCGAGGCCGCGCTGCCCCAGCGCCTCGCCGACCTCGCCGCAGCGCCCGCCCCGCCCGAGGGCCGCCGGGTCTATCTCCGCGCAGACCGCAGCCTCGACTATGGCCGGGTGATGCGGGTGATGGGCGAACTGAACCGCGCCGGCCTCAACCATGTCGCGCTGGTCTCGACCGGCGAGGACCAACCGTGAAGCTCGACCGGGCGGAACTCGGCGGCACCGGCGTCGCGATCGCGCTTCACCTCGCGCTGATCGCCGCTCTGTCGACGAGCCTCGCCCATGTTCTGCCGGTCAGGGAGCCGCCGCCGATCGAGGTCGAGTTCGCGAGCGACGTCGCCCCAACGCCGGCGGCCCCTGCGCCCGCCGCCGCCCCGGCCCCGAGCCAGGCGCCCGAGCAGGGCGAGGCACCGCCGGAGGAAGCGGCGCCGCCACCGCCGCCCGCGCCGGCCCCGGTCGTCCAGCCGGCGCCCCCGCCTCCGCCGCGCCCGGTGCCCGTCGCGCGACCGGTTCCCACGCCGCCGCCGCCGCCGGTCGCCCGTCCGGCGCCGACGCCGCGCCCGGCCCCGCGGCCGACCCCCGTCGCCCGCCCTGCTCCGGTCCAGCGTCCCGCTCCCCAGCCACGCCCCGCGCCGCCCCAGCAGCGTCCTTCGCCCCCGCCGCAGCGCGCGGCTCCTGCCCGGCTCCAGGCCCGGCCGGCGCCATCCCCTGCCAGACCCTCGCCCGCGCCGGCCCGCCCCGCGCCCCGGGTGTCGCGGCTCGGGACCGATTTCCTGAAGGGGATCGGCCCCGACTCCCCGCCGGCGCGCTCGGCCCCGTCCGCGCGTCCGGCGCCGTCCGCCGCGCCAGCCGCGGCCGCCGCCCCGAGCTTCTCCGCCAGCGCGGTCGCCGGGGTGGTCCAGGCGATCCGCCGCCGGGTCCAGCCCTGCGCCGACCGCCAGGTGAACCCCGGCCCCGGCGCCAACAAGATCAAGGTCCGGCTCCATCTCCGGCTCAGCCGCTCGGGCGGCCTGCTCGGCGCGCCGCAGGTGGTCGGCACCAGCGGGGTCGACGAGGACAACGACAAATATGAGGAGCGGGTGAAGGATCTCGCCGTCGCCGCCTTCACCGGCTGCGCCCCGCTCTCCGGCCTGCCCGCCGACCTCTACAAGACCGAGGACGGGCGCGGCTGGGGCGATTTCATCATGGTCTACAGCCTGCCCTGAGGAGAGCTATGCGTCACTTCGCCCTTCCCCTTCTGCTCCTCGCCAGCGCCGCCGCCGCGCAGGACCAGCCGGCCCCCGCCCCCGCCGCCCCGCCGCCCGCACAGGGGCCGCTCGAGGTGGACGTCACCGGCGGCCAGAACGGCGCGCAGGTGATCGCCGTTCCCGCCATGCCGACCCCGGCCGACACCCAGACCCCCGCCGGCAGCACCTCGACGCTCGGGCAGCAGGTCGCCGGGATCATCGCCTCCGACCTCCGCTCGACCGGGCTGTTCACCCCGCTCGGTCCCAACGGGATCGGCCGCTACAGCTTCGCCCAGTCGACCGCGCCCGACTATCCGACCTGGCGCTCGGCCGGCGCCGGGCAGCTGGTCGCGGGCAGCGTCCGCGCCGAGGGCGGCAACCTCGTCGTCGCCTGCAACCTCCAAGACGTCGGCGCCGGCCGCGAGCTGGTCCACCAGGACTTCACCGTCGCCGCGACCGACTGGCGCCGCGCCGGGCACAAGTGCGCCGACGCCATCTACTCGCGCCTGTCGGGCGAGCGCGCGTTCCTCGATACCCGGGTCGTCTATGTCGCCGAGACCGGGCCCCGCAACCGCCTGACCAAGCGCATCGCGATCATGGACAGCGACGGGTCCAATCACCGCTTCCTGACCGAGGGCGACGCCACCGTCACCACCCCGCGCTTCTCGCCCGACGGGACGCGGCTGGCCTATATGAGCTTCCAGGGTCGCCGCCCGCGCGTCTGGGTGCTCGACATCGCCAGCGGGACCAAGCGGCTGCTGATCCCGGGGATCGCGATGACCTCCGCCCCGCGCTTCTCGCCCGACGGCAAGCAGATCGCCTTCGCGATGAGCCGCAACGGGACCACCGACATCTATATCGCGCCGGCGGCGGGTGGCGGCACTCCGACCCGCCTGACCAGCGCGCCGGGGATCAACACCGCGCCCAGCTTCTCGCCCGACGGCAGCCGGATCGCCTTCGAGAGCGACCGCTCCGGCTCGCAGCAGATCTACGTCATGAACGCCGACGGCTCGGACCAGCGCCGGATCAGCTTCGGCGGCGGGTCGCACGGCCAGCCGGTGTGGAGCCCGCGCGGCAACCAGATCGCCTTCACCCGCGTCGGCGCCTTCCGCATCGGCGTGATGAGCGCCAGCGGCGGGGGCGAGAAGATCCTGACCGACGGCTGGCAGGACGAAAGCCCGAGCTGGGCACCCAACGGCCAGTTCATCATGTTCAACCGCACCAGCCAGGGCAGCGGCGCGACCGCGCTCTACGCGGTGTCGGTCAACGGCGGCCCCGCCCGGCGGCTGCCCACCCCGCGCGACGGCTCGGACCCGAGCTGGTCGCCGCTCCAGGACTGAAGAGGAGAAGACATGCGCAAGTTCCTGACCCTGACCGCCATCGCGCTGGCGCTCGGCGCCGCCGGCTGCGCCCGCAAGCGCGGCGGCGTCAACAGCACGCCGCCGGTCGCCGAGGCGCCGGGCACCGCCGCGGCCAATCCCGACGACGCGGGCGAGCTCACCGAGCTGCCGGCGATGCAGGCCGCGCTACGCGCCGCCGCCGGTTCGGACACCATCTACTTCAATACCGACAAGTCGGAGATCGACGCGCCGTCGCAGGCGACGCTCGCCGCGCAGGCCAAGTGGATGCTCGCCAACCCGGCGGTCCGCGCCTCCGTCGAGGGCCATGCCGACGAGCGCGGCACCCGCGAGTATAATCAGGCGCTGGGCGAGCGCCGCGCGCAGGCGGCCAAGCTCTACCTGATGAGCAAGGGAGTCCCCGAGGCGCGCCTGCTGACCGTCAGCTGGGGCAAGGAGCGACCGGTCGCGGTCGGCTCGACCGAACAGGCTTGGGCCCAGAACCGCCGCGCAGTCACGGTGGTCGTGAAGTAGAAGCTCATTCCTCCCCTGCATTTTTGCAGCGGAGGGAGACCATGCGCAGCATGGCGGAGGGGCCCCTCCACCACTCAGCTACGCTGAGCGGTCCCCCTCCCCGAGCAAGCTCGGGGAGGAACTGATCAAGCCGCGTAGCGCCCGTGCTGGCTCATCCCGAGCCAGGCGCGGGCCTGGCGCTGCGCCTCGGCGATCTCGCGCGCGGTCATCTCGACCGCGATCTCGGCGCGGCACTGCTGGCCGCGAGTGCAGCCGTTGAGCGCCGCGAGGTTGAACCACTTGTGCGCCTCGATGAGGTCGACCGCCTGGCCGCCGCGCCCGGTCGAGTAGGTCACCCCCAGCTCGAACAGCGCATCGACGTCGCCGCGCTCGGCGTCGGCAAGGCGGCTGCGGACAAGAAACTCGGCGGCTTTGTGCGAGATGGCCATGGTCTTCTGCTCCCCTGTTGAGGAGGAAATGACCCTTCATAAGCTGATAAATGGTTAACGCGTGGATTAACCCTGATCCGGTACGGACCGTTCGACCGGGAGGTTGTCGATCAGCCGCGTCGTCCCTAACCGAGCCGCGGCGATCAGCCGCATCCGTCCGCGCGCCTCGGCCAGCGGTTCCAGGCTCTCGGCATCGACCAGCGCGACATAGTCGATCGGGTCGAACCCCGCCGCCCACAGCCGCGCCGCCGCCGTCTCGAGGCTCGCCGCCACCGGCGCCCCGCCGGCGATCGCCGCCGCGGCCTCGCGCAGCGCCTCGGGCAAGGCGAGCGCACGCCGCCGCTCCTCAGCCGACAGATAGGCGTTGCGCGACGATAGGGCGAGCCCGTCCGAGTCCCGCACCGTCGCCACGCCTGCCACCTCGATCGGCAGCGCGAGGTCGGCGACCAGCCGGCGGATCACCGCCAGCTGCTGGAAGTCCTTCTCCCCGAACAGCGCGACGTCGGGCCGAACCGCGAGCAGCAGCTTCGCCACCACCGTCGCAACCCCGTCGAAATGGCCCGGGCGCGCCGCCCCGTCCCACCGCTCGCTGACCCCGGCGACCCGGATCGTCGTCGCGAAGCCGGGCGGGTAGAGCTGCGCCGCGGTCGGCAGCCACAGCAGGTCGCACCCCGCCGCGCGGAGCAGCGCGGCGTCGGCCTCCTCCTGCCGGGGGTAGCGGTCGAGGTCCTCGCCGGCGCCGAACTGCAGCGGGTTGACGAAGATCGTCGCCGCCACCTTGTCGGCGCGCCGCCGCCCCTCGCGCACCAGGGTCAGGTGCCCCTCGTGCAGCGCGCCCATGGTGGGCACCAGCGCGATCCGCTCGCCCTTCCCCCGAAGCGACCAGAGCGCGGGCTCCAGCGCACTGATTTCACGGATGATTTGCACCCGAATCCCCTAGCGGTTAAACCCCGGCGAACCGTGCTGTTCACGGCTCGGGGGGAGAAGTTCATTGGCCCACTTCATCGTCTTCGCCAACGAGAAAGGCGGGACCGGCAAGTCGACGACCGCGGTCCACACCGCCGTCGCGCTGGCGGCCGCGGGGCAGCGCGTCGCCGCGCTCGACCTCGACCATCGCCAGCGCACGCTCACCCGCTATCTCGAGAACCGCGCCGCGACCATGCGCCGGACGGAGACCGACCTGCCCCAGCCGCTGTTCGAGGTGCTCGACGAGCAGACCCCGGAGGCGCTCGGCGAAGCGATCGAGCGGCTCGCGCAGCAGGCCGACGTGATCGTCATCGACACACCCGGCCGCGACGACGCGGTGGCGCGCGCCGCGATCGTCCGCGCCGACACGCTGGTCACGCCGATGAACGACAGTTTCGTCGACCTCGACCTCATCGGCCAGGTCCATCCCGAGAACTTCAAGATCACCCGTCCGAGCTTCTATGCCGAGCTGATCTGGAATAGCCGCACCCAGCGCGCCAAGTCGACCGGCAAGAGCGTCGACTGGGTGGTGTTGCGCAACCGCCTCCAGCACATCCAGTCGCACAACCTCCAGCGGGTCGGCGCGGCGATGGACGAGCTCGCCCGCCGGGTCGGCTTCCGGGTCATCCCCGGGCTCGGCGAGCGCGTCATCTACCGCGAGCTCTTCCCCAAGGGGCTGACCCTGCTCGACCTCAAGCATATCGGCGATGCCGGCCTCGCCCACATCGCGGCTCGGCAGGAGCTGCGCGAGATGGTCGCCGGGCTCGGAATCCCGGGCGAGGAGAAGACCGCCAAGGTCGCCTGAGTGGCGTCCCGCGGGACCGGGCGCGTCCCGGTTTGACCTGATCGACGAGCGTCGCCAATAGCGATGAACAAACCGCCGCATCGGGAGTTCGGGCGCGTAATGACTCACCAATTCGAAAGCACCATCCTCCGCGAATATGATATTCGCGGGATCGTCGGCCACACGCTCCACGAGGCGGACGCCTATGCCATCGGGCGGACGCTCGGCTCCATGGCGCGCGACGAGGGCGTCACCACGCTCGCGGTCGGCCGCGATGGCCGGACCCACTCGGAACGGCTCGAGGCCGAGCTGGTCCGCGGCCTGACCGAGACCGGGATCGACGTCGTCCGCACCGGCATGGGCCCCTCGCCGATGCTCTACTTCGCCACCCACACGCTCGACGTCGGCGGCGGCATCCAGGTCACCGGCAGCCACAACCCGGCCGACTACAACGGCTTCAAGATGCTGCTCTCCGGCCGCTCGGTGTTCGGCGAGGAAATCCAGGGTCTCGGCCGCCGCGCCGGCGAGGGCCGCTGGCACGACGGCCAGGGCAAGGTCACGCAAGTCGACATCCTCGACCGCTACGTCGACCGGCTGGTCGAGGGTTTCCGCGGCAAGGCGATGCGCGTCGGCTGGGACGCCGGCAACGGCGCCGCCGGGCCCGCGCTGGAGAAGCTGGTCAAGAAGCTCCCGGGCGAGCATCACACCATCTACACCGACGTCGACGGCAACTTCCCCAACCACCATCCCGATCCCACGGTCGAGAAGAACCTCGAGGATCTGAAGAAGCTCGTCGCGGAGAAAAATCTCGATCTCGGCATCGCCTTTGATGGCGACGGCGACCGGATCGGCGCGGTCGATGCCAAGGGCCGGGTGATCTGGGGCGACCAGTTGCTCGCGATCCTCGCCGAGCCGGTGCTCAAGGACGAGCCGGGCGCCACCATCATCGCCGACGTCAAGGCCAGCCAGGCGCTGTTCGACCGCATCGGCGAGCTCGGCGGCCAGCCGCTGATGTGGAAGACCGGCCACAGCCTCATCAAGTCCAAGATGAAGGAAACCAAGGCCCCGCTCGCCGGCGAGATGAGCGGCCACATCTTCTTCAAGCATCGCTGGTTCGGCTTCGACGACGCGCTCTACGCCTCGGTCCGCCTCTTGGAGGCGGTGAGCGAGAGCGGCCAGTCGCTGACCGAGCTGCGCGATGCCATGCCCGACAATCGCGCCACCCCCGAGATGCGCTTCCCGGTCGACGAGAGCCGCAAGTTCGCGGTGGTGACCGAGGTGCTCGACCGCCTCAAGGGCGACGGAGTCCGCGTCGACGCGACCGACGGCGCTCGGGTGATGACCGACGACGGCTGGTGGCTGCTGCGCGCCTCCAACACCCAGGACGTGCTCGTCGCCCGCGCCGAGGCGCGCGACGACGCGGGCCTCGAGCGGCTGCTCACCGCGATCGACCAGCAGCTCGCCCACTCGGGCGTCGAGCGCACCGAGGACAGCCACTAGGACCCACGGCAACGGCCGGCCGCGCGGCGACTCCCCTCGCCCGCGGCCGTTCCCGGCTGCCGTCCGCTGGACTGTCGACCGGCAAATCCCCATGCTGTGCGCTCACAGGTGTGGGATCAGTTCATGTCCAGTCTCTTGCGTTTCATGCTGCTCGGCATCGGCATCGCCGCTCTGTCGGGACCCGCCCAGCCCAAATGGCTGTTCGATCACGGCGCCGGCCGCGACCTCCGCTGCTTCGTCCTCTATGCCGCGGGAGCCGGCACGGTGACGGAAGACGGCAAGAAGCAGGCCGCCGGCCTCGGCCTCCTCTACTTTCGCGGCAAGCTCGCCGGCGAGGCCCCCAACCTCGACCTCCCCTTGATGGTCCGGCGCGAGTTCGCCGCGATCCGCAGGAACAAGCAGGTCAAGGACATCGCCAAGTCCTGCGACACCGAGTTCTACTCGCGCGGCAACGAACTCGACCAGATCGGCCGCGAGCTGAAGAACAGCGAACGCTGATCGTCGCGCGCCCCTCCCGTGACGGGGGGGGGTCGGACGCCTCGGTGGACAGCAGCGAAAAGACCGGATCCGCTGCCGGCGCGCAACCGCGACGGCGGGAGATTACTGCGGCCGGTCTCCCGCGCCACCCCGAAGGCGCGCCGCGTCCTCCGCCTGCGCGCGGCACTTGACCCCGCCTTCCTCGGTGCGCCCGGCCGCCATCGGCGCATGGACCGCCCCAGTGGTCGCCGGCAGCGCCGCGCCCTTCCTCATCTCGCGCAGCTGGATGTCCGCCGCGACATGTTCGGTGAGGTCCGGCAGAAACCCGTGCGCGCTGGTCGCCGCCTGCGCCTTCCACCCCACCGGCAGCTCTTCGCGCGGGTGGAGCGAGACCCACATCAGCGCGTCGACGATCTTGGACGGGTGATCCATCAGGATCATCCGCCCGGTGTGCCCGCTGTAATTGGCCGCATGGTCGAAGAAGGGCGTGTCGGCGGCATAGGGCATGACGGTCGCGACCCGGATTGTCCCCCCCTTGCCGGCCTGTCGCAGCTCCTGGTTGATCGCGCGGCCGAGGCTCAGCACCCCCGCCTTGGTCGCGGCGTAGCTCGCATGATAGGCGATCGGGATCACGCTCTCGACCGAGCCCATGTTGACCAGCGTGCCCTGCCCCTGCGCGACGAACTGGCGCAGCGCGACCCGGCTGCCGTAGACCACGCCCTTCAAGTTGGTGTCGATCAGCCGCGACTGGTCGGCCGCCGGGATGTCCCAGAAGCGCCCGATCGCGCCCACCCCGGCGATGTTCATCCACACGTCGATCCGTCCGAACCGCTGCATCGCGGCGCGGCCGAGCGCCTCCATCGCCGCCGGGTCGCCGGCGTCGGTCGGCACCACCAGCGCCTGTCCGCCCGAGGCGCGGATCCGGCCGGCGATCTCCTCCAGCAGGTCGCCCCGCCGCGCCGCCAGCACGACATTGGCGTGGTTCTGCCCGAGCCGCAGCGCCGCGCCCTGGCCGAAGCCGCTCGAGGCGCCGACGATGACGAAGGTCCGCCCGCCGAGCTGGCGATACTCGGCGGGTCGGAGCCGGGCGTCGACCGCGCAGCCGGACAGCAGCGCGCCCGCCAGCAGGATCGCGGCTCTAGGCCTCGACCAGCACATCCGCCGGCTCGGTCGCCTTCGGCTGCGTGGCGCGGTTCACGACCTCGCCGCGCACCGGCGTGTCGATCTCCTTCGCGTCGGCATCCTTCTGCAGCGTCGCCATGTCGATCACGCTGCGGAAATGGACTTCCTCGTCCTTGGCCCGGTCGAACGCCTCGTCGATGTCCTCCATCGCGATCAGCTCGATCCGCGGCCGGACGCCGGTGCGGGCGCAGAAATCGAGCACCTCCTGCGTATCGCCGATCCCGCCGATCGCCGATCCGGCGATCACCAGCCGCTTCATCACCACGTTGGACATCTGGATGTCCTCGAACTCGATGAGGTTGCCGACGATCACCATCTTCCCGTCGGCCTTCATCAGCTCGACATAGGGGTTGAAGTCGTGCGGATAGGGAATGGTCGAGATGAGGAAGTCGAGGCTTTCCTTCGCGCCTTCCAGCGCCGCGTCGTCGTCCATTGCGATCGTCTGCGAGGCGCCGAGCTCCTTCGCCAGCGGCTCCTTCTCCGCGTCGGTGGTCAGCGCCACCACCTCGGCGCCGAGCGCCCTGGCGATCTGGATCGCCATGTGCCCGAGCCCGCCGATCCCGGCCACGCCGACCCGCTGCCCGGCCTTCACCCCCCAGTGCTTCATCGGCTGGTAGGTGGTGATCCCGGCGCATAGGATCGGCGCCGCCTCGGCGTCGCTGATTGCCTCCGGGATCGACAGCACGAACTCCTCGCGGACGATGATCGCGCTCGAATAGCCACCGTAGCTGTTGGTCCCGTCGGGCTTGATCGGCCCGTTGTAGGTCATCGTCGCGCCCTTGGGGCCCGAGCAATATTGCTCCTCGCCGCGGCGGCAGGCGTCGCACTCGCGGCAGCTGTTGATCATGCAGCCGACCCCGACCCGGTCGCCGGCCTTGAAGCGGCTGACGCCCTCGCCGACCTCGGTCACCCGGCCGACGATCTCGTGGCCCGGCACGCAGGGGTAAACGCTGTTGTCCCAGTCGTTCTTCACCTGGTGGAAGTCGCTGTGGCAGACGCCGCAATGCGAGATGTCGATCGCCACCTCGCCCGCGCGGACCGGCTCGCGGTCGAACTGGACGGGTTTCATCGACCCGCCCTCCTTGAGGGCGGCATAGCCATGGACGTGCACGTGAGCGCTCCTGCGTTTCATTGAACTACGCAAAGGACGAATTGCAGGCGGGCGCGGTTCCGGCGCGAGCGAACCAGAATTCCGCCGTTCCGCGCCGAGCGGAGCCCTGCAAGGGTTCAGGAGACCGGCAGCCTCCTCAAGCCCGTTGAAGACCCGTTGCGGCCACCCGTTTCCCGGATATCATTCCTGTGTGGACGACCTCAGCGGATTCGTCATGGCGGTCCTGGACCTGGCGTCGGACAAGGTCGAGGATCGATACGGCGCCAAGGTGGCATGGTGGTTTACACTCGCCGCTAGTCTGGTCGCCATGGCGATGATCGTTGGCCTGATCTTTCTGCTGGTCTGGATCTTGCCTGCGCGCCGATGAGTCAGGAAGACGTCTGCTTTCGACCCATTGCGGACATTAGGCGCGGATGCGACAGTTGCTGCTGATGGTCAGCCTCGCTTTGCTATTGTCCCTTGGCGCTCTTGCTCCTCCCTCATCGGGGGACGCGCTCAAACAGCCTATCGAGTTGGTGAAGCCGGAGGTTGCTGCGGCGCGGGTTGCGGCTTGCGGTTTCAAGAGCGTTCGTCCGAAGTTTGACGACACGCAACAAGAGGACGTGGTCGAGGTCTCGAAGGTCGCTTCCGCTTCAAAAGAGCAGTTAGAGTGCGTAGCGCGCGCATCGTTGCAGACGCATTACTACGTTACGTTACCCGCACCCGTGGAACAGACATACCAGACGCTCTATTGGCAGATGTCGCGCGAGCGCGACAAGGCCGATGCGAAGGCTTGGTTGGACAAACGAGGTCTGCTCGCTCGCCTGCCTCTTTATGACCCCAAGCGTTCTGATGAGGCCACGTTCGCACGCACACTCGAAAAGCTGTGTGGGCCAAGGGCCACTGGGTCTCTGAAGACGATGGAGGAACACTCCGCTGGCAACCTCGACGAAGAAACGCTCTGGTGTCTGGTGAACGCCGCTTCCGCTTCGGGCTACCCCCTCGGTTTCATAGGGAACGAGGCATATAAGCGCGAGCGCTAATGTCCGCTTTCCACCCATTGCGGACGTTCGGCTTACGCCCATGGCGGCCTTTATCGAAGCCTCGAAAATGCCATCGGTCGGTGGAGGACTCGGGAAATGTTCATAGGCGGTAAGTCGAAGCCCTTGTGGCTAGCTGCCTCCATTCTCTTTTGCGGTTCGCTCTTTCTCCTCCCGCTACGTAATCCAGATGTCGCTCACGGGATGATCATCGCCGCCATGGTGCTTCTTGTAACCGCGCCACTGAATGGTCTTCGCGCAGAGAAGCACTGAAGGTCCGCCTCCCGCCCAAAAGCACCGCAAGCACTCACGGGCGTTCTCATCTCCGCCTGGTCCTGCTCCCGGCCGGTTACTCCTGCGAATAGGTGTTCACGACCTCGTGCGCCAGGCGGTCATATTCGGCGAGGTGGCGCTTGCCGACGGCACCGTTGCCGTTGCGCGCGGCGTAGAAATATTGCTCGTACGCGGCGAAGGCCCGCTTGCAGCCGGTGTTCCGCTCGGGGATCTTCGTGCCCGTGGTGATCGTGTAGGTACGCCAGTTCTCCCACTGGTAGCCGGCACAGGTGGCGGTGCGCATCAGCCATTCGAACGTCGAGCCATGCACCTGCTCGAGGTGGGCGATGATGTCGCCGGCGGGGGCCGGCTTGGCCGCCGGGGCCGTGAAGCTCGACTTGCCGTTCTCGCGTTCCATCTCGTCCGCGTTGCGAAGCATCTCGGCGATGTCCTCGGGCGGAAGCTGGCCGCGCATCCGTTCGGCCGTCTCGCGGATCTGGCGGATGACCTGGTCCATCTGCGGGTTCCGCTCGGCGGCCGCCGCCGGCGAGAAGGAGAGGATCGCAGTCACGGCCGCGATTCGAAGGAGGATGTTCCCGTTCATTTCATGCATGCTCGATTGAAGGTGCGACCGACACTTCCGGGCAAACGAGACACGCCGTTCAGCAACAAGGAAGGACCAAGACACGGCGCCGCAGTCAAGAGGCTCGTGGCCCGAACTTCCGGATCGCCCCGCCAGGCGACGGGGGACCCCGGTCGAGCCTAGCGCGCGGCGAGCCAGGCGTCGCTGCAGATCAGGATCAATTCGCGCCTGGCGGCCGGCGTCGCGAGGTGCAGCTCGACCGCTTGCCGGTCTTCCTCCGGCAGCTTGCGAATGATCTCCGCAACGCTTCGGCACTGACCTGAACGGGCGAGCTGGAAGGCACGTTCGACGGCCGCGGGTCTCCTCATCACCCGACGATAGGCGATCATCGAGCCCCGTGCGAGCGTCCGTCGGCGTTGCGCCCTCCGACCCAGAGCCTGCACGTCGCCGAACGCAGACCCGCCCGGGTAGATCGACCGCCAAAGCACTTGAATTCCAAGCAGCTAATCCTCGTCCTCGTCCTCGTAACCGACCAGGTTCAGCTCGCGCGCCTTGATCTGGTGGAGCATGCACCAGTGCTTGAGCGCCTCCTCGCGCCCGTGGGTGATCCACACCTCGCTCGGCGCCACCTCGCGGATCGTGTGGGTCAGCTCGTCCCAGTCGGCATGGTCCGAGATGATCAGCGGCAGCTCGACATTCTTCTGCCGCGCCCGCTGCCGCACCCGCATCCAGCCCGACGCCATCGCCGTGATCGGGTCGGGCAGCCGCCGCGACCAGCGGTCGTTGAGCGCGCTCGGCGGGCAGATGATGATGTGCCCGCGCATCTCGTCCTTCTTCGCGCCCGTCGCCGGCCGCATCTCGCCCAGCGGCACGCCGAGCTCCTCGTAGAGCCGGAACAATCGCTCCATCGCGCCATGATAGTAGATCGGGTCCTCGTGCCCGCGCCGCCTGACCTCAGCAACCACCCGCTGCGCCTTGCCCAGCGCATAGGCGCCGACCAGCACGCAGCGGTCGGGATTGTCGTGCAGCCGCTGCAGCAGCCGGTCAATCTCCCCGCTCGCGTCGGGGTGGCGGAACACCGGCAGGCCGAAGGTCGCCTCGGTGATGAAGATGTCGCACGGCACCGGCTCGAACGGCGCGCAGGTCGGGTCGGCACGCCGCTTGTAGTCGCCCGACACCACCACCCGCTCGCCCTGGTGCTCGAGGATGATCTGCGCCGAGCCCAGCACATGGCCTGCCGGCACGAAGCTGACGTCCACCTCGCCCACCCGCACCGTCTCGCCATAGGCGACGGGGCACTCGGTCTGCTCGCCGTAGCGCGTGTTCATGATCGCCAGCGTCTCGGGCGTCGCCCACACCCGGCCGTGACCGCCGCGGGCGTGATCAGCATGGCCGTGGGTGACGAGCGCACGCTGCTTGGGCTGCGACGGATCGACCCAGGCGTCGGCGGGCGGTACGTAGATGCCCTCGGGGCGGGGATCGATCCAGGAACCGAGGCGGGGCATCGCGCACTTAAGGGTCGAACGGGCCGGCAGGTTCCCCGGCCGCCCGAGGGAGTGACGTGATGAACGGCAACGAGAACTGGTACTGGAACATCATCTACATCGGCGCGCTCGCCATGTTCGCGGTGCTGCTGTGGGTCGTGTTCCGCTCGAAGAGCCGCGGCGCCGAGATGAACGACGACCAGACCAACCGCGCGACCAAGGACCTCTACCGGGCCGAGCACGACGCCCACAAGGACGAGCCCGGCAGCGGCCTCTGACGGACGGCCTTTCCCTTCCGCCGGTCGTCGCCGACTGGTTCGCCGCCAAGGGCTGGGCGCCCCGCCGCCACCAGCTGGAGATGCTGCAGCGCGCCCGCGCGGGGCGAAGCGCGCTGCTGGTCGCGGCGACCGGCGCGGGCAAGACGCTCGCCGGCTTCCTGCCGACCATCTGCGAGCTGGCCGAGGCGCCGGAAGAGGGCCTCCACACCCTCTACGTCTCGCCGCTGAAGGCGCTCGCGGTCGACGTCCAGCGCAACCTCCTCACCCCGATCGAGGAGATGGGGCTCGACATCCGCGTCGAGACCCGCACCGGCGACACCCCGTCCGACCGCAAGGCCCGCCAGCGCGCCCGCCCGCCGCAGGTGCTTCTGACCACCCCCGAGAGCCTTTCGCTGCTGCTGTCCTACCCCGACAGCTTCACCATGTTCGAGAAGCTCGAGCGGATCGTCGTCGACGAGATCCACGCCTTCGCCCGCGAGAAGCGCGGCGACCTTCTCTCGCTCTCGCTGGCCCGGCTGCAGGCGATCCGTCCCGGGCTCCAGCGGGTCGGCCTCTCGGCCACCGTCAGCGACCCCGACGCCTATCGCGCCTGGCTCGCCCCCGATGCCGACGAGGAGCTGGTCGACCTCGTCATCGGCGATCCCGGGGCGGAGCCCGAGCTGTCGATCCTGATCCCCGAGGGCCGCGTCCCCTGGTCCGGCCACTCCGGCCGCTACGCCGCTAAGCAGGTGATGGAGCTGGTCCAGCAGCACCGCACCACGCTCATCTTCTGCAACACCCGGAGCCTCGCCGAGCTGATCTTCCAGGACCTGTGGAACGTCAACGCCGATGCGCTGCCGATCGGAATCCACCACGGCAGCCTCGCGCTCGAGGCGCGGCGCAAGGTCGAGGCGGCGATGGCCGACGGGCGGCTGCGGGCGCTGGTCTGCACCTCCTCGCTGGACCTCGGGATTGACTGGGGCGAGGTCGAGCTGGTGATCCAGATGGGCGCGCCCAAGGGCTCGTCGCGCCTGCTCCAGCGGATCGGCCGCGCCAACCACCGCCTCGACGAGCCCTCCAATGGGATGATCGTGCCGGGCAACCGCTTCGAATATCTCGAGGCCCGCGCCGCGCTGGACGCGGTCGACGCGCGCGAGCTCGACCCCGAGATCTTCCGCCCCGGAACGCTCGACACGCTTGCCCAGCACATCCTCGCCTGCGCCTGCGCCGCGCCGTTCGAGCAGGCCGAGCTGCTCGCCGAGCTCCGCTCCGCCGCGCCCTATGCCGGGCTGACCGAAGAGGTCTACGACCATGTCCTCCAGTATATCGCCACCGGCGGCTATGCGCTGAAGGCCTATGACAAGTTCCGCCGGCTGACCGAGGAGCCTCCCGGCTCCGGCCACTGGCGGATCACCAAGCCGCAGGTCGCCGCGCAGCACCGTCTCAATGCCGGGATCATCGTCGACAATCCGATGCAGGACGTCCGCTTCAAGAACGGCCGCCTGCTCGGCAAGGTCGAGGAAGGCTATGCCTCGACCCTCTCGGTCGGCGACCATATCTTCTTCGCCGGCCTCTCCCTCGAAGTCGAGCGGTTCAAGGACAGCGACATCATCGTCCGCGCCTCGGCCAAGGAGGCCCGGCTCGTCACCTACGGCGGGCAGCGGATGAGCATGACCACCCACCTCGCCGACCGCGTCCGCGGCTTCCTCGCGACCCCCGCGGAATGGCCGCGCTTTCCCGACGACGTCCGCGAATGGCTGGAGGTGCAGCAGCGCCGCTCCAGGCTCCCCGAACCCGACCAGCTGCTGGTCGAGACCTTCCCGTTCGAGAAGCGCCACTACATGGTGATGTACAGCTTCGAGGGCTGGAACGCGCACCAGTCGCTCGGCATGCTGATCACCAAGCGCATGGAGAAGGCGGGGCTGAAGCCCCTGGGCTTCGTCGCCAACGACTATGCGCTCGCGGTCTACGGGCTGGAGAAGATCGCCGACCCCGCGCCCCTGCTTTCGCCGGACATTCTCGAGGCCGAATTCGTCGAGTGGGTCGAGCAGTCGATGCTCTTGAAGCGCGCCTTCCGCGAGGTGGCGGTGATCGGCGGCCTCGTCGAGCGCCAGCACCCGGGCAAGAAGAAAACCGGCAAGCAGGTCAGCTTCTCGACCGACCTCATCTACGACGTGCTGCGCAAGTACGAGCCCGAGCACCTCCTGCTCCGCGCCGCCTGGGACGACGCCCGCGCCCGGATGACCGAGCTCGGCCGCCTCGCCCGGCTGGTCGAGCGGGCGCAGGCGCAGATGGTCCATGTCGACGTCAACCGCGTCACTCCCATGGCCGTCCCGCTGATGGTCGTGATCGGCCGCGAGGCCCTCCCCGCCGGCTCCGAGGCCGAGGATTCGCTGCTGATCGAGGCCGAGGCACTCGCCGCGGAAGCGATGCGGCTGGACTGAAGCCCGCCGCCCCCGTCATGCTGAACTCGTTTCAGCACCCATCCATCGACGAGAGCCGGCACCGGAAGTCGGGTGCTGAACCAAGTTCAGCATGACGAAAGAAAAACCGAAGCTATGGTGCCCTCATGCGCGTCCTGCCTGTCCTTGCCCTCGCCCTCGTCCCGACCCTCTCCGGCTGCATCGTCAGCACCGTCGCCTCGACCGCGGTCGATGTCGTCTCCGTGCCGGTCAAGGTGGTCGGCGCCGGCGTCAACGCCGTCGTTCCCAACCAGCGCAAGGCCGACGAGAAGCGCGGCCGCGAGCTTCGCAAGGAAGAGGAGCGCCGGGGCCGCGAGGCGCGCGAGGCGGCGTATCGCTGCCGCAAGGGCCGTCCGCTGCCCACCGACGATTGCCAAGCCGCGCCGCCGCGCTAAGCGGGAGCGTGCGCTACTTCCTCGACACCGAGTTCAACGGCTTCGGCGGCGCCCTGCTCAGCCTCGCGCTGGTCCCCGAGCATGGCGACGAGGAGCTGTACCTGACCTTCGCGGTCGATGACCCCCTCCATCCCTGGGTCGAGCGGCACGTCATCCCCTATCTCGACCATGTCCCGGCCCGCTTCTCCTGCCCGCGCACCAGCCTCGCGCACGGGGGCCTGGCAGTCGCCAACTTCCTCGCCGCCGACACCGACATCGAGATCGTCGCCGACTGGCCCGAGGACCTCGCGCTGTTCTGCCGCCTGCTGCTGACCGGCCCGGGCGACATGGTGGCCATCTCCGGGCTCCGGCTCCAGCTCATCCGCCTCCCCGGGTTCAGCGTCGCCGCCAACAGCCAGGTGCCGCACAACGCGCTCCACGACGCCCGTTCGCTGCGCGACCATGTCCTTGCCAACAATTATTGAGCGGTCCGCCCGGGACGCTTCTCCAGCCGCCGAATATCGCCATAAAGGCGCTTCACAAGTCGCTGAGGAAGCGGCTAAACATCCGGTCATGGTTCCCCTTTCGTTCGCCGGTCAAGAATTCCTCGCCGATCCTCAGGGCGCGCTGTTCTGGCCGGCCGAATGCGCGCTTCTGGTTGCCGACCTCCACCTTGAGAAGGCGAGCTGGTTCGCCCGGCTCGGCCAGTTCCTGCCGCCCTACGACAGCATGGCGACGCTCACCGCGCTGGCCGAGCTGGTCGACCGCGTCATGCCGACCCGGCTCTATTGCCTGGGCGACAGCTTCCACGACAAGTTCGGCTGCGACCGGCTCCCCCCGGCGGCGCGCGAGCTGCTGACCGGGCTCACCGCGCGGCTCGATTGGGTGTGGATCATCGGCAACCACGACCCGGGCTTCGCCGACCATTGCGGCGGCCGGATCGTCGAGGAAGCCTATGTCCGCGGGCTGGTGCTGCGCCACGAGGCGGACCCGTGCGATCCCCGGCCCGAGCTCAGCGGCCATTACCACCCCAAGCTCCGGCTGACGCTGCGCGGCAAGAACGTCGCCCGCCGTTGCTACGTCGCCAGCGACAGCAAGCTGATCCTGCCCGCCTTCGGCTCGCTGACCGGCGGACTCGACGCCCACCATCCCGAGATCGTCCGCAAGCTCGGCGCGGGCAGCACGGCGCTGGTGCCGGTCGCCGACCGGCTGCTCCGCTTCCCGCTCCCCGCCTAGGCGGGCGGGGCGAGCCGCGCGGGGACCAGCCCGCGCACGATGTTCCCGACGAAGAAGCCGTCGCGCAGGTCCTCCGGCCGGAGGTCCGCCTCGGTCGCCCGGCCGCTGTCGACCAGGCTCGCGCGAAGCACGCCGGGCAGCACCCCGCGGGCAAGCGGCGGCGTCAGCAACCGCCCCTCCTTCTCGACGAAGACCGAGGTGAAGCTTCCCTCGGTCACCCGCCCCTCGGGGTCGGTGAAGATGGTCTCGAACGCGTCGGACGCGCGCGCCTCCTCGTAGAAGTCGCGCGCGGTGGTCTTGTACTGCAGCCGCCAGTCGTCGGTCGGGATCGGCAGCGGCTTGACCGCCACCGCGACCGGGTCGCGCTCGGGCTCGGGCAGGGTGCGGACCTCGACCGCCATCTGCCCGGTCGGCGAGAGGAGCAGCCGGGCGAGGCTGACCACCTTGCGCCCGAAGGTCGCCGCCTGCAGCTCGTTGCGCACCGCGTGGCGGTCGAAGCGGAAGTCCAGCGCCTCCGCCGCCTTGCTCAGCCGGTCGAGGTGGCGGTCCAGCTCGACGATCCCGATCTGGGGATCGAACCGCATGGTCTCGATGAGGTCGACGGGCGGGTTGGGCCGGGTCACGAACGCTCCCTTGGCAAGGCACTCGGCCCACTCATCGCTGGCTTGGCTGTCGACCACAAGCCCCGATCCGAGCCCGAGCGTGGCCAATTTCTGCCCATTCCGGCGCTCGAGGGTGCGGATCAGCACGTTGAAGCTGGCGTCGCCGCCGGGCTCGATCCAGCCCATCGAGCCGGTATAGGCGCCGCGCGGCGAGGGCTCGAGCTCGCGCAGCGCCCGGATCGCCGCCACCTTCGGCGCCCCGGTCACCGACCCGCATGGGAAGATCGTCCGCAGCACCTCGACCGCGTCCACCCCGTCGCGCAGCGTGGCGGTGACCCGGCTCACCATCTGCCGCAGCGTCGGATAGGTCTCGACCGCGAACAGCTCGGGCACCGCGACGCTCCCCGCCACCGCCACCCGCGCGAGGTCGTTGCGCAGCAGGTCGACGATCATGAGGTTCTCGGCGCGCTGCTTGGGGTCGCCGCTCAGCGCCTCGGGCGGCTGCGACAGCGGCGCCGTGCCCTTCATCGGCCGCGCCTCGATCGTCCGGCCGCGGATGGTGAAGAACTGCTCGGGGCTGAGCGAGAGCAGCAGGTCGCCGTCCTCGCGCGCGAGGATCCCGCCCCACGCCGCATGGGCCGCGCTCCGCAGCCCGGCGTAGAGCGACAGCGGCGAGCCGAACAGGGCGACGTCGCAGCCGAAGGTCAGGTTGGCCTGGTAGAAGTCGCCGGCGAACAGATGCTCGCGCACCCGCCCCGCCGCCGCGGCATATTCCTCCTCGGTCCAGCGCGGGCGCGGGCGCCCGGCGTGCCCGCTTCCCGCCGCCGGGAGCCAGCGCTCGGGCTCGACCCGCTCATAACCGTCGAACAGTCCGAACCAGGCGAGCGGCCCCGCGCCCTGCCGGTGCCCGGCGGCGAGCGTCGGCTCGAACGCGTCGCCCGCCTCGTAGGCGAGGTAGCCCGCGGCGTGGCGACCCGCGCCGAGCCCCGCGCGCAGCCTCTCGAGCGCCGGTCCGACCTCGTCGAGCCGGTCCGCGCGCACGATCTCGACCGGCCGCGCATAGAGCCGCGCGTGTCCGTGCCGCGCGTCGTCGAACAGGATGAACGCCCCCACGGCGACCGCATTGACGCAGCCGGCCGCCCCCGACAAGCTCGCAGCTTCACGGTGGGGGGAACGACGATGCGTCACTGGCTTCTCGCGCTGACGCTCGCCGCCACGACTGCTCCCGTGGCCGCGCAGCCGATCCCGCCCGCGGTCCAGGCGCGGATCGACCGCATCCTTCGCCGCACCCAGCTGATCGACGGCCACAACGACATCGCCGAGCAGCTCGCCGAATCGCACGGCTCGAGCGTCGCCGGCCTCGCGTCGGGGACCGACCGCTGGCCTGACCACCCGCTGATGACCGACATGGCGCGGCTCCACGCCGGCCGGCTCGGCGGCCAGTTCTGGTCGGTCTACATCGATGGCACCTACACCGGCGACGAGGCGATCCGCCGCACGCTCGAACAGATCGACATCGTCGAGCGGATGATCGCCGCCTACCCGGCCGACCTCGAGCAGGCCTTCACCGCCGCCGACATCGTCCGCATCCATCGCCGCGGCAAGGTCGCCTCGCTGATCGGGGTCGAGGGCGGCCGGCAGATCGGCGGCTCGCTCGCCGCGCTCCGCCTCTACTACCGGCTCGGCGCGCGCTACATGACGCTGACCCACAACCAGACTACCGAATGGGCCGACAGCGCGACCGACGAGCCGCGCTTCCACGGCCTCTCCCCGTTCGGCCTCGCCGTCGTCCGCGAGATGAACCGGCTTGGCATGCTGGTGGACCTCAGCCACGTCTCGCCCGAGGTGATGCGGCAGGCGATTGCCGCCAGCCGCGCCCCGGTCATCTTCTCCCATTCCTCCGCCCGAGCGCTCAACGACCATGTCCGCAACGTCCCCGACGACGTGCTCCGCCTGCTACCCGCCAACGGCGGTGTGGTGATGGTGAACTGGGTGCCCGGCTTCATCTCCCCCGCCCGCATGGCGCACGACGCTGCCCGCGCCGCGGAGGAGGCCCGACTCAAGGTCTACAACCGCGCCAGCAAGGCCGGGGTCGAGGCCGGGCTCAAGGCGTGGGACGCGGCGCACCCCGCTCCGCCGGTCGACGTCCGCACCGTCGCCGACCACATCGAGCAGGTCGCGCGGGTCGCCGGCCACGACCATGTCGGGATCGGTGCCGACCTCGACGGGATCGATGCCACCCCGACCGGTCTAACCGGGGTCCAGTCCTACCCGCTGCTGTTCGCCGAACTGATCCGCCGCGGCTGGAGCGACGCCGATCTCGCGAAGCTCGCCGGCGGCAATGTCCTGCGCGCCCTGCGCGGCGCCGAGGCGACCGCCCGCGCGATGACGGACGTGCCGCCGGCGATGGACCGCTTGCCAGTCGAGGTCCCCACGCCCAAGTGACCGGCATGTCCGATCCCACCCCGCCCCTACAGGCGACCATCATTCCCGTCACCCCGCTCCAGCAGAACTGCACGCTTCTCTGGTGCACGAAGACGATGCGCGGCGCCTTCGTCGATCCCGGCGGCGACCTCCCCCGGCTCAAGGCCGCCGCGGCGCAGGCCGGGGTCACGGTCGAGAAGATCCTCCTCACCCACGGCCATATCGACCATTGCGGTCAGGCCGGGATGCTCGCGGAAGACCTCGGCGTGCCGATCGAGGGGCCGCAGGAGGAGGACCGCTTCTGGATCGCCCGGCTCGAGGAGGACGGCCGCAGCTACGGCATCGACGCCCGCCCGTTCGAGCCCGACCGCTGGCTCGAGGACGGCGACACGGTGAGCGTGGGCGAGCTGGTCTTCGCGGTCAGCCACACCCCCGGCCACACCCCGGGACACATCGTCTTCCACCATTCCGAATCGAACCTCGCGCTGGTCGGCGACGTGCTGTTCCAGGGCTCGATCGGCCGCACCGACTTCCCCCGCAGCGACCACCAGGCGCTGCTCGACTCGATCGTTGGCAAGCTCTGGCCGATGGGCGGCGAGACGATGTTCATCCCCGGTCACGGGCCGATGTCGACCTTCGCCCGCGAGCGCCAGTCGAACGGCTTCGTCGCCGACCGCGTGCTCGGCACCCCGGCCGGGGCTTGAGAGGTTGCACCGACGCACTTTTTCGCTATAGGGCAGCCCGGTCGCGGCGATCCCCCCAGCCAATCCGGGCGTGGGTCGTCGCCTTCATTTTTTCAGTGAGACAGGTGCCGCAATGGCCGTTCCGAAGAGAAAAACCTCGCCCTCGCGGCGCAACATGCGGCGCAGCCACCATGCGCTGACCCCGGCGAGCTTCCAGGAGTGCTCGAACTGCGGTGAGCTCAAGCTCCCGCACAATCTGTGCACGGCCTGCGGTCACTACAACGGCCGCGAGATCGTCTCGACCGAAGCCTGACGGCAGCGCGGGGAGCGCGCGCGTGGCCGAGCAGCCCAGCCCGCGGATCGCGATCGACGCCATGGGAGGTGACGAAGGGCCGGCGGCCATCGTCACGGGGATCGCGCGCGCCGCGCGCGCCGACAAGTCCCTCCGCTTCCTCGTCGTCGGCGATGAGCCGGTGCTCCGCGCCGAGCTCGCCAAGCACCCCAAGCTCGACGGGGTCGCGGCCATTCAGCATGCCCCCGACGCCATCGCCGGCGGGGAAAAGCCGAGCCAGGCGATCCGCCGCGCCCGCACCACCTCGATGGGGCTGGCGATCAATGCGGTGAAGGAAGGCCGTGCCGACGCCGCGCTGTCGGCCGGCAACACCGGCGCGCTGATGGCGATGGCCAAGCTCGCGCTCCGCACCATGCCCGGCATCGACCGTCCGGCGCTCGCCGCCCTGCTGCCGACGCTCGGCGACAAGGACCTGGTCATGCTCGACCTCGGCGCCAACACCGAGTGCGACGTCCAGAACCTCGTCCAGTTCGCAGTGATGGGCTCGGCCTATGCCCGCACCGGGCTCGGGATCAGCCAGCCGCGGGTCAAGCTGCTCAACATCGGCACCGAGGAGCTCAAGGGCACCGACGAATTGAAGGAAGCCGCCGCGTTGCTGCGCGAGGCGAGCTTCCTCCCGCTCAAGTTCGAGGGCTTCATCGAGGGCGACCAGCTGGCCCGCTCGCAGTGCGACGTCGTCGTCACCGACGGCTTCTCCGGCAACATTGCGCTCAAGACCGCCGAAGGCACCGCGCGCTTCGTCACCGATCTCCTTCGCCGCGCCTTCACCAGCTCGCTGCGCTCCAAGGCGGGCTTCGCCCTGTCCAAGCCCGCGCTCCACATGCTCAAGGTCCATCTCGACCCCAACAACCACAATGGCGCCGTCTTCCTCGGCCTCAACGGGCTGGTGGTGAAGAGCCACGGCGGCGCCAATGCCAAGGGCATCGCCAACGCCGTCCAGCTGTCGGCGCTGATGGTCCGCAACAACATCACCCAGCGGATCGCCGAGGACCTCGACAATTTCCGCGCCCACGCTTTCGCCGAGTCCGCCAAATAATGATTCGTTCGGTTATCAAGGGCACCGGCTCCGCCCTGCCCCGGCGCAGCGTATCCAATGCCGAGATGGCGCAGATGGTCGACACTTCGGACGAGTGGATCGTCGAGCGAACCGGCATCCGCAACCGCTACTTCGCGGGCGAGGGCGAGACCACCGCCAGCCTCGCCGCCGATGCCGCCCGCCAGGCGCTCGCCGAGGCCGGCCTGTCGCCGCAGGACGTCGGGCTGATCGTCCTCGCTACCGCTACCCCCGACCAGACCTTCCCCTCCTCCGCGACCAAGGTCCAGGCCAGCCTCGGCATCAGCGACTGCATCGCCTTCGACGTGCAGGCGGTGTGCAGCGGCTTCCTCTACGCGCTGACCGTCGCCGATTCGATGCTCCGCGGCGGCAACGCCAGGGCGGCGCTGGTGATCGGCGCCGAGACCTTCAGCCGGATCCTCGACTTCGAGGATCGCACCACCTGCGTCCTGTTCGGTGACGGCGCCGGCGCGCTCGTCCTCCAGGCCGAGGAAAGCGAGGCCGGGATCCTCGCCACCAGCCTCCACGCCGACGGCCGCCATAACGAGATGCTCTACGTCGACGGCGGCCCCTCGACCACGGGCACCGTCGGCAAGCTGAGGATGAAGGGCCGCGAGGTCTTCCGCCACGCCGTCGTCAACCTCGCCGAGGTGCTGTCCCGGGTGCTCCGCGAGGCCGGGCTCGAGCCCGCCGACGTCGACTGGGTGGTCCCGCACCAGGCCAATGCCCGCATCCTCGACGCCACCGCGCGCAAGCTCGGGCTGGCCGCGGAGAAGGTCGTCGTCACCGTCGACCGGCACGCCAATACCTCGGCCGCCTCGGTCCCGCTGGCGCTCGACACCGCGGTCCGCGACGGCCGGATCCGGCGCGGCGACCTGCTGGTTCTCGAGGCGATGGGCGGCGGATTTACCTGGGGCGCCGCCGCGATCCGTTACTGACGACTGAATCTACTCCAAAATTCTGGCATAAGTCGAATTGCCGACAAAGGCTTAATCGGTTAACTTGCCACGGCGCTTGGGGAAGCGTGAGGGAAACAGGGGCGGAGAATATTATGGCCGATGCGGGTGTTCCGCGGAGCGGGAGCAATCTCGAGATGCATGGGGGAACGCTGACCCGTGCCGATCTCGGCGACGTCGTCCACCGGCGTCTGGGACTGAGCCGGGCGGAGAGCGCCGGGCTGGTCGAGCGGCTGCTCTACCACATGTGCCACGCCCTCTCGGAGGGCGAGAACGTCAAGATCTCGGGCTTCGGCAGCTTCATCCTGCGCGACAAGGGCGAGCGGGTCGGCCGCAATCCCAAGACCGGGATCGAGGTGCCGATCGCCCCCCGCCGCGTCATGACCTTCCGCGCCAGTCAGATGATGCGCGACAGGATCGCGCGCGGGTAGCCGCGTGGTCGGCGTCGGCAAGGACCCGCAGGCTTTCCGGACCATCGGGGAGCTGGCGGAGGAACTCGGCGTCGCCCAGCACATCCTGCGCTACTGGGAGACGAAGTTCCCGCTGCGTCCGCTGCAGCGCGCCGGCAATCGCCGCTACTATCGCCCCGCCGACATCGAGCTCGCGCGCCGCATCCACCGCCTGCTGAACGAGCAGGGCTACACCATCCGCGGCGTTCAGAAGCTGCTCAAGGACGGCGGGGCCGAGCCCGAGGCGTCGCCCGCCGCGATCGAGCCGGCGGTCGCTCCCGGCACCAGCACCGACGACCTCCGCGCCATCCGCGCCGCGCTCGCCGAAGCGCTCGATTCCTAAGCTTCGAATGCCCGCTCCTTTCAGGGAGTGGGAGGGTGACCCCGGCCCGAGCTAAGGCCCCACCGCCTCCCGCGCCGCCACCTCCTCGCCGACACTACCCCCGCGGAAGCCCCGCACCCGCGCGATCGCCTCGTCCAGCGGCACCCGCGACACCCGCACTCCCGCCGGGAAGGCCGAGAGCAGCCGCGACGGCATCGCCGCCGACAGGATCACGAACTGGCCGCGGTCGCCGTGCCGGCGGATAAGCCGGCCGAACGCCTGCGCCAGCCGCGCCTTGATCACCCGGTCGTCATAGGCCGAGCCGCCGCCCGCCATCCGCCGCGCCGCGTGCAGCACGGTCGGGCGCGGCCACGGCACCCGCTCCATCACCACCAGCCGCAGCGACTCGCCCGGCACGTCGACCCCGTCGCGCAGCGCGTCGGTCCCGAGCAGGCTGGCGCGCGGATCGTCGCGGAACATGTCGACCAGCGTTCCGGTGTCGATCGGGTCGACATGCTGGGCGAGCAGCGGCAGCCCCTCCCGCGCCAGCCGGTCCGCGATCCGGCTGTGCACCGCGCGCAGCCGCGAGATGGCGGTGAACAGCCCGAGCGTCCCGCCCCCCGCCGCCTCGATCAGCCGCGCATAGGCGCCGCTGAGCGCCGGCAGGTCCCCCTGCTTGACGTCGGTGACGACCAGCACCTCGGACGAGCCGCCATAGTCGAACGGGCTCTCCGCGGCGAAATGCTCGACCGGCACCTGGAGGTGGCTCGCCCCGGTCCGCCCCTCGGCGCCGCTCCAGCCCTCCTCGCCCCCCCGCAGCGTCGCCGAGGTGACCAGCACCCCGCTCGCCGGGGCCAGCACCGCCTGGGCCAGCGGGCGAGTCGGGTCGAGCCAGCGGCGGTGGATCGCCACGTCATATTCGCGCCCCTCGACCCGATCGACCGCCAGCCAGTCGACGAAATCGGGATCGCCGCTCCCCGCCACCCGCGCCAGCAGCGCGATCCACGCCGCCAGCGCGCCGCCGCGCCAGGTCAGCCCGGCGATCGCTCCCTCGACCCGCGCGCGGGCTTGCGCGTCGAGCCAGTCGGGCGCTTCCTCGAGCACCGCCTCCAGCCGTCGCCCGAGCGCCGCCAGCGGCCGCTGCAATCCTTCGAGCGCCTCCATCGCCGCGACCGACGCCGACACCAGCGCCGCGTCCGGCTCGGCCAGCTCGGTCTCCAGCCCATACCCCGCGTCCTGCGCCTTGGCCCTGGCGTAAACCGTGCCGCGCACCTCGGCGAGCAGATGCTCGAGCGACCCAAACGGGTCGTTCTCCGCCAGCCGTTGCAGCCAGCCGTCGCTCGGCAGATGCCGCGCCGCGTCGACCGCCGCGTCGAGCGCTTCGGCCCCCGGCTCGTCGTAGCTGCAGACGTCCATCAGTCGCGCCGCCAAGCCTCGCCGCCGCCCGCGCGAGCTCTTCTCCGGGCCGACGATCCAGCGCCTCAGCTCGATCATCTCCTGCCCGCCGAGCACCACCGCGAAGGTCGAATCCGACGCGTCGAACAGGTGGTGACCCTCGTCGAACAGGATCCGCTCGGGCGGCCGCTGCATCCGCGCCCGCGCCGCGTTGACCATCACCAGCGCATGATTGGCGATCACCAGGTCGGCGTCCCGGCTCGCCCGCTCGGCGCGCTCGATGAAGCAGCGGCGGTAATGCGGGCAGCCGGCATAGACGCACTCGCCGCGGCGGTCGGTCAGCGCGGTCGCCCCGGCGCGGCGGAACAGGCTCGGCAGCCAGCCCGGCAAATCGCCGCCGACCATGTCGCCGTCCTTGCTGAACGCCGCCCAGCGCCCGACCAGCTGCGCGAGGATCGCCGCGCGGCCGGAGAAACTCCCCTGCAGCGCGTCCTCGAGGTTCAGGAGGCAGAGATAATTCTCCCGCCCCTTGCGCACGACGATCCGGCTCTTGCGCTCCTCCGCGTCGGGGAACAGCCGCGCCCCTTCCGCGTCGAGCTGCCGCTGCAGCGCCTTGGTATAGGTCGACACCCACACCGCGCCGCCCGCTTCCGCCGCCCACAGCGAGGCGGGCGCGAGATAGGCGAGCGTCTTGCCGATCCCCGTCCCCGCTTCCGCCAGCATCATTTTCGGCCCGTCGCGAAGCCGCGCCCCGAACACGCTGGTCGCCGCCGCCGCCATCGCCTGCTGCCCCTCGCGCGCCTCGGCACCCTGGCCGGTCAGAAGCCCGAGCCGCTGCTTCGCCTCCTCCTCGCCGATCCGAACGCTACGCGGGGGTGGCCGGTCGGCGCTCTTTTCCCATTGCGGCAGCCGCGACCACAGCATCCGCTCGCCGCGCTCGGGCCGCACCAGCGTCATCCCGACCAGCGGCGCCCAGCCCCAACCAAGCCGGTGCAGCGTCGCGTTGCTGGTCCACGCCCCCTCGCGCTCGGCCCAGTCCCGGTTTGTCATCCCCTCAAGCAGCGCGCGCGCGATCCGCACCAGCAGCGCCGCCCCCTCCGCCTCGCCCGCCGGAGCCGCCAGCCCCACCGCGCGCGCCATCCCCGCCACGGTCGGCACCGCGAAGCGCGCCGGGTGGACGAAGGCGAACAGCTCGAGC
Organism: Sphingomonas ginkgonis; assembly: GCF_003970925.1. Taxonomy (NCBI): domain Bacteria; kingdom Pseudomonadati; phylum Pseudomonadota; class Alphaproteobacteria; order Sphingomonadales; family Sphingomonadaceae; genus Sphingomonas; species Sphingomonas ginkgonis. Next base: position 40,753 of record NZ_RWJF01000001.1, read on the forward strand.
AGGTCGAGCCCGGACAGCTCCGGATAGCCCAGCCGCTGCCCCACCAGCGGCGCGTTCAGGATGATGTGCGGGGTTTCCGCCGCCCGCGCGATCGCCTCGCCCCGAGCCACCGCGCGGACCTCGCCCAACCCGTCGACGAGCCAGATCCCGGCATGGGTGGCGTGGAGGGCGGGAAGTGGCGGCAGGGTCACCCGCCGGAAATGGGCTGCCCGGAACGAATTGGCAACGGCGATCCTGCGGCCGCTCGGCAATCGCCGGCCGGCGCCCCGCCTTGCCGCCAGGCGACGCGTTCCCCCGCGTCTCCTTTTTGAACGCTCGAGCCCCAGCCGCGTTGGCGTGCTTGACAAGGCAAGACCGCGTGCATCATCCCGGGTTTAACTCCGGGTAAACACCAGCGTTAGGGAACACCGCCGTGAAGGATCTCATCGGACGGACCAGCAAGGCGCTCGGCGTCGACGACCAGGTCATGCCGCTGGTCGAGAAGATGCGGGCCTTCCGCGACCGCAAGAAGGTGCAGGAGGCGCACCGCTCGGTCGAGCAGGCGTGGGTCGACCCGCGCATCCGCTTCCCCGCCTACGCCTCGATGGACCGGTTCATCGACGTCGACCGCCTCCGCGCGCTCGAGCCCGTGCTGCGCGAAAAGCTCGCCCCGCGCCAGCAGGACGACGGCAAGTTCTGGACCGGCCCCTACACGCTCGACCTGCTCGACAACCGCATGGCCGGCTCGCGCCTCGTCGAACTGTCGAAGAACAGGCGCGGGACCAGCTCGGAATATGCCGACCTCGACAAGGCCGAGCTGTGGGAAGTGTCCGAGCACGCCGCCGCCTTCCCCGAGGTGATGGACTTCATCGCCACCATGCCGTTCAAGTCGGTCGGCCGGATGCTCATCATGTACGACTTCAACGGTAAGCGCGTGCCGGCGCACCGCGACCATGACCGGACCGAGCAGGTCCACGACTTCATCTGGTTCCGCCCCAACCTCAAGAAGCCCTTTTTCGTGATGGACAGGCAGAGCGGCGAGAAGAAATATTTCGAGGGCTACAGCGCCTGGTTCGACACGGTGAACCAGTTCCACGGCGCCGACGCGGTCGAGGGATTCTCGATCAGCCTACGGGTCGACGGCGTCTTCACCGACGAGCTGCGCGCGCTGATCCCCGTCCCCGACCGGAATCTCGCCTCCACCTCCGCCCTGTGGGCCTGCACCGGCGACCGGGCGGCGACCAGCCACTGAGGCCTCGGCAGCCGTCCTGGCGCCAGCCGAACCGCGGCACCTTTCCTGAGCGGCAGCAGGCGCGCGAAGCGCTACGACCATAATTGGCTGCGGCTTCGGATGGATAGCGGACGTCGACCTGACTACGAGAACTGAATGGCACGCAACTTCTGGCAACAGCTCGGCGATCACCTCGGCGTCCAGGTCATCTCACCATTTGTATTCCAGGGAGGCCTAGGTCCAGTGGAGTTCACAGCACTGCTGACACAGTTCGGTGCTCCTCGGGGGATGGTGGTCGATGGTGACCTCGGCGTTATCGACGCCCACACTGACGCGCTTTTGAACGCGGGCTACGGATACTCATGTTGCGAGGGCGGCGACTACAATGAGGCGGAACCGTCCCTAGACATGCTCCGCGACTGGGAATGGTCTAGTGAAACAGCAAAGCCAGTTTGGCTCTAGATGAATGCCCACAATAGGCGGTAGCCGGACATAGCGACCGGCAAGGAGACCGACCGGTTGAAGGGGCAACCGCTGGCGGTCGAGCAGCGCGCGGCCGATCCGCCACTGCGGCATGTCGGTCAGACCGGGATTAGCTGAAGCAACCCCGCTCCCCGGTTGAAAGAGGGAAGGAAACGAAGCGCTGGGGCGGGAGGCCGGGCCACACCACCCGTCATGCTGAACTGGTTTCAGCACCCACTTCGCTGCCACGGCGTGCCAGCAGGCGGGCGCTCAGCATCCGCCGCACCGGGATGTCGTAGAGCCGGAGGCTGGCGTAAGCGAGCGCCACTGAGGCGACGAACACTCCGGCGCCGACCAGCGCACCCTCCGCACCGGGCACCTTCCGGTCCACGACCCAGCCGGTGTAGATGTAAATCAGCGGATAATGTGTGATGTAGAGCGGGTAGGAGAGATCGCCGAAGAAGCGGGCGACCCGGATCGACGCGCCCTCCTCGCGCTTCTCGCCCGCGCCGATCGCCACGATCAGCGGGAACAGAAGAATAATGCAGCCCGCCTCGTACAGCCCGTTAAGCCAGAGATGTTCGGTCCCGCCGATCCGTGGCAGCGAGAGGGAGACGACCAGCAGCAGGCTGCACAGGAGGAAGGCGTGGCGGACCACGATGCGGGTTCCCAGCCGCATCAGCAGCACTCCGGCGAAGAAGGGAAACAGGACTCGCGACAGGCCGATCTGGATCCCGCTCGCATCCAGCGCCCAGCCGCCGATCAGGTCGCCGCGGGCTCCGAACACCGCCAGGCCGACAAGCGCCGCGCCCCCGACCGCGACCAGGATGCCCAGCCCGCGGTTGGAGAGCTTCCGGACCCCCACGGCATAGAGGATGTTCGCGACATATTCGTAGAACAGCGACCACGCCGGCCCGTTGAGCGGATAGATTTCGTCCCAGCCGCGGATATCGGCCGACTTGGGCAGCGGGATCATCAGCGCGCCGAGCAGCATGACGAGCAGCACCTGTCCCGTCGAGGCTCCCGCTACCTTGGGAAAGACCGAGAAGTCCTGGAACCAGAACAACGCCGCGCCGATCAGGCTGCCGAGGACGATCATCGGCTGCAGACGGATCAGGCGACGCTTGTAGAAGCCCCACTGCGTCATCCGCCCCCACCGGTCGTCGTAGGCGTAGGCGATCACGAACCCCGACAGGAGGAAGAAGAAGTCGACCGCGAGATAGCCGTGGTTGATGATCTGCTTCTGGGGGTCGTTGTCGGCATAGGCCTCGAACAGGTGGAACACGACCACCAGAAGCGAGGCGACGCCGCGGAGCCCGTCGAGCACGACATAATGGCTCTTCCCCGGCGCTACCGCCGAGGTCGAGGTTGCTGCCGACGAATCATCCATGGTGCGAGCGCCCCTGCCTTACCCCTCCTCCCATGGCAGTCGCGGGCGCATCCGCCCAGTGGCGATCGCAGCGGGCGCGTCGACGAACGCGCAGGATGTCGGAAAGAGCGCCGTCGGACAGGCGGTCGGGCGTGGGCCGATCAGCCCGATTCCCTGACCCGCTCGCGCTGCCACAGCAGCATTGCCAGGATGCCGCACAGGACACCGGCGAGGCTCAGGCCGATGGGGATCCAGCGGTTGATGTGCGCCGAATCGACGATCAGGCTGGCGAGGACGAAACCGAGGCAGGCGAGTTGCGCTGCAGGCACGCGGGACATTGGCGACCCTCCGTCTGAGGACCGCGAGCTTACGGGGAAGCCGGCCTTCCTGTCCATCCGGGCGCCCGGCCTGGCGCGCCGGCTAGAACAGCCAGGCCAGTCCCAGCCCGATCAGCGTCCAGGCGCCGACCGCCAGCCCGGTCACCAGCATCACGCTGGCGCGCAGCGGGATCCGGTCGTCGGCGGCGGCGGGCTCGGCCTGCGCGGCGGCGATCCGCTGGCGCACCGAGTCGAACGTCTCGCCATCGACGATCGCCCGCTCGAACGGGCTCTGCAGCACCGCCGCGCTGATCGCGGCCGAGGTGATGCTCTGGCGGAACTCGCAGCCGAAGAAGCGGCCGCTGCTCCACACCACCCGCGCCTCGCTCGGGCCGCGTTCGGGGATGTCGACGACCAGCGTCTCGCCGATCGTCAGCTCGCGCGCGGTCTCGATCAGCAGTCCGGTCGGCGACAGGTCGCGGATGAGGATCTCCGTCTCGTCGTCGGAGAGGACCGAGCCCAGCCGGAGCGGACGCCGCTCCGCCGTGCGCCGGCTGCCGCCCTTCGCCGCCGAGGGGCTTTCGACCTCGGGGGTCGAGCCGGCACGCTTGGAAGCACTCATGAAGCCAGCGATGAACGGAAAATCTTAACGATCCGTTGAAGCTGGCCCCGATCCGGCGATCCCGATCGCGCGCCGCCCCTTGCCTTCGCACCTGCGAACAGACATTCGGGCGGGGATGACCGACGACGCGCTCCGCTCCGCCGCCCTCACCTCCAAGGCCTGGCCGTTCGAGGAAGCGCGCAAGCTCATGAAGCGCTGGCCCGACGGCAAGCCCGGCGGCGAGCCGATGGTCTTTGAGACCGGCTACGGCCCCTCGGGCCTCCCCCACATCGGCACTTTCACCGAGGTGCTCCGCACCACCTGGGTCCGCCGCGCCTACGAGACCCTGACCGGCGGCGCGCCCACGCGCCTGATCGCCTTCAGCGACGACATGGACGGGCTGCGCAAGGTCCCCGACAACGTCCCCAACCCCGCGCTGTTGCAGGAAGCGCTCGGCAAGCCGCTGACGAAGGTCCCCGACCCGTTCGGCTGTCACGAGAGCTTCGCGCATCACAACAACGCGCTGCTCCGCTCCTTCCTCGACCGCTTCGGCTTCGATTATGAGTTTCTCTCGGCCAGCGACTGCTATTCGTCCGGCCGCTTCGACCCGACGCTCCGCTCCGTCCTCGCGCACTTCGACGAGATCATGGGCGTCATGCTCCCGACCCTGCGCGAGGAGCGGCGGCAGACCTATTCGCCCGTCCTCCCCGTCTCGCCCTCGACCGGCCGCGTCCTCCAGGTCCCGGTCCGCGTCGTCGACGCGGCGGCCGGCACCATCGCCTTCACCGACGAGGACGGCAGCGAAGTTACCCAGTCGGCGCTCGGCGGCATGGCCAAGCTCCAGTGGAAGGTCGACTGGGCGATGCGCTGGGTCGCGCTTGGCGTCGATTACGAGATGGCGGGCAAGGACCTCATCGACAGCGTCGTCCAGTCGGGCAAGATCGCCCGGGTGCTTGGGCAACGCCCGCCCGAGGGCTTCAACTACGAGATGTTCCTCGACGAGAAGGGCGAGAAGATCAGCAAGTCCAAGGGCAATGGCCTCGGGCTCGAGGACTGGCTGACCTACGGCAGCGAGGATAGCCTCGCCTTCTATCTCTACCGCGAGCCAAAGAAGGCCAAGAGCCTCCACCTCGGCCTCATTCCGCGCGCGGTCGACGACTATTGGCAGTTCCGCGAGAAGTGGCCCGACCAGCCGCCCGAGCAGAAGCTCGGCAATCCGGTCCACCACATCCACGAGGGGAAGGTCCCCGCCTCGACCCTGCCGCTCAGCTTCGGGCTGCTGCTCAACCTCACCAGCCTGCCCGGAGTCGCCGACAAGGACACCGCCTGGAAGTTCGTCCGCCGCTACCAGCCCGACCTTTCGCCCGAAGCGAACCCGGAGCTCGACGAGCTGATCGGCCTCGCCGTCAACTACGCCCGCGACTTCGTCGTCCCGACGCTGAAGCGCCGCCGGCCAGTCGGAATGGAAATCGAGGCGCTCAACGAACTCGACGGCATGCTCGCCGTGCTGCCCGCCGACGCCAGCGCCGACGAGATCCAGAACCAGGTGTTCGAGATCGGCAAGCGCCAGCCCTTCGAGTCGCTCCGCCACTGGTTTCAGGCGCTCTACGAAACGCTGCTCGGCTCGCCGCAGGGTCCCCGCATGGGCAGCTTCATCGCGCTCTACGGCATCGACAACAGCCGCCACCTGATCGCCCAGGCCCTCGCCAGCGCGGAAGGCTGACGCGGGCCGCGCGGCCTGTCGCCGGAATGCATCAGGGCGGCGACCAGTCGCTTGAGCGGCTTTGCTTTTCCGCGCCGACGCCCCCACCTTCGGGAGCGATGAGCAAACGGAAAGACGTGGTCCCGCCGGAGCCGCGGGCCGAGCGTGCCTGGACTCGCGTGGAGGATTATACCGACCCCCGCGCGAGCTTCCGGCGCTATGCGTCGCGCGCGCGCCGGCGGGTCACGCCCGGTCGCGAACCGGCCGCTCCGCGCTTCAGCCTCGGCACCCTGCCGTTCGTCGTCCTCATCGTGCTGCTGGCGGTGCTCGCCGTCGGCATCTTCGTGTCCGCCATCCCGACCCGCGAAACCTTCCGCGCGCCCGAGCCGCGGCGCGAGCAGGGCACCGCGCCGCCGGGCTGGCTGCGCCGCGCCGGGATCACGCCCGACCGCTAGTCCTTCTTCGCCGCCGCGCCCTTCTTGCCGAGGATCGACTGCGCCTTGCACGAGGTACGGGGGTTCTTCTTGCCTTCCTTGTCGGCCGCCGCATTGGCGCGCTTGGCGGCGTGGCTGCCATGGCCCTTGGTCTCGGACATCGACGCGTTCCTCCTCGAAGCGAGCCATTTGAACGGCCCGCGCACGAAAAAGGGGCCGGCGCGGGCCGACCCCTCTCTCTCCTTCGCTCCAGCGAAAGGCTTAGCGGCAGTTCACCTGGCCGCGGTCGACCGACGAGCCGAGCGCCGCGCCGGCCGCGCCGCCGATGATCGTGCGCAGGGTCGACGAACCGCCGATCGGCAGGATGTTGCCGAGCACGCCGCCGGCCACGCCGCCGACGATCAGCCCGGTCGTGCCGTCCGAGCGGCGGCAGTAGTACTGGCCGTTCTGGCCGCGATAGACGCGGTCGTCGTAGCTCAGCTGGCGCTGCTGGTAGTTCTGGCCGTCGCGGTAGTAGCGGTCGGCATAATAGCCGCCGTAGGCGGGATCGGCCCGGTTGTAGTCGTAGTTGCGATAATTCTGCCAGTTGCCGCCGTCGCGGTAGCCGTTCGAGGCGTAGCCGTCGCGGTAGCCGTTCGACGAATAGCGGTTGGCGAAGCGGCGGCACTGGTTGAGGTCGCGGAAGCGCGCCCCGTCATAGCCGCGCGAACGCAGGTCCTGGTTGCACTGGCGGACCTGCTCGCGATAGCCGTAGTCGTTGCCATAGGGGGCATAGCCGTACTGCTGGGCGGCGGCCGGCGCGCTGGCGGCCATCGGGATGGCGACGGCGGCGGCGGCGGCCGCGAGAATGAACTTGGACATGGTGACTCCTCGATTTGCGTATCGGGTGGGTAACGAGCCGGGGCGCACGAATGTTGCGTGAACGGCAAACTACCCGCCGTTCAGCGGGCGGAAAGCCGCGGTTTCCTGCCGTTCCCGACGCAGCGAGAGCAGCACTCCGCCGGCCAGGATCGCGACCGTCACGCCGAGCGAGAGCAAGGGCGGCACCTTGTCGATGCCGAGCGCCTCGGCCGCGACGATCTTGCCGCCGATGAACAGGAGGATCAGCGCCAGCGCCGGCTTCAGCAGGGTGAAGCGGTCGACCGCCGCGGCCAGCGCGAAGTAGAGTGCGCGAAGCCCCAGCACCGCCATGATGTTGGAGGTGTAGACGATGAAGGGGTCGGTGCTGATCGCGAAGATCGCCGGGACGCTGTCGACCGCGAAGACGAGGTCGGCGAGGTTGACCAGCACCAGCGCGAGGAACAGCGGGGTCGCCGCCCAGCGCGCCGCCGTGCCGGTGCGGACGAAGAAGCGCTCGCCGTGGAGCTCGGGCGTGACCCGCAGCCGCCGTGCCAGCCAGGCGACCTTCGGGTCCTGCGCGAGGTCGTGCGGCTTGTCCGCGGCGAACAGCATCTTCGCGCCGGTCAGGATGAGGAAGGCGGCGAACAGCAGCAGCACCCATTCCGCCTCGGCGACGAGCGCCGCGCCGGCCCCGATCATCAGCCCGCGCAGGAGGATCGCGCCGACGATCCCCCACACCAGCGCCCGCTGCTGAAAGCGCGGCGGGATGGCGAGGAAGCCGAAGATCAGCGAGATGACGAAGACATTGTCGATCGACAGCGCCTTCTCGACGAAATAGCCGGTGTACCAGGCGAGCCCGTCGGCGGCGCCCTTGCTCGCCCACACCCAGCCGCCGAAGGCGAGCGCGACGGCGACGTAGAAGGCGGACAGGCGCAGGCTGCGGGCGACCCCCATCGCCTGCTCGCGGCGGTTGAGCACGCCGAGGTCGAAGGCGGTGAGCGCCGCGACCAGCGCGAGGAAGGCGAGCCAGAACCAGGCCGGGGTACCCAGCCAGGAGGCGGTTGAAAGGTCCATCGGTGCAAATCCTCTGCCGTCGGCCCGCCCGGCCAGGGCGCAGGCGGGCACGCGCCGTCCGACATCACGCGGCGCCGCTCGTCGCGGCCTCGCGCCAGAGGGGCCCGGACGGCCATGGTGAAGGTCGGCGCCGCCGGCCCGGTCGCGGGCCGGCGGTCGCCTCTAGTCGAACAGCTCCTCGAGGAAGCTCTTGCGGCGCTTGTGGTGGCGCGGCGACGGGCCCAAGGGCGAGGGCGCCGCGGCGACCGGCACCGCGGCCGCCGGGGCGGTCGCCGCGCTTCGCTCGATGATCTTGTCGAGCTCGCCGCGATCGAGCCACACCCCCCGGCAGGAGGGACAATAGTCGATCTCGATCCCCTGCCGCTCGCTCATGCTGAGCGGCTCCGAACAGCTCGGGCAGCGCATCGTCGTCACTCCTCCCGCTGGCCCATGAAGCTCAGCAGCAGCTGGAACAGGTTGATGAGGTTGAGGTAAAGCGACAGCGCGCTGAACAGCGCCAGTTTCTCGGTCTCGCCGCTGCCGGCGTAGGCGAGATACTCGCCCTTCGCCCGCTGGGTATCCCACGCGGTCAGCCCGGTGAATACCACCACGCCGATCAGGCTCACCGCCAGCTGCAGCGCGCTCGACCCGACCAGCAGGTTGATGAGGCTGGCGACGATGATCCCGAGCAGGCCCATCATCAGGAAGCTGCCCATGCGGGTGAGGTCGCGGTTGGTGGTGTAGCCCCACAGGCTCATGCCGAGGAACATCACCGCCGCGCTGGCGAAGGCGAGCGCGATGCTCTGCCCGGTGAAGACCAGGAACAGGCTCGCCATGCTGACGCCCATCACCGCCGCGAAGCCGTAGAAGGCGGCGCGGACCTGTCCGCTGCTCATCCGCTCGAAGCGGAAGCTCATGAACATGACGAAGGCGAGCGGGGCGAACATCGCCACCCACTTGAGCGGGGTGCCGAAGATCAGCGCGGCGAGCGGCGGGGTCGCCGCGACGCCGAGCGCGACGGCGGCGGTGACCAGCAGCCCGACGCCCATGTGCCGGTAGATCGACAGCATGTGGCGGCGGAGCCCGGCGTCGACGCCAACGCCGGCCCCGCGGCCGAGGGGCGCGGGGCCGCGGAGGGCGGGGTCATGAAGCGGGTTCATGGCTCAGGCACTCCTCGGCTGGAGGCTGGTGCGGTGGATCAGGTCCTTGACCCTGAGCTTCAGCTTCTTGAGCCGGGCGACCTGGAACGGGTCCTGCCAGCGCCGCCGCTGCTCGCTGCGGAGGGCGGCGTCGATCCGCTGGTGAACCTCCGTCAGCCGGTAGATTCGCGGGTTCATCATCGTGTCTCCTCGTCAAACCAAAGGGTTCGATCGGAGATCCGGTGGCCTGATGAGGGAGGGAAAGGACCCGCCAGACGCACCGGAATCTCCGATGCGGTCCGACATCACGTGGCAGGGCTCCCGTCTGGGAAGCCGCGCCGCGCCAGAGGGGCCCGGTCCGCCTCCAATATCTGGTGCAGCTCTGCTCGCGCTTCAACCCCGATGCGACGAACCGTTATGCTGGCCGCCTGCCTGTCCCGTGGCGGGATTTCCCCTCGGGGGCGCCGCGGGAAGCGTGGCTCGCGGCTCACGCCTCGTCGCAAAATCCACTCTTAACCCGCATTTACCCGCTTGCGTCTCTCGCTACCTATGGCACTATATGTCGTAGCAGGTCGGGGGACGCTCTCTACACATTGTGTCTGAACCGGGGAGCACCATATTCCCGGGATGAGCTTCCTCATGCCCTGTGGATATCGGGGATGGGCGCCAGAAAAGGCGCGCGGCCCGCTCGAAAAGGACTAGGCTCGGGCCGTTCACCCGAGTCGAACGTTTAGGGAACGACGGGCCGCCCACGGGGGCCCTGAAGGACGGAGAGGCGTATGGATTTCGCAAGCGGCAACAACGTTCCGAGCGACGATACGGCGATCGCCGGCTCGTCCAAGGCGATCGATTCGCGCCGGTTCGAGGTCACCACCGACGCCTCGCGCGACGCGCTCCTTACCGACTTCGGCAAGGAAACCCTGAAGGACCGCTACCTGCTTCCCGGCGAATCCTACCAGGACCTGTTCGCCCGCGTCGCCGCCGCCTACGCCGACGACGCCGGGCATGCCCAGCGCATCTACGACTATATCTCCAGGCTCTGGTTCATGCCGGCCACCCCGGTCCTGTCCAACGGCGGCACCGGCCGCGGGCTGCCGATCAGCTGCTACCTCAACAGCGTGTCCGACAGCCTCGACGGCATCGTCGGCACCTGGAACGAGAATGTCTGGCTCGCCTCCAAGGGGGGCGGCATCGGCACCTACTGGGGCCACGTCCGCGGCATCGGCGAGCCGGTCGGCCTCAACGGCAAGACCAGCGGGATCATCCCCTTCGTCCGGGTGATGGATTCGCTGACCCTCGCCATCAGCCAGGGTTCGCTCCGCCGCGGCTCGGCCGCCTGCTACCTCGACATCTCGCATCCCGAGATCGAGGAGTTCCTCGAGATCCGCAAACCCTCGGGCGACTTCAACCGCAAGGCGCTCAACCTGCACCACGGCGTGCTGATCACCGACGAGTTCATGGAAGCGGTCCGCGACGGCTCCGAGTTCGCGCTGCGCAGCCCCAAGGACCAGTCGGTCCGCGGCACGGTCGACGCCCGCTCGCTGTTCCAGAAGCTGGTCGAGACCCGGCTGGCGACCGGCGAGCCCTACATCATCTTCATCGACCAGGTGAACCGGTCGATGCCCAAGCATCACCGCGACCTCGGGCTCAAGGTCACCACCTCGAACCTCTGCTCGGAGATCACGCTGCCGACCGGCCGCGACCATTTGGGCGCCGACCGCACCGCGGTCTGCTGCCTCTCCTCCCTGAACCTCGAGACGTGGGACCAGTGGAACGGCGACAAGGCGTTCATCGAGGACGTCATGCGCTTCCTCGACAATGTCCTGTCCGACTATATCGCCCGCGCGCCGGACGAGATGGCCCGCGCCAAGTATAGCGCCGAGCGGGAACGCTCGGTCGGCCTCGGCGTGATGGGCTTCCACAGCTTCCTCCAGGCCCGCGGCCTCCCCTTCGAGGGCGCGATGGCCAAGTCGTGGAACCTGCGCATCTTCAAGCACATCAAGGCGCAGGTCGACGAAGCCTCGATGCAGCTGGCGGTCGAGCGCGGGCCCTGCCCCGACGCCGCCGACATGGGGGTGATGGAGCGTTTCTCGTGCAAGATGGCGATCGCGCCGACCGCGTCGATCTCGATCATCTGCGGCGGCACCTCGGCCTGCATCGAGCCGATCCCGGCCAACATCTACACCCACAAGACGCTGTCGGGCAGCTTCTCGATCCGCAATCCCTATCTGGAAAAGCTGCTGATCGAGAAGTCGAAGAACAGCGAGCAGGTGTGGAACTCGATCCTCGAGCAGGGCGGCTCGGTCCAGCACCTCGACTTCCTCAGCCAGGAGGAGAAGGACAGCTACAAGACCAGCTTCGAAATCGACCAGCGCTGGCTGATCGAGCTCGCCGCCGACCGCACGCCCTACATCGACCAGGCCACCTCGCTGAACCTGTTCATCCCGGCCGACGTCGACAAGTGGGACCTGATGATGCTCCACTTCCGCGCCTGGGAGCTGGGCATCAAGTCGCTCTACTATCTCCGCTCCAAGTCGGTGCAGCGCGCCGGCTTCGCGGGCGGGGTGGAGGCGGACAACACCGTCGAGGCGCCCAAGTACGAGCTGGCGTCCTCCACCGACTATGACGAATGCCTCGCCTGCCAGTGATCCCCTGGATCAGCGGCGCGAACATTTCCGCGAGACCATGAACTGAGGCCCGGCGCGAGACCCCGCTCCGGGCCTTAGCCGTTCCGCTTCACATAGGCGTCCGGGTCGCGGTCGTGCGGCGTGACCCCGCGCCCGGTCAGGTGCGCGGAGCCGAAGGCGATGAAGTCCACCCCCAGCCGGTGGCGCAGCTCGCGATCCGCGTCGCGGCGGAAGTCGGTCAGCCCCTGCCGTTCCTCCTCCGCCAGATGGTCGCTGTTGGCCTTGTTGGCGGCCGCCACCGCCTCGATCCACTCGGCCGAGCCCGGCTCGTGCTCGTCGACCGCCGCAGCGGCGTCGCGGATCTCGTTATGGTCCTTGATCGCGTCGCGGGTTTCGTCCTCGGGGGTCTCCCCGTCGGCGCCCTTCCCCAGCTTCAGCAGCGCGGGATAGAAGAGCCGCTCCTCGGCCAGCGCATGGACGTCGAGCAGCACGCGCAGCCGCTGCCACACCGCCTTCAATCCTTCCGGATTGCCGCTCCCCATTTCCTCGATCAGCCCGAACAGCCGCCGCTGCTCCTGGTGGTCGTCGGCAATCAGCTGCACAATGTCCATGGTTAGTCTCCTCCCCGCCGAACGCGGGCCGGAGCGCAAGGGTTCACGCCGCCGGTCGGTCGAACAGCAGCCGCGCCGCCGCCGCGCCGAGCGCCGCGCCGCCGAGCTGGGCGACGATGAACATCGGGACGTCGCGCGGGGCGATCCCGGCGAAGCTGTCGGTGAGGCTCCAGGCGACGGTGATCGCCGGGTTGGCGAAGCTGGTCGAGGAGGTGAACCAATAGGCCGCGGCGATGTAGAGCGCGACGGCCGCCGGCACCGCGGCGGGGCGCTGCCGGACCGTGCCGAGGATGGTGAGGACCAGCCCGAAGGTCGCGAGCAGCTCGCCCAGCCACTGCCCGGTGCCGCTCCGCGCCTTGGCCGACAGCTGCAGCAGCGGCAGCTCGAACATCAGGTGCGCCGCCAGCGCGCCGAGCGTCCCGAGCGCCAGCTGCGCGGCGACATAGGCCGCCGCCTCGCCCCCCCCAACTCCCGCCGCGCCGCCGCGACCAGGCTTACCGCCGGGTTGAAATGCGCGCCCGAGATCGGCCCCAGCATGGTGATCAGCACGAACAGCATCGCCGCGGTCGCCGCCGTGTTGCCGAGCAGCGCGACCGCGTCGATCCCGCCCGCGAGCCGCTCGGCCATGATCCCCGAGCCGATCACGCAGGCGAACAGCAGGAAGCTGCCCAGCCCCTCGGCGGCGAGCCGGCGGGCGAGACCCGGCGCCGCGCTCACCCCGGTCGCCGCCCGTCCGCGCCGACCACCGCCTCGCCGTCCTCCTTGGCAAAGGCGCCCTGCTGCGCCGGCAGGAGGTCGAGCACCCGCTCCGACGGGCGGCACAGCCGGACGCCCAGCGGGGAGACGACCAGCGGCCGGTTGATCAGCGCCGGGCTCGCGGCCATCGCGTCGAGCAGCGCCTCGCCGCTCGCTCCCGGGTCGTCAAGCCCGCGCTCGGCCGCGTCGGTGCCCTTGGTCCGCAGCAGCTCGCGCGGGGTCAGCCCGGCGCGCTCGACGAGGCTCGCCAGCAGGGCGCGGCTCGGCGGCGTCTTGAGATATTCCACGACATGCGGCTCGACGCCCGCGTTGCGAATCATCGCCAGTGTGTTGCGCGAGGTCCCGCAGTCCGGGTTGTGGAAGATGATGACGTCCATCGCGCTTCCTTCGCCGGCGATCGTTGCAGTTTGATGACGGTCCGCGTCTCCCCGGCTCAGGACGGGTCGCCGACCTCCCCTTCCTCCTCCCCGTCGCGCCAGCGCAGCAGGTCGAGGACGAACAGGATGACCTGCGGGATGAAGGCGATATGGCCCGCGAACCAGTGGATCTCGCCCGCGCCCGAGCGCCACGCGACGAGCAGCGCGTAGCAGAGGAGGAAGGAGGCGCCGTGCGCGATCGGCACCTCACGCAGCCCGAGCCCGCGCCCGCGCAGCAGCCGCAAGACGCCGCGGCTGGCCAGGAAGGCCGCCCCCGCCGCCAGCGCCAGCGTCGGCCAGAACTCGCTCGCGGCCAGGACATGCATCGCCCGCTCCCCGGAAGATCGGACGGTCATAACAGCTGCGCAACGACCTGTCTCGCCCGGCGGCTCAGGCGCTCCGCCCGCGCAGAAGCGCCAGATGGTAGGCCGCCGCCTCCGCACTCGCCGCGCTCCGCTCATACTCGGCCCAGCACCAGGTCGCGACGCACAGGCTGCGCAGCTCGCCCATCAGCCGAAGCAGCCGCGGCTCCGCCGCGGGGAAGCGCGGCCAGGCCGTCGCGGGCAGGCTGGCGACGTCCCACTCGAGCGGCCCACGGCAGGCGGACTCGAAGTCGAGCCACACCGCGCCGGCCGCACCCACCAGCACGTTGCCGAGGTGCGCGTCGCCGTGCAGCGGCCGGTCGCGACCGCCAGCCACCCCGATCGCGCGCCCGAGCCGCTCCACCTCCCGCGCGAGGAAGGCGCGGTCGGCGGCCGCCAGCCGCGGCGTCCGCGCCGGGTCGGCGAGGATGGCGGCGCAACCCTCGAGCTTGTCCGCGAGCGGTGGCAGCGAACCCGCGAAATCGTCCAGCGCGGCATGGACAAGGACCAGCGCGTCCGCCGCGGCCCGGATTTCCGCCGCCGTCTCCGCCGTTCGGCCCTCCACCAGCGCCCACAGCGTCACGCCGCAGCCCGCGCCCTGCCACGGCCGGTCCGCCGCCGCCGCCGCCGCCGCCGCCGCGAACGGGCGGACCGCCGGCGCGCCCCGCTCGGCCAGGTGCCGCGCCACCGCCAGCTCGCGCGCGAGCCCCGCGTCCGACCCGTCGAACGAGCCGCCCGACGCCACCCGCGCGACCACCGGCCAGGGATCGAGCCGGAAGCTGCTGTGGTGGCCGAGGTGGAGCAGCTCGGGCCGCGCCGCCGCCAGCCCCGCCGCCGCGCCCGCCGCCCTCGCCGCGGCGAGCTCCTCGGCCAGCGGCCGCCGCTCCCCGCCCGTCGTCATTTCCGCCCGGGGCTGATGAGCCCGGCGCCGTCGCTCCTCGCCATCCTGTCCGCCACTCCCGCGCCCCCCCGCCGCCGGCGCTTCCGCCCGGGCGGCTAGGCCGCCACCGTCCCGTCCAGCGCGCCGCGTACCGCCGCGTCGAGCGCCTGCGAGCGGAACGGCTTGGCGAGCAAAGGCGCGGCCGGCGCGACCCGCCGGATCTCCTCGGTGTCGCTGTAGCCCGAGACGAACAGGATCGGTTGGCCCGGCCGCCGCCCGAGCAGCGCCTTGGCGACCTCGGCGCCGTTCATGCCCGGCATGGCGAAGTCGAGCACCACCAGGTCCGGCGCCTCCTGCTCGAACGCGTCCAGCGCCGCCGGCCCGTCGCCCGCCTCGCGCACCGCATAGCCGAGGTCGTCCAGGGTCACCGCGATGAAGTGGCGGACGTCGGCGTCGTCGTCGACCACCAGCACCCGCGCCTGATTGCCGTCGCGCGCCTCCAGCCGCGGCCCGTCGGCCGAGATTGCCTCGTCCTCCTCGGAGCGGCGGAAATAGAGGCGGACGGTGGTGCCTTCGCCCGCCACGCTCTCGATCCGCGCGGTGCCGCCTGACTGGCGCGCGACCCCATAGACCATCGACAGCCCGAGCCCGGTGCCCTTGCCGACTTCCTTGGTGGTGAAGAAGGGATCGAACGCGCGCGCCTTCACCTCCTCGCTCATTCCCGTCCCGCTGTCGGCGATCGACAGCTCGACATAGTCGCCGTCCTCCAGCTCGGAATCGCCGCGCACCGTCAGCTGCACGCTGCGGAACAGCAGCCGCCCGCCCTCCGGCATCGCGTCGCGCGCGTTGATCGCGAGGTTGAGCACGGCGAGCTCGAGCTGGGTCGGGTCGGCCATCACCGTCACCGGGTCGCCGTCGAGGTCGAAGTTCTTGACGATCCCCGGCCCGAGCACGTTGCGCAGCAGCGGTCGCATGTTCTCGATCAGAGGCGCGACCTTGACCGGCTTGACCTCCAGTCGCTGGACCCGGCTGAACGCCAGCAGTTGCGCGGTCAGCCGGGCGCCGCGCTCGGCCGCCTCCAGCGCGTTGCTCGCGTAGCGCAGCAGCCGCGGGTCCTCGACCCGCTTCTTGATGAGGTCGAGCCCGCCGACCACCACCGTCAGCAGATTGTTGAAGTCGTGCGCGATCCCGCCCGTCAGCTGGCCGAGCGCCTCCATCTTCTGCGACTGGCGGAGCTGCTCCTGCGCCGCCTTCAGCTCGGTAATGTCGCGCGCCTCGAACAGGATGTAGGTGACCGCCCCGTCCTCCCCCGCGACCGGGCGCAGCGAGATGTCGAGGTGCGCCGTCGCCTGGCCGTCGCGCGCCATCTCGATCTGCCGGCTGAACTCGCCCCCGCGCGCCGCCACCGCGACCGCGTCGACCAGCAGCTCGTGGTGCTCGGGGAACAGGGTCATCGTCGGGCTGTCCCAGATCTTCTGCCCGACCGCCTGCTCGGGGCGGGGGTCGCGCCAGTCGCTCTGGGTGCGGTTGAGCTGGACCACCGTGCCGTCGGGCTTCAGCAGCGCGATGATCTCGCGCACGCTGTCGAAGATGCCGCGCAGCCGCGCCTCGTTCTCGCCCAGCTCCGCGGTCTGCGCCGCGACCTGCCGGCGAAGCTCCAGCTCGGCCTCCTTGGCGACGGTGATGTCGAACCCGGCGCCAATGAAGCCGACCAGTTCGCCGTCGGGGCCGTAGCGCGGGCTGGACACGCTGCGCAGCCAGCGCCACGCGCCGTCGGCGCGGCGGAACCGGCCCTCGAGCGTGAAGGGCTGGCGCGACGCCTCGCCTGCCAGGCTCTCCTGCGCGATTCGCGCGAAATCGTCGGGATGGATCCACGCCTTCCAGTCGTGGCGGTGGACCTCGTCCGGCCGCAGCCCGGCGAAGTCGAGATAGGCCTGGTTGACGAAGTCGCGGCTGCGGTCGAGCCGGGTCACCCACATCAGCACCGGGGCGAAGTCGGCGATCCGCCGGAACCGCGCCTCGCTTTCCTTGAGCGCGCGCTCCGCCACCCGCTGCTCGGTGACGTCCTGGATGATGACGACGATGCTCTCGACCTCGCCCGACGAGCCCGTCTGCGGGATATATTCGCTCTGCACCGCGAGCAGCCCGCGACTGCGATGCTCGAACTCGGAGGCGAACCACTGCCGCTGCCCGCCGAGCGCCGCGGCGAGCAGCGCGGAGCGGTTGGCGAACATTTCGTCGCCGAGGATCTCGCGCATCGAGCGGCCGATCAGCGCGCTTCGCGGCAGGTCGAAGAAGCTCGCCATCATCGCGTTGGCGAAGCGGTAGCGGAGATTGCGGTCGACCACCGCAATCGGCATCGGCAGCGCGTCCGCGACCGCCAGGATCTGGCTCGCGCTGAACGGCTCCATCGCCGCTCCAGGACTGTTCGCAACGCCCTTACCGCCGGCGCCTTCGTCCCCCGTCATGGCTCCGACTGTAGCGGCTTTTGCGGCTTGCGGAAGTGTCATGAGGCCATTTGCGCGCCGGTGCGTTCAACCATCATATCAGTAACGGAGAGCGTCATGAACGACATTGACCGCGACGACGACCGCATCGGCATCGACGAGGACCGCGCCGAAGGCAGCCTCAAGCAGACCGGCGGCAAGCTCAAGGAAGGCGCCGGCAGCCTGCTCGGCGACGAAAAGCTGAAGCACGAAGGCCAGGCCGACCAGGGCGAAGGCAAGCTCCAGAACGCCTGGGGCAGCGTCAAGGACAAGGCTCGCGAGGTGTTCGGCGACGACGATAAGGACCGCTAGTCCCGTCCCCCGATCCCCTTCGGGATCGATCGAACGAGAAGGGGTCCGGCGCCTGTCGCCGGGCCCCTTTTTGCTGCCTCGCGCTGCCTGCATTGCCGCTCCGCCGCTCGTCGCGGCGGGATCGCGTGCTAGGGTTAAACCCTTGAACCGGCACCCTATCTTGGCTCGATGACCCCCACCGACAAGCCTTTCGTCCTCGCCTTCGGCGACAGCCTGACCGCGGGTTACGGCCTTGCCCCCGCGGAAAGCTTCGCCGCCCGCCTCCAGCTCCTTCTCCGCCAGCGCTTCCCGGCCGCCGCGGTCCGCAACGCCGGCCTGTTCGGCGACACCACCGAGAGCGGCCGGGCGCGGTTGCCGCGGCTGCTCTCCGGCCTCACCCGCCGCCCCGACCTCGCGATCGTCGAGCTCGGCGCCAACGATCTCCTCCGCGGCATCCCCGCGGCGCGCAGCCGAGCCAACCTCGACGCGATCGTCGGCGATTTCGGCCGCGCCGGGATCCCCGTCCTGCTCGCCGGCTTCGAGGTGCCCCGCCTGCTCGCCGCGGTCGCCGGCCACTATGACGGGATCCACGCCGAGGTCGCCGCGCGCCACCGGGTGCCGCTCGCTCCCTTCTTCCCGCCGGGGGTGCTCGGCCGCCCCGGGCTGGTGCTCGCCGACGGGCTTCACCCCAACGCGCGGGCGATCGAGCAGATCGCCGCGGCCTTCCTCCCGGCGGTGCTGGCGGCGCTCGGCGACGACCGCAGCGAGGCCGCCTGAGCTGCCGCCGCGGTACCACCGATCAGGTCGCGCGGTTTACCTCGCGTTAAACGCGCCGGGCTAGGCCGGGAGGCTGTTCCTCCCTGCCCGGAGTCGTCCGATGTACCTGCGTCTCGTCTACATCAGCACCATGCGCCGCCCGCTCGACGAGGCGGAGTGCACCCAGATCCTCGCCGCCTCGCGCCGCAACAATGGTGCCGACGGGATCACCGGGCTGCTGGTCGCCGGCGGCAACCGCTTCCTCCAGCTGCTGGAAGGCCCGGCAGCGGTGGTCGAGCGCTGCTTCCACCGGATCGGCCGGGATCCGCGCCACTTCGCGGTGGTGACGCTCGACCGGCGCGAGACCAGCGAGCGGCAGTGCCCCGACTGGGCGATGGGCTTCCTCCCCGGCGGCTGCGCCGCCGACGGCGCCTCGCTCGGCGAGATCGTCGAGGCGCTGGTCGGCCCGATCGCGGACAAGAACCTCAAGGCCCAGTTCACCGGCTTCGCGCAGATCCAGAGCGCCGCCTGACCCCGGTCCTACCCCGCCGGTGAGGCCGCCGGCAGCCGTTCGAGCGGGGTGAAGGAGCGGTCGCGGATCCACTGCGAGAAGACCCATTTCTCCCCGTCGCGCGGCGGGTTGCCGGCGTGCAGCGTCAGCGGGTCGGGCCGTCCCGCCGGGTCGACATTGGCGAAGAACAGCGCGTCTCCGGTCCGCCCGCGGTGCCGCACGCCGATCGACGGGAACTCGGTCTCGCCGCCCGCATAATCCTCGTTGAGGAAGAGGAGGAAGGTGGCGATCCGCTGCCCGTCGGCGGCCGGGCTCGCCGGGCCGAGATAGTCGACATGCGCCTTGAACTGCTCGCCCGGCCGGTAGCGCAGCACCTGCGGCTTCTCGAACACCGGTAGCGGCAGCCGGGTCGCCGCGGCGATCCGCGCGCGGACCACCTGGGTCACCACGTCGAGGTCGTCGAGCTCGAGTTCGGCGCAGGCATTGTTGCGCAGCGGGTCGGTGCCGACCTCGCCCGTCGCCGGGTCGAACACCCGTGCCGGCCCGAGCGTCCCGCGTCCGCGCAGCCAGTCGCATTCCGCCGCGCTGGCGAACCCGGCGATGCTGCGCAGCCGCGGCTGCTCGCTCATCCGCACCGGCGCCGGAAAGCTCAGCAGCGCCGCGATGTCGGGGTCGCGCCGCTCGCCCGTTGCCGCGTCGCTCCCCAGCACCGCCAGTTGCGCCCCCGCCCGCTCGTCGCCACCATCGGCCGCCGCGCGGAGCAGCGTGAACGCCCGCGCCCAGTTCTGCGGCCGGCCCGCGCCGACCGCCTCGAGCACCGCCTCACTTGCCAGATCGCTTGCCGTCATCGCGCCGTCCTAGCGCGATGGGCCGGAAGGAGCCACCATCGCGGACGGCAGCCGCGGCCGACTTAACCGGCAACTTAACTTAAAGCATTTAATTGATGCTTGCTAAGTTCTTGTAACGGCAACAGGAAGGTCGCCCCTTCCCGTCGCGAGCCTCCCCCCTCATGACCCGCCATGTCCCGGTCCTCGCCGGGCAACCCCTTCGCGCGCCCTCGCTTCTCGCCCGTCCGGCCGTCCTGCCGCTGCTGATCGTCGCCGCGGGTCTCCTCCTGCGCCTGCTCTACCTGGCCCATTTCGGCCTCTACCCTTTCAGCCTCTACGAGGCCGACCGCGCCGCCGCCAGCGTCGCCACCAGCGGCGTGCTCGGCGACGCCTACCAGGTCGGGCAGGGCGCCACCGCGCATCTCCTCCCGACCACGCCGCTGATCGCCGGGCTGGTCTACCGCCTGCTCGGCGTGCACAGCCCGGCCGCGGAACTGCTGCTCGCGCTGCAGAGCATGCTGCTGGTCTCGGCCGGCTTCCTGCTCGCCTATCTGGCCTTCGCCCGGATCGGCACGCCGCGCGGGGCGCGCCTCGGCGCGCTCGCCTTCCTCTGCCTCCTGCCGACCAACTTCGAGCTCGAGACCTACTGGTTCAAGGCGTGGGAGGGCGGTCTCGCGGTCACGCTGGGCGCGCTCTACCTTGGGCTCCTGCTGCGCCTCGACCGCGCCGCCGCGCCGGGCGCCCGGGCGATCGCCGGCATGGCCGCGCTCGCCGCGCTCGCCTTCTTCGTCAGCCCGCAGATCGGCTGCGGCCTCTACGCCGCCACCCTCCTGTTCATGGCGACGCGCCTGCCGTGGCGCCGCTGGCCGCTGGCGATCGGCGCGGCGGTCCTCGCGCTGGCGCTCCTGATCCTTCCCTGGACGATCCGCAACGAACGGCAGTTCGGCGCCTTCATTCCGCTCCGCTCCAACTTCGGGCTGGAACTGGCGATCGCCTATCATCCGCTCGCGGTCCGCCCCGACCAGCGCGACGTCTTCGCCAACCGGGTCAACCAGATCCACCCCGCGCTGCCCGACAACTTCCGGCGGATGCGGGCGATGGGGGGCGAAATTCCCTACAACCAGGCGCTCGGTGACGGGGCCAAGGCCTGGATCGGCGCGCATCCGGGCGCGGCGCTGCGGATCGCCGGGCGGCACCTCGTCGAATTCCTCTTCCCGCCGCTGTGGTACTGGCAGCCGATCCCGCCCCCGCCCGACTGGCACCCCGACTCGCCCGCCAAGCTGCTGCTGAAGCGCGCCGAACAGTCGACCAGCTGGCTCGCCTACGGACTCGGCTTCCTCGGCGCCTGCTGGGCGCTCGCCCTCGGCGACCGCCGCCGGCGCTACGCCGCGCTGATGCTGGTGGTGACGATCCTCCCCTACGCCATGGTCCAGCCGACGCTGCGCTACCGCTACACCGCCCTCCTCCTCGCCACCTTCCTCGCCGCCGACCTCCTCGCCCAAGCCACCACCGCCGCGCGGGCGCAGTGGAGACCGTCGCGCCGGCCGGCCTGAACGACGCTGCCCACGCTCCCTGCGAGCCGTCGGGCCGCAACGGCAATCTGCGCCGCCCTGTCGCGACTGGCAGGAAGCTGACGTTCGCTATATTGCTGAAGCAATTGGCAGCTTGGTGAGTTTGCGTTGATGATGGTTGATGATGCCCGCGAGCAGGGTGCCTGCGGTCGTGCCGATGGCTGACCTCGAGCTTGCCCGCACCGACGCGCCGGCGGCGACGCCGGGGGTCACGATCGGTCTCGTCGCCTTCAACCAGGAGGATTATGTCCGCGAGGCGGTGCGCAGCGCGCTCGCCCAGGTCGGCCCGCCGGTCGAGATCATCCTGTCCGACGACTGCTCGAGCGACTCGACCTTCTCGATCATGGCCGAGGAGGCGCGCAACTATCGCGGTCCGCACCGGGTCCGCGCCCGCCGCGAAGCCGCCAATGTCGGGACCGTCCAGCACCTGATCAACGTCGCCCGGGAAGCTCGCGGCGATTTGCTCGTGGTCGCCGCGGGGGACGACATCTCCCATCCCAACCGGGCGGAGGCGCTCCACGCGGCCTGGGTCGAAACCGGCGCCGCAGCCCTGTCGTCGTGGCACGACGAGATCGACGAGGACGGCCGGCTGCTGCGCGGGGACGTGAGCTTCCCTTCATCTCCCTTCACCCAGAAGCTGTTCGCGGACGAGCCGCAGGCGCAGCGCGACGATGGCGTGGTCCCGACCGTGCCCGGCTTCTGCGCAGCCTATCCCCGTGCCTTCTGGGCCGACATGCCCGACCCGCCGGCCAAGCTCCTCGTCGAGGACGGTCTTGCCAGCGCGCTCATCCTGCTTCGCGGCGAGACGATCCACCGGGTTCCGGAAAGCCTCATCTCCTATCGCCTGCTCCCGCAGTCGCTGACCGTCCGCTCCGCAAGCGAGCGCGAGGAACTCCGCCGCCGCGAGGGCAAGATCAGTTCGAGTGGGCGCGAGCTCGTGGACCAGGTCGATTATACGCTCGCCGTCGCCCGGCGCAGCGGGCTGACCCTCCATCCCCGCACCGAGCGCTGGTTCCGGCGCGCGCGACTGCACGGACGGCTGACGTCCAACTTCTGGTCCGCCTCGCCCGGCAATCGCTGGGCGCGGCTGCTCCAGATGCGGACATCCTACGACGCCCGCTTCCTCCTTCCCCGGCTGCTCGGCTTCGGCGTGTTCGAGCGGATGCGACGCCTCGTTCTCCGCCGCAGCGGCTGAATCCCCGCCACCGCCCCCATCTTGCGACCCGGCGCGCGCTGGATAGTCTGCGCCCGCTCGCAAGAGGGGGGAAACCATGGCCAGCCTGCGCTTCGACGATCCGCTGTTCGCGACCTATGCCGTCGCCGCGACTCTGATGATCCTCAAGGTTATCGCCATGTCCTGGCTGACCGTAGTCCGGATGATCCGCGCCAACGGTGGCTTCCGCTCGCCCGAGGACCTGCGGCGGACCCCGCTCAACCCCCACCCGAGCCCCGCCCAGCTCGAACCCAACGACGGGGTCGAGCGGATCCGCCGGATCCAGCTCAACGATCTCGAGAATATCCCCTTCTTCCTTGCCGCGGGCTTCCTCTACATCCTGACCAGCCCCTCGCTGCTCGCCGCCCGGCTGCTCCTCTACGGCTATGTCGTCTCGCGGCTGCTCCACTTCCTCGCCTATCTGACCAAGCAGACCCACGAGGTTCGCGCCGCCCTGTGGACGGCGGGATCGCTGATCCTCCTCTACCTGACCGGCCGAAGCCTGCTCGCCGCGCTCGGGATCTGACGTGCCGGCGGGCCTCCCGCCTGACAGCTTGATCCTGACCGGAGCATCGCTCGGTTGGACGACCAGCCGCCGACGTCCACCCGCTCGGTCTCTACCCCGATGCTGGTCGTCGGCGACAGCGCCCGCTCCGCCTTCCCCAGCGCCGAGCCCGCCGGCGGCAGGTCGGGGAGCGGCGCGGCGCAGCCCCGGGGCTCCCCTCCCGACACAAGGTTGTTAACCCAACCGATTGTCCGCGGTTTAACGGATTCGGCGATAACCCGGATTCATGCTATTCGGAGTCGCAAGGAAGAGAGCGTACTCCAACGGGTGGGGACCCTGATGGAAAACGATGTAGCGTATCTGGAGCGACGGATCGCCCAGCAGGAAGAGCGTGTGACCACGGCAAGCCATGCCGCCGCGAGGCGCGCGCACCAGCAGCTCCTGTCCGGCTATCGCCAGCGGCTGCTCGACCTCGCCGTAAGGCCGATCGCCACCGCCCAGGCTCGTCCGCCATCCGGACGGCGGGACAACAGCAGGCCAACCGCAGCGGCATAGTCGTCGCCAGCGCCGCGCACGCCCGCGCCCGGAGCTTCCCGCCGCACGCGTCGCTCGACCACGGCGAACCGGATTGGCACGGGTTCTCGCGACGTCCATGCCTCTCACTCGCACTCTACTATCGTCCTACGGCGTGACGGACTGAGACCGCCCCTCGCACGCTCACTGTCCTACACATAACCATATAGGTTATCTCCTCCGCAGCCGCCGGCATCCCGCCGGCCATCTGCGAGGACCCGAGCCATGACCG
This sequence comes from Sphingomonas ginkgonis, assembly GCF_003970925.1. NCBI lineage: Bacteria > Pseudomonadati > Pseudomonadota > Alphaproteobacteria > Sphingomonadales > Sphingomonadaceae > Sphingomonas > Sphingomonas ginkgonis. The sequence goes on from NZ_RWJF01000001.1 coordinate 64,497, forward strand.
TTCCGACCGCCCTGCCCGATGCAACCCCCGTCATCCCCGTCGTCTGCGACCGCTGCCGCGCCGAGGGGTTCGCCGGCAAGGACCGCTTCGGCGAGATCCGCGACCTCCTCTCCTTCGAGCCCGTCCCGCGCCGGGCCCATGCCGACGGCTGGCGGCCCGAGCATCAGCGCGCCTTCATCGCCGCGCTCGCCATCACCGGCTCCCCGCGCCGCGCCGCCCGCACCGCCGGCCGCCACGCCAACGGCGCCGAGCAGCTCCGCAACGCGCGCGGCGCCGCCGCCTTCGCCCGCGCCTGGGACGAGGCGCTGGCGCTCTACCGCGAGCGCGAGCTGCTCCGCCTCAAGGACAATCTCGACGCCCTCGCCGGCCAGGTCGAGCAGGAGCGCGCCGCGGCCCACGCCGACGGGATGGATCGCGGCGCCGCCCCCTGGTCGCGCCCCGCTGCCGCCGGCCGTCCCGCCGCGCCCGACCCCGACTTCCCCCTCGCCGACGACCCGCGCGGGATCTTCGTCGCCACCCTCAACGCCTACTGGATCAAACTCCGCGAGGAGCGCGAGGCCCGCCTCGACGGCCGCATCGCCGAGGCCGACTTCGCGCTCCGCCAGCTGACCTGGATCGAGGTCGCCGCCGACATCAGCATGCCCGACGAGGTCGAGCGGTGGATCGAAGCCCGCCGCGCCGGCACCCCGGCGATCGCCGCCGCCGCGACCGTGCTCAGCCTCGCCTTCGCCGACGCCCGCGCCCGCTTCTGGGCCGAGGCCGGCGCCCCTCACCGCCCGGTCCCGGTGCCGCACCGGCTGCTCGTCTGGCGCGACGGCGGGATCGCGCTCGAGGCCGACGACCGCTACTGCAGCGGCGGCGCGGAGAGCCTCGAGCAGCACGCCGCGCGCTGCACCGCCGAGCAGGCGGAGGCCGCCCGCCGCCAGGCCGCGTGGGAGCTCGGCCTGCTCGACACCGAGGACGCCGCGCTCCCCGACGGGTTCGAGATCCTCGAAGCGCCCGCCCCGGCGGACCCGCCGACGCCGGACGGTCCGCCCGCCCCCGCGGTCCCGACCCCGGCCAACGACGAGGACCGGCCGTGAGCCGCCCCCGCCGTCCCCGCCGCGGCGCCGGCCGCTCCGCCGCCGCCCGCGCCACCGTCGCCGCGCTCCTGACCCTCGGGGCCGAGCCGCCGCCCAACCGCGCCACCCTCGACTGCCGTGCGGCCCGGGTGGCCTGGTCGCGCGCCGCCGGCGCCCGCCTGCGCGAGCTCGACCAGGCCTGCGCCGCGGCCTGGGAGCGGCTGCTCGCCGACATCCCGCCCGACGACGAGGCGGCGCTCGCGGCCGTCCCCGAGCCGCCCGAGCAGGCGCTGCTCGACGCGCACCACGCGGCCATCCAGGCGATCCTCGATCACGACCGCTGGCCGCGCGAGGCCCACGCCCACGCCGTCTGACCATCCGCGAGCCGGCGGCGGCGGACCGCTGCCGGCCACCACCCGCCAGCCAACCCCGACAGGAGAGAAGAAGCATGAGCGACCGTCGCCCCACCATCCGGTTCCAGCGCCCTGGCCTCGAGCGCTGCGGCCGGCCCTCGCCCTGGACCCAGCGCCAGGAGGCCGAGAACGAGGCCCTCCGCCTCCCCACCGCGCCCGACCCCTATGGACCGATCGCCGAGGCCCAGGTCGAGGTCTTCGCCAGCTGGCTCCGCCACGTTTAAACCCTCACCCCCGCCTCGTCGCCGCCGGCGAGCGGGAGCGGGGCGAGCGGCGAGGCGGAGCCGGAAGCCTGACCCCCAGCCCCACCGCCAGCCACCCCCACCAGCCGCCGTCACCCCGGACTTGATCCGGGGTGACGGCTATGGCGTCAGCGCGGCGCCCTTGAACACATGGTCCCGGTGCCAGGCGAGGAAAGCGACGTCCGGCCAGTCGCGACGCTGCGCCGGGAACCGCGCCCTGCCGTCCGGCAGCAGGATCTTCCGCAGCCCGTCCACATCGTTGATGTGGTTGGACAGCAGCACCGTCCGGTCGTCCGCGAGGCTGAGCAAGCCGCGATCGAACATCCAGTGCACCGTGCCGGACAGCGCCAGCCCGTTTGGCACCACGTCGGGCCCCTTGGCGCCGACCGACTTGATATGCGCGGCCTCGACCTCGGCCCGGCCGCCGCCATTGATGAACTGGAAGCCCGTGAAGGCGCAGCGCCGGTCGTAGGCCTGAACGACCTTGGACCGGAACACACGGTCGCGCACCGTGCGCAGGGTCAGCATCTGCGTGCGGTGCTGCTCGAACGTGTATGGCGCACGCTCGTCGTGGAAGGCGTCGGCGGGCAGCGTGGCATCCGTTCGCGGCAACAAGTCGTCACCCGCCGTCAGGCCGAGCGCGATGATCCGGTTGAAGTCGGCATCCGGGATCGGCCGAACGGCGGCCTGCGCCCGGCCCGACACTCGGCCGCCGTCGTTCAACACGCTGCGCTCCGGATAGGAGCCGCCCGACTGGAACGGCACGTCGTGATCGAACGGCAGATAAGACCCCGGCTCGATCATCGCGAGATACATGGCGGAGGCGCTTGGATCAGGCACGATCCGCTGGACTCTACCGACCGCGTGATAGCCTCTGCGGCCCGCCTTCACCGGCTCCATGAAGATTACCCAATCGCCGACCATCTGGTTCGCGCGTGAGAGATAATCGCGAGGGAATTGGTAGACCTCCCACGGTCGATCTTCGTAGCGAGAGTCTTCGCGGAACAGGAATACGCCCTTGGTCATGGGGCGAAGCTATGCGGATGAGGGGCCCCGGTCGATGGCGTTTGTTTCGCAGATGCCGGCTTGTTGCCAACTGGCGGGCTGAAAAGATCCGTTCTTGGCCGCTCATACGGGCTCATGTGCGCCCCGAACGCGATTGCTGAGTTAAGTTACAATCGACAGCCGAAACTGGCCGAAAGCAGACCGTCCGCTTTGCGGCGCCAAGGCACCTTTCCCGCCATTCGTTCATCTCATCCGCCGGCGACCGCTCACGTCGAGCCCGATATTCTCACCCATGGCCGTTCTCCGTTCCGATGCCGATGCATGGGCTTGGCCCCCAGTCGTGAGCTCGCACTTTCTTCTACCGGGGAACAATCACCTTCCTCCAGGCCATCGCTGATCGAGGTAGCTCGCTCCCGCGATCACCCCATGTTCAGCTGACGCGCGAATGTCCGCTTACGACCCCCTGCCGACATTCGGCGACACCCGTCGATCGGCAGCTATCGGTGATTGCTGGCTCTCTCAGCGCGCTCCCGAAGGCGGACCTATCATGATCGGCGTTTCTGGCGCTCGGCAACCCGCGGAAAAGCTGGTGGCCGCTGGTGTCAAGCCAACTGATCTGGGCTCAATCGCTGTCGGCCTTCTCTATTGAGATCGCTTGACCGTTGCAGCTGCGCCCGTTGGTAGAACTGACGGCGCAAGGTCGATCGTCAAACGGGCCAATGAGCCGCTGATACTCGGCCTCCGCGAAACCGTATGTCTCAGCTGCAAGCGCCTCCAGTCGCGCACGGTCGCGTATTATGATCTGGCCACGCAGCGAGCGGATCGCCCCGTCGCTCTCCAGCGCGTGCAGCGCGTCCGTTATACTCGCCCGGCGCACTCCGAGCATGAAGCCCATCTCCTCGTGGGTAATGGTGACGACCTCGTCCGAGTGCACCCTATCCTGGTAAAGCAGGATCCAGCGCGCGGTGCGCTGTTCGACACAATGGATGAGGTTGGAGACGATGGTGCGCCCCATCTGCGCTGTGAAGCTGCTCGCGAAACGGAGCATCATTTCTCGGATACCGGGACGCCGTTCGGCAGCTTCGAGCAGCCGGGCGGCATCCACTCGCAGCACGCTACTGCTTTCTGCTACCACAGCGACGTCATACGACCAGCGGTCCTGGCCCATCAGAAGCGGTCAGCCGATGCAGCCTTCGCGCCCCACGAGCCCCATTGCCAGCCGCCGTCGGTCCCACAGCACGTCAAGGAAGCCGGCTACGGACCCTTCCATGAACCACACCGCCTCGATCTGTTCGCCCGCGGATGCCAAGTCGGTACCGATCTCCAGCGGCACACGTCGCAGATGCGGGCGCAGCAGCTCATAGTCGAGCGGTGCCATGAGCTGAAGCAGCCGATTGCCGACCTCCGCCTGCGATGTGCCGACAAAAGGTTGAGCCCGCGCTAAGGAGTTTGACCGTGCGCCGACCGCGATGGGTTCGAGTGATTGTTTTAGCGTCAAGACCCCGGCCTCCCGCACGTTGTCGCCAAAGCTTCATATCCGGTCTGCGCGGCACCGTACAGAAACTTGCAAGCAAGCTCATCGTTGAGTGAACAATAGTTAGATAGGAGCAGTTGTTTCTAACTTATGTTATACCTGCAATTGACGGTCGTTTTGACTGTGTCGGCAACTGCCTAGACCCAGTCGAGACGTTTGCCGACTGCCGCGCCTGACCGCGCACCTTGCAGCTAATCTTCGAATAGCATTACCGCGCCTTCGATCTCGGGGGAGCGAAAGAGAGGAGTGCTCACATGACCAAAGCTTCAATCAGAATGTCTCAAGACCTTTCTGACGTCGTCGGCATTGGTCGCCGAACCTTGTTGACTCAAGCCGTTATGGTTGGTGGCAGTATCGGCGCGCTCGGCCTATTCGGCTTGGCGCAAGGAGCGCAAGCGGCCGCAACACCTCAGCAGCCCGAGGCTGAGACCGGCCACAGCTATCCGATGGCCCGGCCGGACGCGAGGACAGAGATGGAATTCCGCATGGGCGTGATCGGGCCTGCCATGCTTTCCTTGGTCACAAGCCAGCTTGCCGTCGACAAAGCGACTGATCGTCAGGCCAAGGAATTCGCCAACTTTGAGCTCCGGGAAGCCATCGCGGTCACCACCGTACTGAGTCAGCTACGCACGCCGGTGCCGGCACCGGACGCGAACGCACGGGCCACGCGTGCCAGAATCGAAGGCGCGCGCAAGGGCAGAGCTTTCGATCGCGAATACATGACCGCGCAACTGGCCAATCACGAGTTCCTCCGCGACCTAGCGGCGTCGTACCTGATCAATTCCGCGAACGCGACCAGCATGCCGGAGATGCATGGCCGTCACTTGGCGACGCTTGCCCAATCAACGTTCAAAGAGCATGTCGTCCACTGTAAGCGCATAACCGAGGCCCTGCGGGCCTAAGTCGTGTGTAGGCGGCTCGTAGTCAAATTGAAGACACCTTAGCTGCGTCTTGCAAATTGTGCGTACGTCGCAAGCGATGCTGATAAAATGGCCGCTTTGGGGCTTTCGCTCCTAAACGGTCCGTCGCCTAACAACGGTCGCGGTCGCAGCGCCGAATATCTGCTTACCACTCATGGCAGAAAGGGAGGCCAGCGGACCACCCTTGACTTACGAACGTCTGCGATGGGTGGGAGGCGGACGTCGCCGCCACTGTTTCTTTCTCGTCACCCCGGGCCTGACCCGGGGTCCCGCTTCTCCACCTTGAAAGAGCGTTCTGAGAAGGTCAGCCCAGTCAGCACTCGCCTTCTCGAAGAGGGCAATCTTCCATTCCGGTCGCCATCTCTTCAATCGTTTCTCGTGCGCGATGCAGGCGGCGATGGTGTCGCAGCGCTCCGCCCAGACGAGGCGGGCTAGGCCGTAGCGTCGACAGAGTTCCGACCCCCGGCCTTCACGATGCTGATGGATGCGGACAGCCAAGTCAGCAGTGACACCGACGTAGAGGGTTCCCCGATAGCGGTCCGCCATCATCTATACTTATCTGCCTCTCTCCATGCCGCGCATGGAAGAGAGACGCGCGACCCCGGGTCGAGCCGGGGTGACGAACTGAGAGTCGGCAATGGGTCGTAAGAAGACAAAAGCCAGGTGACTGACCGAGCGTCTGCTTATAGCCGGACGCTAGCCAGCCCTGAGCGTCCGGAATGGGCGCAAAGCCGCCATGACGACGGACGGGTTCGCTCGGCTGAGGCCTCGCGCCCCGCCGGCCGGCGTTCGGCATCTCTTCGCGCTAGCTCCCGGTTGCTCTCGCAACCGCTCGCCTACGCTCGGTGCCTCACTCCTCCCCCATCCGCAGCGCGGCAATAAACGCCTCCTGCGGGATCGACACGCTGCCATATTCCCGCATCTTCGCCTTGCCCTTCTTCTGCTTCTCCAGCAGCTTCCTCTTCCGCGTCGCGTCGCCGCCGTAGCACTTCGCGGTGACGTCCTTGCGCATCGCGCTGATCGTCTCGCGGGCGATGACCTTGCCGCCGATCGCGGCCTGGATCGGGATCTTGAACAGGTGCCGGGGGATGAGCTCCTTCAGCCGCTCGACCATGCCCCGCCCGCGCGCCTCGGCGGTGCCGCGGTGAACGATCATCGACAGCGCGTCGACCGGCTCCTCGTTGACGAGGATGCTCATCTTGACGAGGTCGCCCTCGCGCGTCCCGATCTGGTGATAGTCGAAGCTGGCATAGCCCTTCGACATGCTCTTCAGCCGATCGTAGAGTCGAACACCACCTCGTTCAAGGGCAGCTCGTAGGTGATCTGCGCGCGGCCGCCGACGTAAGTGAGGTTCTTCTGGATCCCGCGGCGGTCCTGGCACAGCTTGAGGATGGGGCCGAGATATTCGTCGGGGACGTAGATGGTCGCCTCGATCCACGGCTCCTCGATGCTCTCGATCCGGTTGGGGTCGGGCATGTCGGCCGGGTTGTGGAGCTCGATCGTCTGCGCGTCCTCGTTCTTCGAATGCGACAGGTGCATCGTGTAGACGACGCTCGGCGCGGTGGTGATGAGGTCGAGGTCATATTCGCGCATCAGCCGCTCCTGGATGATCTCCAGGTGGAGGAGGCCGAGGAAGCCGCAGCGGAAGCCGAAGCCCAATGCCGCGCTGGACTCGGTCTCGAAGGAGAAGCTGGCGTCGTTGAGGCGGAGCTTGCCCAAGGACTCGCGGAGCTTCTCGAAATCGGCGGCGTCGGTCGGGAACAGCCCGCAGAAGACCACCGGCTGGACTTCCTTGAAGCCGGGCAGCGCTTCGGCGGCGGGGCGGCGGGCGTCGGTGATCGTGTCGCCGACGCGGGTCTGCGCGACTTCCTTGATCTGCGCGGTGATGAAGCCGATCTCGCCCGGGCCCAGTTCCGCGAGCTGCTCGATCTTGGGGCGGAAGCAGCCGACCCGGTCGATCAGGTGCGTCGTGCCCGCCGCCATGAACTTGACCTGCGCGCCTGGCTTTTCTTGGCAGCGCCCCCACAATCGCCAAGTTGGCAACGTGTCGAGGAAGTCGCTGGAACAGCAGGTGAAAGCGCGTTAGTTGAAAAGCATGCGCGTTCTATTGCTGGGTGAGCTCAGTGGTTTCCATCAGGAGCTTCGTCCCGGCCTTGAGCGAGCGGGGCTGAGCGTCACAAGCGCGCACTCTCGAACCGCGTTTCCGGAGTACCGCAGCGACATCCCGCTCTACCGCCCGCCGCCATCCGGCGGAGGAACGCTGACCCTGCTGCGCGATGTTGCTTCCCAGCTCCTGCATGCGCGAGAGATGACCGGCTTCGACGTCGTTCAGCTTATCACGCCCAAATTCTTCAACTGGAAGCTGCACGAGCCTATGATGCGCTACCTCAAGCGCAACAATGGAGCATTGGTGGTGGTCAATACCGCCTGCACCTCCGACTATCATCGGCGGGTGAGGGAACTTCGCTACAGTCCTTGTGCCGAGTGCCAGGCTCATGACCTGAAGTCCGACTGCATCTACGACCGTCCCGATGAGCGCCGCGCCGAATATGTCGCTTGGGATCTCGCCGACCGAATTGTCTCGACCCATTTCGAATATGACTGGGCGCTCGCCGATACCCCGCTTCGCGACAAGCTCGCCAACATACCGCTACCGCTTGATACGGCCAGACACCGGCCGACGCCAATGCCGCCAGGGCCAGTGCGCATCTGGTACGGGGAGACGAGGTTCGGGTTCAAGGGCGGCCGTTTCATCAGGGACGCGCTGACGCGACTCGCCAACGATCCGACAGTTGAAATCGTGCAGTCCCCTCGCCTGCCGTTCGCCCATTACCTCGACTTTCTTGGTTCGGTCCACATCATGATCGACCAGGCCAACAGCTACGGCCCCGGCATGAACGCGCTCTATGCGATGGCGAAGGGCAAGGTGGTTCTCACTGGAGCGGAGGCCGAGCAGGGGCATGCGAGCCCTGCCATCAACATCTTGCCCGACGGAGACGACATCTATCGCCATCTTACCTCGCTGGTCGGAAACCGGAGGGCTCTTGAGGAGCGGGGAAAGGCCGCCGCCGAGTTCATCGAGCGGGTCCACTCGAGCGATGCCGTCGCACAGCAATATGCCGAGGTATACCGAAGCATTGTCTGACATCCGGAAAGAACCACCCCTGACGAAGGCGGTGCGTCCTTTTCATTCCAGAGCGCTCAAGCCCCGAGGACAAGACAAGCCATGACAATGCTAACGGAGGATGCATGGCTGGAGACCAATGCCTCCGAATCTTTCTGCCCTGTCCGACTCGACCCGTCGAATGTCACGGCGCCATTTGCCATCAAGCGTATCTACAACATCTACGACACCCAGCCCGGCGTCGTTCGCGGGCATCATGCGCATCGCAGGCTTCAGCAGTTGGCCATGGTTGGTGTGGGGGCCTGTACAATGGTCGTCGACGATGGGAGCACGAGGCAGGAGTTCAGGCTGGACTCACCTACCAAGGGCCTGCTGCTCGGGCCGGGTACCTGGCGTGAGATGAAGGACTTCTCTTCCGACTGCGTCCTGACCGTGCTCGCGAGCGAAGAATATTCCGAGGATGATTACATTCGGGATTACGACCAGTTTCTGCGTGAGAGAGATCCGTCTTGATACCCTTTCTGAGCCTGGCTGCCGCGACTGACGAGCTGAAGGGCGAGATTGATGCGGCGATCCAGCGGGTTGTGCGCTCAGGCCAGTACATCGGCGGCTCCGAATGCGCTGCCTTCGAAGAAAGCTTCGCCGGCTACGTCCAGGCATCGCATGCTGTAGGGACCGGGAACGGCCTCGATGCGCTTCACTTGGCGCTGAGGGCCTTGGACGTCGGGCCTGGCGACGAGGTCATCGTTGCGGCTAATACGTTCATAGCGACCTTGCTTGGCGTACATATGACCGGCGCTCGCCCGGTCATCGTGGAGCCCGACCCCGCCACCCACAATATCGATGTCGACCGGATCGAAGAGGCGATCACGCCGTCGACCAAGGCCATCTTGCCGACGCATCTGTATGGGCAGCCTGCCGACCTGGATCAGCTCGGCGCCATCGCCGCGAAGCACGGTCTCCTGCTGGTCGAGGATGCGGCGCAAGCGCATGGCGCGTCCTACAAGGGCAGGCGTATCGGTGCGCATAGCGACGCCGTCTGCTGGAGCTTCTATCCCGGCAAGAACCTTGGCGCACTCGGCGACGCCGGCGCCGTCACAACCAATCGAAAGGATGTTGCCGACAAGATCAGGAAGCTTGGCAATTATGGTTCTTCCGTCCGCTACGTGAATGATCTGCGCGGCGTGAATTCAAGGTTGGACCCATTGCAGGCAGCCATACTGCGAGCGAAGCTTCCCTTTCTGGACGAGTGGAACGAACGACGGTCGGACACTGCGCGTATCTACCTCGAAGGGCTACGGGACTTGGACCTGGTTCTGCCCACGGTTCCTTCATGGGCAGCGCCTTCCTGGCATTTGTTCGTAATCCTGTCGGAGCGACGCGACGAGCTGCAGGCCAGACTGTCCGCCAGCGGCATCGAGACACTGATCCACTATCCCATCCCCCCACATCGTCAGAATGCGCTGGACGACCTTGACCTTCAGGGTCGATCGTTCCCGATCGCAGAGCGACTTGCCGATCAATGCCTCAGCCTTCCGATTGGCCCGCACCTCTCACGCGAACAGGCCAAGCAGGTTGTCGAGGCGCTCAACAAGCTTGCATAGTTACCGCAGCAGCAGACCCTCGGCGCCGCGACGATCTCGATCTCACCTCTAGTCCGACGAAGGCGGCAAGACCGAGAACAGCCCTATGATCGGGCCTCGCCGAACGGAGCTATTGCCGAGCGGTCGAAGATCGCGCCCCCGGCAAGCAGGCCAATCAGACAGCGCCCCTGGTTCGCTCCTCGGGGGTCGCCGGCCCGCGTGCAGTTACTGGCTTGGACAGTAGCTTGTTTCGAAGCCAGTGCTGCGCTGGCGACTCGATGCATCGGTAGGAAAGCAGGGCGGCGGCGATCGTCACCGCGCAGAAGAGCCACAAGGGTGGAATGACCTCGTTCAGGCGGAAAGAGATCAAGATGGGCATGTGCCACAGGTAGACGGAATAGGTGATGGCGCCGATCAGCCGCAGGGGTCGGGGAAAGCTCGGCGCCCTTTGATCGAGCAGGGCGAAGCCCGCCACCAGAGCCGGAGCGCCGACACAGAAGATGACGATGTCCACCGAAAAATAAAGCCCTGCTGCGGCGGCCAGGAGAGCCGCCAGCACCGGCGCGACCGCAAGACGGTCTCGAGAGAAGCCGATGATGGCACCTAGGAAGAACAGGCCGGAGCAGAGGCCCAGCATTGAACCCGTGAGCTTGAAAAAGGCGATGCTGAGAACCGCGAGCACCGCGGCGACGGTTCGGCTCGGGCCCCACCGCAGCATGAAGGCAAGGAAGAAGAAGTAAACCAGCACCTCGACCGACACGCTCCAGATCGGTGCGTTGAACGACGGCGTCTGCGTGAACCAGTTGGATGCAAAGAGCAGTTGCAGGACAAGGTGTTTCAGGTCGTTGTTGGGATAGATGAGCGCATGGCCGAAGCGCGCGAAGCTCATGCTTTGCAGCAGGGCGACGACAATCAGCGTCACAAGGTGCAACGGATAGAGGCGTGAAATCCGGTGGATCCAGAACTCGCGTGGTGACAAGGTCCGCCCGAGCGATCCATAGGCGACTGCGAACACGAAACCCGACAAGGCCCAGAACACTTCCACCGCCCAGCCCCCATGCTGGTAGATGGGCCACAGATATCTGCTGAAGGGCAGCGAGACATCGTCACGCCAGTCTGCCGGAAAGCGGGCATAGAACCAGCGGTAATGAGTCACGAGGACGGCGAGAGCCGCAAGACCTCGCAGAAGATCAACATAATGGTAGCGAGTGCGGACCGGCGTCATAGCGGACCTTAACATGCGGGTTTGAGGCCGCAACGGTAGAGGTGCTTGAAGTAGATCTGGATGTTGTATGTGGCGCCGATCCGAAGCCTCGTGGCCGGGTCTACGCGCAAGCTCGGCTACTCCTTCCCCATCCTGAGCGCCGCAATGACAGCCTCCTGCGGGACGCATGAGCACGTGCAGCATGAGGTGCCGCCCGAGCGCGATGCGCGATCCCTAGCCGCCTATTCCTCCCCCATCCGCAACGCCGCGATAAACGCCTCCTGCGGGATCGACACGCTTCCATATTCCCGCATCTTCGCCTTCCCCTTCTTCTGCTTCTCCAGCAGCTTCCTCTTCCGCGTCGCGTCGCCGCCGTAGCACTTCGCCGTCACGTCCTTGCGCATCGCGCTGATCGTCTCGCGGGCGATGACCTTGCCGCCGATCGCGGCCTGAATCGGGATCTTGAAGAGGTGCCGGGGGATGAGCTCCTTCAGCCGCTCGACCATGCCCCGCCCGCGCGCCTCGGCGGTGCCGCGGTGAACGATCATCGACAGCGCGTCGACCGGCTCCTCGTTGACGAGGATGCTCATCTTGACGAGGTCGCCCTCGCGCGTGCCGATCTGGTGATAGTCGAAGCTGGCATAGCCCTTCGACATGCTCTTGAGGCGATCGTAGAAGTCGAACACCACCTCGTTCAAGGGCAGCTCGTAGGTGATCTGCGCGCGGCCGCCGACGTAAGTGAGGTTCTTCTGGATGCCGCGGCGGTCCTGGCACAGCTTGAGGATGGGCCCGAGATATTCGTCGGGGACGTAGATGGTCGCCTCGATCCACGGCTCCTCGATGCTCTCGATCCGGTTGGGGTCGGGCATGTCGGCCGGGTTGTGGAGCTCGATCGTCTGCGCGTCCTCGTTCTTCGAATGCGACAGGTGCATCGTGTAGACGACGCTCGGCGCGGTGGTGATGAGGTCGAGGTCATATTCGCGCATCAGCCGCTCCTGGATGATCTCCAGGTGGAGGAGCCCGAGGAAGCCGCAGCGGAAGCCGAAGCCCAATGCCGCGCTGGACTCGGTTTCGAAGGAGAAGCTGGCGTCGTTGAGGCGGAGCTTGCCCAAGGACTCGCGGAGCTTCTCGAAATCGGCGGCGTCGGTCGGGAACAGCCCGCAGAAGACCACCGGCTGGACTTCCTTGAACCCGGGGAGCGCCTCGGCGGCGGGGCGGCGGGCATCGGTGATCGTGTCGCCGACCCGGGTCTGCGCGACTTCCTTGATCTGCGCGGTGATGAAGCCGATCTCGCCCGGGCCGAGCTCATTGAGCTGCTCGATCTTGGGGCGGAAGCAGCCCACCCGGTCGATCAGGTGGGTCGTGCCCGCCGCCATGAACTTGACCTGCGCGCCCTTGCGGAGCGTGCCGTCGATGACCCGGACGAGGATGACGACGCCGAGATAGGGGTCGTACCAGGAGTCGACGAGCATGGCCTTCAAGGGCGCGTCGGCATCCCCCTTGGGCGGCGGGATGCGCTGGACGATCGCCTCCAGCACCTCGCCGATTCCGATCCCGGCTTTGGCGCTGGCGAGCACGGCGTCGCTGGCGTCGAGCCCGATCACTTCCTCGATCTCGGCCTTGACCTTGTCGGGCTCGGCGGCGGGGAGGTCGATCTTGTTGATCACCGGCACGATCTCGTGGTCGTGCTCGATCGACTGGTAGACGTTGGCGAGCGTCTGCGCCTCGACCCCCTGCGCGGCGTCGACCACCAGCAGCGCGCCCTCGCAGGCGGCGAGGCTGCGGCTGACCTCGTAGGCGAAGTCGACGTGGCCGGGGGTGTCCATCAGATTGAGCTCGTAGGTCTCGCCGTCGCTCGCCGTGTAGTTGAGGCGGACGGTCTGGGCCTTGATGGTGATCCCGCGCTCCTGCTCGATCTCCATATTGTCGAGCACCTGGCCGTGCGTCATCTCGCGCTCGGACAGGCCGCCGGTTGCGAGGATCAGCCGGTCCGCGAGCGTCGACTTGCCATGGTCGATATGGGCGATGATGCTGAAATTGCGGATGAGTTTGAGCGGCGTCGCCAACGGTAGATTCTCTGCGAATGAAGTGAATGACCGCGCCGCTAGCACAGGGGCGCCCGGATTGTCAGCCGAGCTGGCGCGGAGCGCGGTCGCTGGCTTGCGAAACGGCCGGAAATGGCCGATGCTCTGCGCTTCTTGGGAATGGGGGATTCTCGATGAACCAGCATTTGTGGTCGTTCGCGTCGCGTTCGGGCCTGGCCGCCGCCATGGTCGTCCTGCTCGGGGCCGCGCCCGCGCCGCCGCCGCCGATCGCCACCTACTGGGTAAGCGCCTCGACCGACAGCGGGCTGGGCAGCGGCGGATCCGCGGGGATGGCGGCGATGATGGCCGGGCGCGGTTCGGCCGTCAGCCGCTCGCTGACGCTGCAGCTCGGGTCGCGCCAGCCGGGCACAACGCTGGAGGTTGGCGACCATCTTCCGCCCGCGTCGCTCGGAATGGGACCGAGCCTGCCGCTCCTCGGCACGACCAAGGCACCACCGGGCGAGCAGCTTGGCGGCATGCCGCGCGACTATCAGCGGCCGAACGGGCGCATGCTGATCTACTGGGGCTGCGGCGAGCATGTCGGCCCCGGCCAGCCGCTGGTGATCGACTTCGCGAAGCTCGCCGCGGGACAGGTCCCGCCGGGATGGGGCGCCGTCGTGAGCAGCGCGCTCCCGCCCCGTCCTGCCGCCGGTCGCGGTTATGGCGAATGGCCGAACGAGCGTAGTTCACGGGCGGTGCCGCTCTCGGCGTCGCTGGTCGGCGCGCACAGCGTCCGCTCCAGCATCAGCCCGCCGATCGGCTTCACCCTCGGCGCCGGGCAGGACTTCATGCCGGCTTTGGACCTGGCGGAGCGCGGAACGCTGCCGTCGGGCGCGGCAAGGCTGGGCTGGCGTCCGGCCCCGACCGCGACCGGCTATGCGTTGAGCCTGATGGGCGCCGGCGAGGGCGGCGGCGGCACCGAGGTGATCGTCTGGTCGTCGAGCCGGACCGGCAGCGCCAATGCGCTGACGATGATGGATTATCTGTCGCCCGCCAGGGTGCACCAGCTGATCACCTCGGGCCAGGTGCTGGCGCCGACGGTCAGCGAGTGCCTGCTCCCCGCCGAGGTGGCGAAGGCCGCGCCGCAGGGCTTCGTGCGGATTATCGGCTTCGGTCCCGAGGCGAACTTCGCCGAGGCGCCGCGCGCGCCCAAGTGGGTCGCCAAGGTCCGCCTCAAGACCAGCGCGAGCCTGATCCGTGGCATGGACATGAGCGGGATGGGCAACACAAACGGCATGCCGGGCGGTGAACCTGGTCAGCCCGGACAACCGGCGAAGCGGCGGAGGCCGAGCTGGAAGGACATGCTCAAGGGTGCCGTTCGCCCGCCATTCTGACGGTCCGAGCTGACGTTTGAAGGCGCGTCGCGCAAACTTCTGCTGAAGGCTTGAAGCTTGGTGCTTGGAGCCATTCGTTTGAATCTCCTGGCACCGTTGAGCGGCTTGGCCCCCACCTTCCACGAAGAATTTGGGTGGGCGCTCGGCCGCCCATTTACACTCGCTGTCGTCGCGCTGAATCGCTTCGCAACCGCTCGCATTCGCTCTACAGCTGACGCGTTCACTTTTGCGTCAAGGATGTTCGATGAACGCGCGCTGCCTCGTCCTGCTGCTGACTTCCACTGCCGCCCTCGCCGCCTGCGCGACGACCTCGCCCCAGACCGCGCGCCCGATGCAAGCGGCAGTCGCCAATCAGACCGCCACGCCGGCTGCGCCCGCGACGCGTGCCGAGGCGCAGGCTGCGCCGGTCAGCGAGCTGGTGCGCGAAGTTTCGATCCCGCACTCGACCTTCCAGCTCGCGAACGGCCTCACCGTTATCGTTCACGAGGACCACAAGGCGCCGATTGTCGCGGTATCCACCTGGTACAACGTCGGCTCCAAGGACGAACCCAAGGGCAAGACCGGTTTCGCGCATCTTTTCGAGCATCTGATGTTCAACGGCTCGGACAATCTGCCCGACGATTACTTCACCTATCTCCAGCAGGTCGGCGCGACCGACTACAACGGGACCACTTGGTTCGATCGCACCAACTATTTCGAGACAGTGCCCAAGGCGGCGCTTGAGCGGGCGCTGTTCATGGAAAGCGACCGCATGGGCTATCTGCTTGGCGCGATCGACCACAAGAAGCTCGATAACCAGCGCAGCGTCGTTCAGAACGAAAAGCGCCAGGGCGACAACCGGCCGGGCGGCCTGGTCAGCTACGAGGTCTACGGAACCCTGTTCCCGGAGGGCCACCCCTATCATCACGAGACGATTGGCTCGATGGCCGACCTCGACGCCGCCAGCCTCGCCGACGTCAAGAAATGGTTCATCGACAATTACGCGCCGAACAATGCCACGCTCGTCCTCGCCGGCGACGTGACCGCGGCCGAGGCACGGCCGCTGGTCGAGAAATATTTCGGGCCGATCAAGCGGGGTCCGGTCAACACGCCCGCCGCAGCCGACGTCCCGACGCTTCCCGCGGCGAAGACGATCGTAATGAAGGACCGGGTCGCGGCGACCCAGATCCAGAAGGATTGGGCGGTCCCGGGCATGCTCTCGCCGCAACTCGCAGCGCTCGATATCGGTGCCTCGGTCCTCGGCGGGCTTGCCAGCTCGCGCCTCGACCGCATCCTTGTCCGCGACGAGAAGATCGCGGTGTCGGTCTCCGCCGAGCTCCAGCCGTTCCAGCGGATCGGCGTCTTTGAAGTCTCCGCAACGGTGAAGCCGGGCGTCGATCCGGCGCTGGTGGAGCGGCGGCTCAACGAGATCATGGCCGATTACATCGCCAATGGGCCGACCGACGCCGAGGTCCGCCGCGCCGCCACCGACGAAGTCGCGGGGCGGATCAAGGGGCTGGAGCAGGTCGGCGGCTTCGAGGGCAAGGCGGTGGCTCTGGCCGAGGGCCAGGTGTTCGCCGGCGACAGCAATTTCTACAAGCGTTCGCTCGACAGCTATGCCGCGCTGACCCCGGCAACGGTGCGCGCGGCGATGCAGCAGTGGCTGTCGCGCCCGCCGCTTACCATCCGGCTTGAGCCGGGCGATCGGCCGCCCTACGAGGAGACCGCGTTCAAGCCGCAGAAGACCGCGGCCGACATCGTCACACCCAAGGTCAAGCGGACCATCCCACCGGTCGGCGCGCAGGTCGCGCTCGACTTCCCGGCGATCCAGCACGTCCGCCTCGCGAACGGGGTGCAGGTCGACTATGCCCAGCGGAGCGCCGTCCCGCAGACGCTGATGGCCTTCTCCTTCGACGCCGGCTACGCGGCCGACGCTCCCGCCCGGCGCGGTCTGCAGAACCTCGCGATCAGCCTTTTGGACGAAGGCGCGGCGGGTCGGTCGTCGCAGCAGATCGCCGAGGCGAAGGAGAGCCTCGGCTCGGAGA
The DNA here is from genome assembly GCF_003970925.1 of Sphingomonas ginkgonis. Classification (NCBI taxonomy): domain Bacteria; kingdom Pseudomonadati; phylum Pseudomonadota; class Alphaproteobacteria; order Sphingomonadales; family Sphingomonadaceae; genus Sphingomonas; species Sphingomonas ginkgonis. The sequence continues at coordinate 81,025 of NZ_RWJF01000001.1, forward strand.
TCTCGATCGGCGGCAGCGCCGACCGATCCACGCTGACCATGTCGGCGCTGTCGGCCAATCTGGCGCCGACGCTGGATCTCGTCGCCGACGTCCTGCAGCGGCCCGACTTCAACCCCGCCGACATCGAGCGGCTACGGGTGACCACCCAGACTGCGATCGCGCAGGCCCAGAAGGAGCCCAACGGCATCGCCTCGCGCGCGCTGCCGCCGCTGCTCTATGGCGCCGACTATCCCTATGCGACGACCAGTCTCGGCGATCCCGCGGCGGTCCAGCGCTTCACCCGTGACGACATCGTCGGCTTCCAGCAGCGCTGGATCCGGCCCGACAATCTGCGCATCTTCGTGGTCTCCAGCCTCCCGCTTGCCGAGGTTCAGCCGCTGCTTGAGCAGCGCTTCGGCAGCTGGCGCGCGGCGGCGGGCGTGCCGCTCGGGACCAAGCAGTTCGGCAACCGCCAGCCGCGCCCAGCGGCCGAGCGGGTGGTGCTGATCGATCGCCCGGGTTCGCCACAGTCGGTGATCCTCGGCGGCCAGGTGACGCCGGTCGATCCCCGCAGCGACATCGTCGCGCTGACCAGCGCCAACGACGTGCTCGGCGGCAACTTCCTGTCGCGCATCAACATGGACCTGCGCGAAAGCAAGGGCTGGTCCTACGGCGTCTCGGGCCGTGCCCAGCTGACCCAGCAGGCCGTCCCCTATCTGGTCAACGCGCCGGTTCAGGCCGATCGCACCGGCGACAGCCTCGCCGCGCTCCGCTCCGACATCCGCGCCTTCCTCGGTGGTCAAGGCGTCACCCAGACCGAGCTGGAGCGCACCGTCACCAACCTGTCCGGCCAGCTGCCGGGCGAGTTCGAGACCGGCGCCGACGTTCTCTCGGCAATGCAGAGCAACGCGCTCTACGGACGGCCCGACAACTATTACGAGCTGCTCGCCGACAAGTATCGCGCCCAGACCCGGACCAGCCTCGACGCCGCGCTCAAGGGCGCGCTCGATCCGAGCGGGTTCGTGTGGGTCGTGGTTGGCGACGCGGCGAAGGTCCGCCCGCAGCTCGCCAAGGTCGGATTGCCGGTTGAGACAGTCGCGGCGCCGTGAGGCTCAGCCGAGGCGGGTGACGTGGCCCATCTTGCGGCCGGGGCGAGGCTCGCCCTTGCCGTAGAGGTGGAGCGCGGCACCCGGCTCGGCGAGGAGCTCGCGCCAGGCCAGCGCGTCGTCGCCGATCAAATTGTCCATCGCGATCCGCGGCGACCTTACCGCCGTGCTGCCCAGCGGCAGGCCGCAGATTGCGCGGACATGCTGCTCGAACTGCGAAGTCGCTGCGCCCTCGATCGTCCAGTGACCGCTGTTGTGCACGCGCGGGGCGATTTCGTTGACCAGCGGCCCGTCGGCACAGGCGAAGAATTCGGTGGTGAGCACGCCGACATGGCCGAGCGCCTCGGCAATCCGGCTCGCCATCGCCTTCGCGGCTTGCACATGGGGCTCGACGAGCGGCCCCGCCGGAACCGTCGAGCGGCGCAGGATGCCTTCGTGATGCTCGTTGCGCGGGGCGTCCCAGAAGCGGACCTCGCCGTCGATGCTTCGGGCGAGGACCAGCGAGAACTCCGCCGCGAACTCGACCGCCGCCTCGGCCACCGCGGGCTGGGCGCCGATCGCCTCCCATGCTTCAGCCGCCTCCGAAGGGGAGCGAACCCAGGCCTGCCCCTTGCCGTCGTAGCCGAGCCGACGGGTCTTGAGCACAAGCGGAAGCGCAAGGGCTTCGATCGCGGTCTCGACGTCGGCGGCGCAGTCGATCGGGCACCAAGGCGCGACGATTGCTCCGCAGCGCTCGATGAACTGCTTCTCCGCCGCACGGTCCTGCGCCACCGCCAGGCTCTTTACGCCGGGACGGAGCTTGTCCCCGAGCACCGCAAGCGGCTCGACCGGCACATTCTCGAACTCGTAGGTGACGATGTCGCAGGCCGCCCCGAATTGCTCGAGCGCGGCGCGGTCGTCATAAGCCCCGCGGGTCACCACCGCCGCGATCTCGCCGGCGACCGGCTGCGGATCGGGGGCGAAGATGTGACAGCGGTAGCCGAGCTGCGCCGCGCTCATGGCGATCATCCGGCCGAGCTGGCCACCGCCGATGATCCCGATGGTGGCGCCCGGTCCGATCATTCGGGTGCGTTGGCCACGCCGTCGGTCTGCGCCTTGCGCCACGCGGCGAGCCGGCCGGCGAGCGCCTCGTCGCCGAGAGCGAGGATCGAGGCGGCGAGCAGGCCGGCGTTGATCGCCCCGGCCTTGCCGATGGCAAGCGTGCCGACTGGAACGCCGCCAGGCATCTGGACGATCGAGAGGAGGCTATCCATGCCCGATAGCGCCTTGCTCTCGACCGGAACCCCGAGGACCGGCAGCTCGGTCATCGCCGCCGCCATGCCTGGGAGGTGCGCCGCACCGCCGGCGCCGGCGACGATCACGCGAATTCCGCGGTCTCTGGCGCCTGTTGCATAACGGTACAACCGGTCTGGAGTCCGGTGCGCCGATACCACCTTCGTCTCATAAGCGACTTGAAGCGTTGAGAGAATTTCCGCGGCGTGCCGCATCGTATCCCAGTCGGAAGTCGAGCCCATGATGATCCCGACCAGTGCCCCAGAGTCCATGACTACCCCATGTCGCTCAAAGCCGCGCCTTAAAGGCGCTGGCAGCCGCACGCAACGCACGCGACGACTCCCACTGCTGCTCCGATTCGGTTATGAGACTCGGACGAGTGTTGGGGCTCAATCATGATCGATGTCGACGCGACCCTGTCGGATCCCGCCACGCTGCAGGCTGAGCTTGCCCGCCTGCGCGGCGAGGTGGCACGCCTAGAGCGCCGGATCGAGGAGCTGGACCGACTCGCCCACCACGATTCGCTGACTCCGCTGCCGAACCGACGCGGCTTCACCCGCCAGCTCGGCCAGCTGATCGCCCGAGTCCAGCGCTATGGCGATCCCGCGGCGGTGCTGTTCATCGATCTCGACGGGCTCAAGCTGATCAACGACAGCTTCGGGCATCCCGCCGGCGACGCCGCGCTGCTGCACGTCGCCGAGCTGCTGACCAGCGGGCTGCGGCAGAGCGACGTGGTTGCCCGCTTCGGCGGTGACGAGTTCGCGGTGCTGCTCGACCATGCCGATCGCCCGGCGGCGGAGGAAACGGCAGCCCGGCTGATCGACCGCGTCGCGGGCGCCGACTTCAACCATGACGGCTCGGCCATCCCGTTGAGCGTCTGCATTGGGATCGCGGTCATCGAGGACGGCGACACCGCCCACGCCGTGATCGCCCGGGCCGACCAAGCGATGTACGAGGAGAAGGCGGCGGCCTGACGCTGCCGCGATCGACTAGCTCTCGCTCAGGTAATAGCGGTCGCGGACCGCGAGATCGTCGCTGAGCTCGTAGACGATCGGCTGACCGGTCGGGATCTCCAGACCGACGATCTCGTCATCGTCGATGTTGGAGAGATGCTTCTCGAGTGCGCGGAGCGAATTGCCATGCGCGGCGATCAGCAGCCGCTCGCCGGTCCGAAGCGCCGGGGCGATCTCGGCCTCATAGTAGGGGAGAACGCGCGCGATCGTGTCCTTGAGGCTCTCGGTCGAAGGAATGGCGATGCCGTCATAGCGGCGGTCCCCGACCAGCGCATAGGGACTGTCATCGGCCAGCTCGGGCGGCGGGATGTCGAAGCTGCGGCGCCAGATCTTGACTTGCGCCTCGCCGACCTTGTCGATCATCTCCTGCTTGTTGAGCCCGGTCAGGCCGCCATAATGCCGCTCGTTCAGCCGCCAGTCCTTGGTCTCGGGCAGCCACAGCCGGTTCATCTCCTCCAGCGCGAGATGGAGCGTGCGGATCGCCCGGCGTTGGAAGCTGGTGAAGCAACGGTCGAAGTCGAAGCCCTTTTCGGCGAGCAGCCGGCCGGCGGCGCGCGCTTCCGCCTCGCCGGCGGGGGTGAGATCGACGTCCCACCAGCCGGTGAAGCGGTTCTCGAGGTTCCACTGCGACTGGCCGTGGCGGAGCAGGACGAGGGTCGGCACGGTCAGCCCTTCTTCTGGAGCTCGGGAAGGATGGCGTGGAGCGCATCGAGGCAAGCGCGGCCGAGATGCTTGGAGCGTTCGGCCGACCAGCCGTAGAGCGGGTCGGGAAGGTCGCTGTTGTCCTTGAACGGCATTTCCAGCGTCATCGACACGCAGCCGTAGCGCTCGGCGAGCTGGGTGGTCGACATCGACATGTTGGCCTGGCCGGGCGCGGCCAGTTCGTAGCCTTGGCGGGTCTGGAAGTCGGGCGAGATCCTCTCGAGCGCATCGCTGTAACGGTTGAACAGGTCTGTCTGGCGAGGCTTGAGCGACGGGATTCCCTCGAAGCCGGCGAGGAAGTTGGCGGGGATCGCCTCGTCGCCATGGACGTCCATCGCGAACACCGGCTTGTCGGCATCCATCGCATTCCGGACGTGGAGAACCTCGGGGCTCTTCTCGGCCGAAGGCGCATGCCATTCGCGGTTGAGGTTGACGCCGGCGGCGTTGGTCCGCAGGTGGCCGCGGCGCGAGCCGTCGGGGTTCATGTTTGGGACGACGTGAAAGGTGCAGTCGCCGCGGAGGACCCGGGCGACCGGATCATCGGGGTCGACGAGCTTCTCGAGCGCGCCTTCCATCCACCATTCGGCCATGCTTTCGCCGGGATGCTGGCGGGCATAGAGCCAGACGGTGGTGGCGCCCTCGCCGATGGTCAGGCAGTCGATGTCCTGCCCGTCGAGGCTCTGGCCGAGGCTGCGGTAGCGGACGCCCGCAAGGCTCGCGAGCGAGGCGACCAGATCATGGTGACGCTCCATCGAGTAGGGGGCGAAATAGGCGAGCCAGACGCAGTCGCTCTCGGGCCTGAAGCGGATGGTCAGTGTGCCATTGTCATAGCTGGTGTCGGCGACGCGGACCCACTCCTCGCGGTCGAGCGAGAGGCACGTCTTATAGTCGGGCCAGCCGAGCGGATAGGCCGAGCCGGCGCAGTTGGTGATGCGCAGTTCGACCGCGCGGCCCGCGGCACCCGAGAGCTTGAAGAAGAACCACTGGTAGAAGTCGCTGTGCGCGTCCTTTACGATCTCCAGCTCGAACCGGTCTCCGTCCTGCCCCACCACGCGGATGTTGCCCGCGTCGAAGCTGCTCGAAATCGTCGCTGTCATTGGATGCTGATCACCTGAATCTGGCCGAATGCCGCGCCTGATAGTGCCGCCGGCCCCGCGCGGCTAGTGCGGCGGCGGAAAAGGCGCGCGAGCGGCAGCGAAGAGCGTCTCGGTGCGACCTTTCGTGCTGATCGGAAAGGCATTGTTTCCATGGGATTAAATGCGCGAATGGTCCCAATGGTCACACCGTCGGAGCCACTCGGCGCAACCTTGAACGCTGGACGGAGTGCCGGAGCCCCGCGCCGCGGCTCGCCGCCGAGTTCAGCAGGCGAAACCCTGTATTACAACCGGGTTTGCCGGTCGCCGGCGCGCGCTCCGATTTGAGGTCCGCGCCGGACCGTGCCACTCGGCCGTTCGCCGATTCGATCAACGGCACTCGCCTTGTCCGCCCCGCCCCCTTACGCCCCCGGAGCCCCATGCCCAGCACCAAGCCTCTCGTCCTCGTCACCGGCGGCGCCGGTTACATCGGCAGTCACGCTGTCCTCGCGCTGCGCGATTCCGGTTACCCGGTGATCGTCCTCGACGACCTGTCGAACGGCACCCGCGAGGCAATTCCAGCCGATGTCGAGCTGGTGGTCGGCGACGTGGGCGACCGATCGGTCACCGACCCGCTGCTGCGGGACAAGGGTGTCGGCGCGATCATGCATTTCGCCGGCTCGATCGTGGTGCCGGAATCGGTCACCGACCCGATCAAATATTATTCCAACAACAGCGCCGCCTCGCTGTCGCTGATCCGCTCGGCGATCGAGGCGGGCGTGCCGCACCTCGTCTTCTCCTCGACCGCGGCGGTGTACGGCGCGGCGGAGCGGGTGCCGATCGTCGAGAGCGACCCGCTGCTGCCGATCAATCCCTATGGCGCCTCCAAGCTGATGACCGAGCGGATGCTCGCCGACATCGCGCCGGCGACGCCGGGCTTCAGTTATGCGGCCTTGCGCTACTTCAACGTCGCCGGGGCCGATCCCCAGGGGCGCTCGGGCCAGCGCGGCAAGGGCGCGACCCACCTGCTCAAGGTCGCCTGCGAGGCGGCGGTGGGCAAGCGCGACAAGGTGCAGGTGTTCGGCACCGACTATCCGACCCCGGACGGCACCTGCATCCGCGACTATATCCATGTTGCCGACCTCGCCGACGCCCATGTCGCGGTGCTCGAGGCACTGCTCGCCGACCCGGCCACCAGCAGGATCCACAATTGCGGCTACGGCAAGGGATTCTCGGTGCTCGAGATGCTCGACGCGCTCGACCGGGTGAACGGCACGCCGGTTCCGCGCGAGATGGGTCCCCGCCGCGCCGGCGACCCGCCGCAGCTGGTCGCCGACAGCAGCGGGCTGCAGAGCCAGACCAGCTGGCGGCCGAAGCGCAACGATGTCGAGCAGATCATCGCCGACGCGCTGCGATGGGAAAAGAAACTGCTCGAGGAGAGCCAAGCCTGATGATGTTCAAGCGTTGCGCGGTGGCGCTGGGCGGCCTGCTGACGATCGGCGCCGCCTCGCCCGCTACCATGGCCGTCGATTCCGCGGCCGCGAACCGCGTCCATGCCACGGTTCAGTTCCTCGCCGACGACCTGCTCGAAGGCCGCGACACCGGCTCGCGCGGGCACGAGATCGCCGCGGCCTATGTCGCCAGCCAGTTCCAGGCGCTGGGGCTGCAGCCCGGCGGCGAGAACGGCGGCTGGTTCCAGCGGGTGCCGCTGCGCACCGCTTCGCTGAACGGCCCCGCCGCGGCCTGGCTCAACGGCCAGCCGCTGGCGATCGGCCAGGACATCAGCGTCCGCCCGAGCATCGTCCAGCAGCAGCAGGACGTCACCGCGCCGCTGGTGTTCGTCGGCTACGGGATCGACGCGCCACAGATCGGGGTCACCGATTACCGCGGTCTCGATCTCACGGGAAAGATCGCCGTCGCGCTCGACGGCACGCCCGATGGCCTCAACACCGAAATTGCCGCGCATCTCGGCTCCTATAAGGCGCAGATGGCTGCGAAAGCCGGAGCACTCGGGCTAGTCACCATCCCCGCCCAGGTCGAGCCGAGCGCGCGCCAGCGTAGCGCCGGCGCGCCGCGACCCGTCACCAACTGGGTCGACACGGCCGGGCGCAACGGCGGCGTTCCCGCCTCGCTGCGGGTCACCGCCAGCATGACCGGCACGGGCGCCTCGAAGCTCTTCGCCGGCGCGAGCCGCAGCTATGCCCAGCTGCTCGCCGAGGCCGCCCGCAAGGGCGCGCGCCCGGCCGGCTTCGCGCTTCCCGGCAAGCTGCGCATCAGCCGCACGAGCAGCTGGCGCGATTTCACCAGTCCCGAGGTGATCGGCGTCCTCCCCGGAAGCGATCCCGCGCTGCGCGGCGAATATGTGGTGCTGATGGGGCACCTCGACCATCTCGGCATGCGTCCCGACCCCAAGCCGGGCGAGCATGCGGTCAACAACGGCGCGCTCGACAATGCGGCGGGCGTGGCGACCATGCTGGAGACCGCGCGCAGCTTCACCGCCTCGGGCCGGCGGCCGCGCCGCTCGGTCATGTTCATCGCCAATACCGGCGAGGAGAAGGGGCTGCTCGGCGCCGACTATTTCGCCGCCCACCCGACGGTCGCCGCCGAGCGGATCGCCGCGCTGGTCGACCTCGACATGCCGCTGCCGCTCTACGACTTCACCGACGTGATCCCGTTCGGCGCCGAGCACAGCACGGTGGCCAAGGTGGTCGCCAGGGCCGGCGCGTCGATGGGGATCGCGGTCGCCAGGGACCCGATGCCCGAGGAGAGCATCTTCGTCCGCTCCGACCATTACCGCTTCGTGCTGCGCGGGGTGCCGGCGATCCTGCTGATGACCGGCTGGTCGAACGGCGGCCAGCCGGTGTGGCAGAACTTCCTGAAGAACGTCTACCACTCGCCGCGCGACAATCTGTTGCAGCCCATCCGCTGGGACCAGCTCGCCAAATATGCCGAGCTCAACTACCGGATCTCGCGCGACCTCGCCGACGCGGCGGAGCGGCCGCGCTGGTACCAGGGCGATTTCTTCGGCGACAGCTTCGCTCCGGGGCAGCCGAGAGCCGCCCGCTAGCTTGACTCGGGCGCGGCTCTCCCATAGGGGCCGCGCGAGCTTTCGGCTCGACAAGCCGACAATCAGAAAGAAAAGACGGGTCACCCGGTCATGAAGATTCGCAATTCGTTGAAGTCGCTGAAGGATCGTCACCGGGACAACCGCGTGATCCGCCGTCGTGGCCGCATCTACGTGATCAACAAGACGAACCGTCGCTTCAAGGCCCGCCAGGGCTGACGCGCCGCCGTCCCCCTGCGGGACGACCCCGTTCATCCCGGCGACCTTCATTGAAGGTTCAAGGCGCGCTTCCTATATGGGAAGGGTGAGGATGAACATGATTGCCCGTTCGCTGATGTCCGCGCTGGCGCTGACGACCGTGGTCGTGCAGCCGGCGCTTGCCCAATCCGCTCCGCCGCCCGCCAAGGCTGCCTTCAACTGGGAAGTGAAGGACGGCCAGGTCGTGCGCAAGGCGACCGACGTCCGTCGCACCGACAACAGCGACGGCAGCTGGCGGGAGGAGTCAAAGGAAGGCTCCTGCTCCAAGACGGTCGAGCACGGCAAGGATGGCTCGATCAAGACCACCCGCGCCTGCTGAGGCGCGAGGCGTAGCGCCGCCCGATCAGCCCTTTTTGGGCGCGAACGGATCCACGGCCGCGATGGTGCAGGCCGGCAGCCCGAGCTTCGGAAGATCCGCGCAGGGCCGCACCTGGGCGCTATCGTCGGCACCGACGAAGATCGCCCAATCGCGCCCGTCGGCGCAGCTTGCCGTCCACATGTCCAGCTTGTGATACTGAGTCACGAAGCCCGACTTGGTAATCCGCCGGCAGCTGCTTCCGCTGTCGTAGATCGCGCGCTTGAGCCCGATCGTACGGTCGATCTCGCTGAGCCGGTGAAGCTGGTTCTGCCCTTCCGAGCGCACGAGCACCTTGGGCTCGGCGGCGGCCTGGTTGGCCGGCGGCCCCGACTGCCCCTGCCCGCACCCGGCCAGCATCAGCATCGTCGCCATCATCGCCGCCCAATTCCGCATCAGCTTCGCTCCTTGCCTGCCCCGACCGAACGCTTGCTGCTTGCCGCGGCTCCCTCCTGCTCGGCGAGGAAGCGATCGATCGCGCGCACCGCCTCGCGCGTGGCGCGCGCGCCGACGCCGAATGCCATGTGGCTGCAGCGCAGCTCGACCGCCGCGTCGCTCTCGTCAGGCAGCCCGCGTGCGGCGCGCGGCGCGACGATCCCGTCCTGCCGTGACCATAGCGCCAGCGCGGGCACCGGCGGCTTGTGCGGGTGGTGCGGGATCGGCGGCGCGTCCACCTTGTGCCCGGCGATCCGCTCGTAGAGCTTCCACACGTTGGTCATGTAGGGCGTTCCCGAGAAGGGCGAGCCCAGCGTGACCACCGCGCGGACGCGGCTCGGCACCTCGCGCGCCAGCTCGCGCGCGAACACCCCGCCGAGGCTCCAGCCGACCAGCAGCACGGGGCGGCCGTCGTGCACCTCCTCCAGCCGTTGGCGGAGATGGCGGACGATGTCCTTGTGCGCGCCGCGATTGAGCCCGAGTTTCCACGGATAGACGCGATAACCAGCTTCGGCGAGCGCCCGGCGCAGTTCCATCGTGGTGCGGTCGGTGGCGAGGAAGCCGGGGATCACCAGCACCGGGTCGCCGTCGAGCGGCCCGCGCGGCTGGAGATGGCCGAAGCTGCGCAACAGCCGCGGCCAGAGCTGCGCCACCTCGCCGCTGCGGCGAAGCAGCGAAGGCGGCCGCTCGTCCGGGTGGATCAGAGCCATTCCCCGCCGCCCATCAGCGGGCGGAGCGCCGCCGGCAGCCGCACCCGTCCGTCCTCGGTCTGATGGTTCTCCAGCAGCGGGACGAGGATCCGCGGGCTGGCCAGCGCGGTGTTGTTGAGCGTGTGGGCGAAGCGGACCTTGCCGTCGGCGCCGCGGTAGCGGAGGTTCGCGCGGCGCGCCTGCCAGTCGTGCAGCGTCGAGCAGCTGTGGGTCTCGCGATATTTACCGAGGCTCGGAACCCAGCTCTCGATATCGTTCATCCGGTACTTGCCGAGGCCCATGTCGCCGGTCGAGGTCTCGATCACTTGATAGGGGATCTCGAGGCCTGTCAGAAGCTGTTCGGCGAGCCCGAGCAGCCGGGCGTGCCAATCGGCGGATTGGGCCTCGTCGGCCTCGCAGATGACGTACTGCTCGACCTTGAGGAACTGGTGCACCCGGAGCAGCCCGCGGACGTCGCGGCCGGCGCTCCCGGCCTCGCGGCGGAAGCAGGGCGAATAGCCGGCGTAGAGCACGGGCAGCTGGTCGTGCGGGATGATCTCGCCCGAGTGGAGCGAGGTGAGCGCGACCTCGGCGGTGCCCGCGAGATAGGCGTCGTCGTTGGGGAGGGCGTAGGTTTCCTCGACATGGCCGGGGAACTGGCCCTGGTTGAGGAAGGCCTGTTCGCGGGCGATCGCGGGGACGGTGATCGGGGTGAAGCCGGCCTCGGCAATCTGGGACAGCGCCCAGTTCATCAGCACGCCCTCGAGCAGCGCCAGCCGGCCCTTGAGGCAGTAGGTGCGCGAGCCGGCGACCTGGACGATCCGGCTGAGGTCGCCCCAGCCGTTCTTCTCGATCAGCGCGACATGATCGAGCGGCTCGAAGCCAAATTCGGGGACCCGGCCTTCCCGGCGGACGACGGTGTTGAAGCTTTCGTCCGGCCCGACCGGCGCGCCGGGAAAGGGCAGGCCGGGCAGCCGGAGCATCAGCGCGCCGAGCGCCGACTGTTTCGCGCCCAGCTGCTCCTCGAGCGCCGAAGCCTGTGCCCCGGCTTCCTTGGCGCGGCGGCCGAGCTCGGCCTTCTCCTCGGGCGCGGCGCTCTTGAAGCCCGCGCTGATGGCGTTGCGTTCCGCGCGCAACCCGTCGATCTCGGTCTTGAGCGCCTTGGCCTCCCCGTCGAGCGCAAGCAGCGCGTCGAGATCGAGGTCGACGTTCTTGACCTTGATCGCATGCTCGACGGCAGCGCGGTCATGGCGGATCGTGTCGAGGCTGAGCATGGCCGCCTCCTGCGCGATTGCGCGCGGAGAGGCAACAGGCCCAAGGGTCGACGCCGCAGCGACCCCCGGCAAGATCGCGCAAACAAGTCGCAAGTAAACAGCTTGACGGAACTTGCGCAGTCTGACAGCTTACTTACAAGCATCGGCCAAAGAACTGTCTTTGTCGCCGACAATCATCTTTTCTTTACCAGCCGAACGCATTTCGTCCGCATCCAGAACGGATACGGAGTGTGACCTGCGTAACCTTAATCGCCTGATCCGCGACAGCGAAGGCGCTACCGCGATCGAATATGGCCTGATCGCCGCCCTCATCGCGGTGGCCGCTATCGGCGCCATGAGTTCGATCGGTGGCAAGCTCAGCACGACCTTCAACAACGCGGGCAACGCGCTGGGTCAGTAAGCCGTTGCGGGCGGACCCGGACCCTGGCGGTCCGGATCCCCGCTCTCCCCGCGAACTCAGTCGAGTCCGGGGACGGTGACCGCTCCGTGCGAAGCGGAACCGACCAAGGCGGCATATTTGGCGAAGGCGCCGCTGCTTTCGCGTGACGGGGCCCAGCTCGGCGCAGGTCGGCGAGCGAGGTCGGCATCGGTTTCCACCACCCGCCGCTCCACATCGATGACGATCCGGTCGCCGGTCCTGAGCCGCGCGATAGGACCGCCTCGCGCCGCCTCCGGCGCGATGTGCCCGACCATGAAGCCATAGGTCGCGCCCGAGAAGCGGCCGTCGGTGATCAGCGCGACGCTGTCGCCGAGCCCGCGACCCTGCAACGCGGCCGTGACCGAGAGCATCTCGCGCATGCCGGGCCCGCCGACCGGCCCTTCGCCGCGAATGACCATCACGTCGCCGGGCCGAATCTCGCCGGCGGTCAGCGCGTCGAAGCTCGCCTCCTCGCCGTCGAACACCTTGGCCGGGCCCTCGAAGCGCAGCTTGCCGTGGCCGGCAAGCTTCACCACGCAGCCCTCGGGAGCGAGATTGCCGTAGCAGATGCCGAACCCGCCGCGGTCTTTAACCGGGCTGTCGGCGGTGACGATCACATCCTGGCCCTCGGTCTCGCGGGCGCCTTCGAACAGCTCGTACAAAGAGCGGCCGGTGACGGTCGGCGCATCGGCGATCAGCCCGGCCTCCATCAGCCGCCGGCCGAGCAGACGGGTCCCGCCGGCCGCGCTCATGTCCGGCGCCATGTAGCGGCCGCCGGGCTTCAGGTCGGCGATCACCGGTGTGGCGCGCGACACGTCGTCGAACAGGTCGATCGAGAATTCGCTTTGCGGGACGCCGGCCTCGCGGGCGATCGCCAGTAGATGGAGAATGAGGTTGGTGGATCCGGCGGTCGCGGTTCCCGCCACGGCGGCGTTACGCAGGCTGGTCGCGGTGATGAGGCTGCGCGCGGTGCGCCCATTTCTGAGCGCTTCGACCGCGAAGCGCCCTGCCTCGTAGGCGGCACGCGGCTTGTCGGGGTGGACGGCGGGAATGTCGTTGAGGCCCATCGGGGAAAAGCCTAGAAAGCTCATCGCCAGCGCCATGGTGTTGGCGGTGAACTGACCGCCACAGGCGCCGGCGCCGGGGCAGGCGTGGTTGGTGACGGCGTCGAGCCGCTGCTGATCAATGGTGCCTGCGGAATAGGCGCCGACCGCCTCGAACACGTCCTGGATGGTGAGCGCCTGATCACCGAGCCGGCCGGGCATGATCGAGCCGCCGTAGAGGATGACGCTGGGGAGATCGAGGCGGGCCGCGGCCATTGCGGCGGCGGGGATCGTCTTGTCACAGCCGACGAGAAAGCAGACCGCGTCCAGGCTGTGGCCGCGCACCGCGAGTTCGGCGCTGTCGGCGATCACCTCCCGGCTCATCAGGCTGGCGCGCATGCCGCGCGTGCCCATCGCGATGCCGTCGGTGACGACAATCGTGTTGAACTCGATGGCGGTACCGCCCGCCTCCTCGATCCCGCGCATCGCATGGGCCGCCAAATCGCGCAGATGCATGTTGCAGGGGGTCACGTTGGAATAGCTGTGGACGACCGCGACCAGCGGCTTGGCCAGCCGATTGTCGCTGAACCCCGCCGCGTGGAGCATTGCCCGAGCGGGCGCCCGCGCCGCGCCGTCGACCATCTCGCGCGAAGGGCGCTGCTGCTCAGTCATCTTGTCCCCGTTTGTCAATTTCAGGATACAATCGAGCCAGCGGGCCAGCTCGCCGCCGCGACCTTCTATGATGAAAATCGACTGGTTCAAGAAGAAACCGGCTTGCGGATGGGCAAACCTTGCATCATAAGCCGTTGCCAATGGGATCCCAATTGGTCGTCCCAAGGGGTTGGAACATGAAGCGCGGCATCGACCATATTCCTGCGATCATGACGTCGGCGACCATCGCCGACGAGCTTACCCTCTTCGTACTTACTCGCCGAATTGGCGGGAGCGGCCCGAGGCACTGACAAGGTCCGAAAAGGACCAGGATCCAGGCCCCCGCTCCCCACCCGGAGCGGGGGTTTTCTTTTGCGTACGAGACGGCAGCGATCAGGAGACCCTAGTGGAACGGATTTTCACCAACAGCGACGTCGACCACAGCGCGCTGCGCGGCGCGATCATCGCGGTGGTCGGCTATGGCAGCCAGGGCCGCGCCCATGCCCGCAACCTGCGCGACAGCGGCTATGACGTGGTCGTCGGTGCGCGGGCCGGCGGCAAGGCCGAGCGCCAGGCGAAAGCCGACGGCTTTTCGGTGGTGCCCGTCGCCGAGGCGGCCCAGCAGGCCGACCTCGTCGCGCTGCTCACCCCCGACATGACCCACCGCGAAGTCTATGCGAGCGAGATCGAGCCCAACCTGCGCAAGGGCGCGGCGTTGCTCGTCGCGCACGGCTTCTCGGTCATCTACGAACAGATCGTCCCGCGCGGCGACATCGACGTGGTGCTGGTCGCGCCCAAGGGGCCGGGCGACCTCGTCCGCCGCGAATATGAGATCGGTCGCGGCGTCCCCTCGCTGTTCGCGGTGCACCAGGACGCGACCGGGACCGCGCGGGCCAAGGCGCTCGCCTATTGCGCGGGCAATGGCGGGACGACCGCCGGGGCGATCGAGACGAGCTTCCGCGAGGAAACCGAAACCGACTTGTTCGGCGAACAGGCCGTGCTGTGCGGCGGTGCGACCGAGCTGGTCGCAAGCGGCTTCAAGACGCTGGTCGATGCCGGCTACAAGCCCGAGGTCGCCTATTTCGAGTGCCTCCACGAACTCAAGCTGATCGTCGACCTCATGTACGAGGGCGGCTTCGCCAAGATGCTCCACTTCGTGTCCGAAACCGCCAAGTACGGCGACTTCGTCTCCGGCCCACGGGTCATCAATGACGAGACCAGGGCGCGGATGAAGGAGGTGCTAACCGACATCCAGAACGGCAATTTCGCGCGCCAGTGGGTAGCCGAGAACGAAGCCGGCAAGCCCGAGTATGAGCGGATGTGGAAGGAGGATCTGGAGCAGCCGATCGAGAAGGTCGGCGCCCGCCTGCGCACCCACATGGCCTGGCTGCAGAGCCAGCCGCAAAGCGAAGCGGCCTGATCCGGTGTCGCAACCCGCCCGGGCCCTGCCGACGAACGAGCCGCAGCCGGTGCCCGGCGCGCGCCTCCTCGTTCAGGCGCTCGAGCGGGAGGGCGTGACGCATCTGTTCGGCTATCCGGGCGGGGCGATCATGCCCGTCTACGATGCGCTGACTGCCTCGACCCAGCTCCAGCATATTCTCGTGCGGCACGAGCAGGGCGCGGCGCTCGCGGCCGACGCCTACGGGCGGGTGACCGGGCGGCCGGGCGTGTGCCTCGCGACCAGCGGCCCGGGTGCGACCAACCTCGTCACGGGGATCGCCAACGCCTATCTCGACAGCGTGCCGATGGTCGCGATCACCGGTCAGGTCGGCTCGCCGCTGATGGGCACCGATGCGTTCCAGGAAGTCGACATCTTCGGCATCACCCTGCCGATCGTGAAGCACAGCTTCGTCATCCGCCGGACCGCGGACATCCCGCGGATCATCGCCGAAGCCTTCCACATCGCGCGCTCGGGACGGCCCGGTCCGGTGCTGGTCGACCTGCCCAAGGACGTCGGAGTGATCGCCGCGGTCCCCGCCGACTTTACTACGCCGGCCGAGCCGTCGCTGCCGCTGGACGAGGAGGCGATCGCCCGCGCCAACGCGCTGATCGCCGAAGCCAGGACGCCGCTGCTCTACTTCGGCGGTGGGATCGCAATCGCGCGGGCCGAGCGGGCATTGCGCAGCTTCGCGATGCGGAGCGGCATTCCCTCGGTCGCGACCCTGAAGGGGCTGGGCGGCATCCCGACCGAGGCGCGGCTGTTCCTCGGCATGCTGGGGATGCACGGCACCCGCGCCGCCAACCTGGCAGTCGAACACTGCGACCTGCTGATCTGCGTCGGTGCGCGCTTCGACGACCGTGCCACCGGCAAGCTCGACACCTTCGCGCCCAACGCCGCCGTCATCCACATCGACGGCGACGCAGCGGAGATCGGCAAGCTGCGGAGCGCGGACGTCGGGATCGCCGGCGACGTGTCCGCGATCCTCGACCGGCTGGTCGCGCGACCGGCCGAGCTCGAGGGCTGGACCGGCGAGTGTCTGGAGCAGAAGCGGCTGTCGGCGCCCCGCTACGACGCTCCGGGCAGCGGCATCTATGCCCCGGACCTGCTGCGCAAGCTGTCGGAAGCGGCGGGCGACGCGGCGATCTTCACCTGCGACGTCGGCCAGCATCAGATGTGGGTCGCGCAGCATTGCCGCTTCAGCCGCCCGCAGGCGCACCTCACCAGCGCCGGACTGGGAACGATGGGCTATGGCGTTCCGGCAGGTGTCGGCGCCTGCCTCGCCGATCCGTCGGCGACCGTCATCACCGTGTCGGGCGACGGCAGCTTCATGATGAACGTTCAGGAGCTCGCCACAGTTCGTCGCTACCGCCTGCCCTTGAAAATCGTGCTGATTGACAACAGCCAGCTCGGCATGGTCCGTCAGTGGCAGGAGCTGTTCTTCGAGGAGAATTTCTCGGAGATCGACCTCAGCGACAATCCCGACTTCTCCGAGATCGCGCACGCGTTCGGGATCGAGGCCTTCACCATCGATCACCGCAGCGAGGTCGACGGCGCGATCCGCCGCCTGCTCGACACGCCCGGCGCCATCCTGTGCCATGTGCGGATTGACCCGCGCGAGAATGTCTGGCCGCTGGTGCCGCCGAACAAGTCTAACGTCGAGATGATGGAGAAGGGCTGGTGAGCGGCACGCTGCACATCGACTTCACGCCCGGCGAAGGCGCGATCATCCGTGCGCTCGGGCTGATTGAACGTCGCGGCTTCGAGCTGCGGGACGTCGCCGCCGAGGGACGGCGACTGACCGTGGCGGTCGAGCCGCGCGGGCCCGGCCGCCAGCTCGACGTGCTCCGGCGGCAGCTCGAGCGGCTCGTCGACGTCACCGCCGTCCAGATCATTTCCGCTCCGGCAGGACAGCCCGCATGACCGACCAGGTACTCATCTTCGACACCACGCTGCGCGACGGGGAGCAGGCCCCGGGCTTTTCGATGACCCCGGACGGCAAGCTGCGGCTCGCCCGCGCCATCGCCGCGCTCCGCGTCGACGTCATCGAGGCCGGCTTCGCCGCCGCCTCGCCCGGCGATGCGCAGTCGATCACCGACATCGCACGGCAGGTCGAGGGACCGATCATCTGCTCGCTGTCCCGCGCGCACCGGGGCGATATCCTCGCCTCGGCCACCGCGCTGCGCGACGCGCCGCGCAAGCGGATCCACGTCTTCCTCGGCACCAGCCCGCTCCACCGCGAGTACAAGCTGCACATGAGCCGCGAGGAGGTGCTCGAAGCGATCCGCACCAGCGTCGCCTATGCCCGCGAGTTCGTCGACGATGTCGAGTTCTCGCCCGAGGACGCCATTCGCACCGAGCGCGACTTCCTGGTCGAGGCGCTGTCGGTCGCGGCCGCGGCCGGGGCGACCACGCTGAACGTTCCCGACACGGTCGGCTACACCACGCCGGACGAGATCGGCGAGCTGTTCCGCTATCTCGGCGAGCAAGTCGAGCGTTCGGCCGAGACGATCTTCTCGACCCACTGCCACGACGACCTCGGGATGGCGGTCGCCAACAGCCTGGCGGCGGTGCGCGGCGGGGCGCGGCAGATCGAGTGCGCGGTGAACGGGATCGGCGAGCGGGCGGGCAATTGCGCGCTCGAGGACGTAGTAATGGCGCTGCGCACCCGGGCCGACGCCTTCGGGGTGGCGACCGCAATCGACACGACCCGGATCATGAGCGCGAGCCGGACGCTGGCGCAGATCACCAACTCGCCCCCGCCGCGCAACAAGTCGATCGTCGGGGCCAACGCCTTCGCGCACGAGAGCGGAATCCACCAGCACGGCATCCTGCAGAACCGCGAAACCTACGAGATCATGAAGCCGGAGGACATCGGGCTGCAGACCGACGGGATCGTGCTCGGAAAGCATAGCGGCCGCCACGCGCTCGCCGCGCGTGCACGCGAGCTCGGCCATGTGCTCGACGGGGACGCGCTGAACGCCGCCTTCGTCGCGTTCAAGGCGGTGGCGGACGAGGTCGGCACCGTCGACACCGCCCGGCTGAGCGCCATCCTTGCCGAGCAGAGCAGCCACAAGCCCCAGTCGCTGTGGAAGCTGAACAAGGTCGACATCCGCGCGCCCGTCTCGGCGACCGCCTGGCCGGTGGCGCGGGTCGAGCTGGAGCATGGCGAACGCGGGCGGGTCACCGATATCGCCTCGGCCCCGGGCGCGCTCGACGCCGCCTTCCTCGCGGTCAGCCAAGTGCTCGGGATCGCGGCGCGGGTCGACAGCGTCGACATGCAGTATCTCGCCGCCGAGAAGGACGTCGAAGGACCCGCCGGGCAGGCCGCGACGGTGCTGGTCGAGGTCACCGTCGACGTCTCGGGCGAGATCTTCTCGGGCCGCGCCCGTGCCCGCGACATTCTTCCCTGCTGCGTGTCCGCCTATCTCGACGCGGTGAGCAACGCCGACGCGGTTCGGCGGCTGCGCAGCCAGCAGTCTTCGCGAGTCAACCAGGCGGCATGATCAACATCGTCATCCTTCCCGGCGACGGGATCGGGCCGGAAGTCACGACCGAGGCGGTGCGCTGCCTCGAGCTGCTGTCGCGGGCACGCGGGCTCGGGCTGCGCTTCACCGGTCATCATTTCGGCGGCGCCGGGATCGACGCGCACGGCGATCCGCTGCCCGCCTCGACGCTGGCGGCGTGCAAGGCGGCGAACGCGGTGCTGCTCGGCGCGGTCGGCGGCGACAAGTGGGACGAGGCACCGATCCGACCCGAGGCGGGGCTGCTGCGGATCCGGGCCGAGCTCGGGCTCTACGCCAATCTCCGTCCGGCGCGCATCTACAAGGGGCTGGAGGACGCCTCCCCGCTCCGCGCCGACCTCGCGCAAGGGACCGACGTGCTGGTGGTGCGCGAGCTGACCGGCGGCCTCTATTTCGGGGCGCGGACCTACAGCGACGAGGCGGCGAGCGACCTCTGCTCCTATAGCCGCCCCGAGATCGAGCGGATCGCGCACATCGCCTTTCACGCGGCGCGCGGCCGCCGGCGCAAGCTCTGCTCGGTCGACAAGGCGAACGTGCTGGCGACGTCGAAGCTGTGGCGCAAGGTCGTGAGCGAGATCGCCGCGGGCTACCCGGAAGTCGAGCTCAGCCACCTTTATGTCGACGCCGCGGCCATGGCGCTGGTCACTCGCCCGCGCGACTTCGACGTCATCCTGACCGAGAACCTGTTCGGCGACATCCTGTCCGACGAGCTGTCGGTGATCGGCGGCTCGATCGGGCTGCTCGGATCGGCCAGCGTCGGCGGCGACGGGCCGGGGCTGTTCGAGCCGATCCACGGCTCCGCTCCGCCGCTCGCCGGCAAGGACGTCGCCAACCCGGCGGGCGCGATCGCCAGCGCGGCGATGATGCTGACCGAGCTGGGGCTGCCCGAATGCGCGCAGCTTCTGACCGTTTCGCTCGAGCGGACGATCGAGGAGGGGCACCGCACCGCCGACCTCGGAGGGACCACCCGCTGTTCCGAGTTCGGTGCGCGGGTGCGCGACAATCTCCGCTTCGAGCTGGCGCGCTCCGAAGCCGGCGAGCGGAGGGTCGCCTGATGGCCGCGCCCCGGACCCTGTACGAGAAGATCTGGGACGCGCATGTCGTCGACAGGCGCGACGACGGAACCTGCCTCGTCTACATCGACCGGCACCTCGTCCACGAGGTCACCTCGCCACAGGCGTTCGAGGGGCTGCGCGCGGCAGGGCGCAAGGTGCGTCGGCCCGACCTGACACT
This sequence comes from Sphingomonas ginkgonis, assembly GCF_003970925.1. NCBI lineage: Bacteria > Pseudomonadati > Pseudomonadota > Alphaproteobacteria > Sphingomonadales > Sphingomonadaceae > Sphingomonas > Sphingomonas ginkgonis. The sequence continues at coordinate 100,552 of NZ_RWJF01000001.1, forward strand.
GGCCGTGCCCGACCACAATGTCCCGACCACGCCGCGGATGCGCGGCAGCAACGGTGGGCCGCTGCTGGTCGAGGACGTGGACAGCGCTGCGCAGCTCGCCGCACTGGAGGCGAACGTCGCCGACTTCGCCATCCCCTATTTCGACGCAACCGCGCCCGAGCAGGGCATCGTTCATGTCGTCGGGCCCGAGCAGGGCTTCACCCTGCCCGGCACCACCGTGGTCTGCGGCGACAGCCACACCGCCGCGCATGGCGCCTTGGGAGCCCTGGCGTTCGGCATCGGCACCAGCGAGGTCGAGCATGTGCTGGCGACGCAGACGCTGCTGCTGAAACCGTCGAGGACCCTCGAAGTCAGGGTCGAGGGCAGCCTCGGCTTCGGGGTCTCGCCCAAGGATCTGATCCTCGCGATCATCGGTCGACTGGGGACGGCCGGTGGCACCGGCCACGTAATCGAGTATCGCGGCTCGACGTTCGCCGAGATGAGCATTGAGGGACGGCTGACAGTCGCCAACATGTCGATCGAGGCGGGCGCGCGGTCGGGCCTGTTCGCGCCCGACGAGAAAACCTTCGCCTATCTTCAGGGTCGGCCGATGTCGCCCAAGGGACCCGACTGGGACCGCGCCGTCGAGCGCTGGCGGACGCTGGTGACCGACGAGGGCGCAAGCTTCGACCGTTCGCTCCGCCTAGACGCCTCCGAGATCGCCCCCAACGTCACCTGGGGCACCAGCCCCGAGGACGTGGTGCCGATCACCGGTGCGGTGCCCGACCCCGACCAATTTGCGGACGAGGGCAAGCGCGAGGCCGCTCGGCGCTCGCTCGCCTACATGGGGCTTTCCGCCGGGCAGCGGATGGAGGAGGTCGCGGTCGAGCATGTGTTCATCGGCAGCTGCACCAACAGCCGGATCGAGGACCTTCGTGCCGCCGCAGCGGTCCTGCAGGGCCGCCGCCGCTCCGCCGCAATCAAGCAGGCGCTGGTCGTTCCCGGCTCGGGGCTGGTCAAGCGCCAGGCCGAGGCGGAAGGACTCGACCGGATCTTCATGGAGGCCGGCTTCGAATGGCGCGAGCCGGGCTGCTCGATGTGCCTGGCGATGAACCCCGACAAGGTGCCGCCGCAGGAGCGTTGTGCCTCCACCTCCAACCGCAACTTCGTCGGGCGCCAAGGGCCGGGCGCTCGAACCCACCTTCTCTCCCCCGCCATGGCAGCAGCGGCGGCGGTGACCGGGCGGCTGACCGATGTCCGGGAGCTGGTGTCGTGACGCCATTCACCCGCGTGACCGGCCGCGCCATTCCGCTCGGGCTCGCCAACATCGACACCGACGTGATCATCGGCGCGCGGCACCTCAAGACGCTGAAGCGCACCGGGCTCGGCGCCTTCGCTTTCGAGACGATCCGCGAGCCGTTCGACGACCCCGCCAATGCGGGCGCCCTGATCCTGGTCGCGGGCGACAATTTCGGCTGCGGGTCAAGCCGCGAGCATGCCGCCTGGGCGCTTGCCGACCTTGGCATTCGCGCGATCATTTCGCCTAGCTTCAGCGACATCTTCTCCGGCAATGCGGCCAAGAACGGGATCGCCCTGGTGGCGCTTCCGCAAGGAGCGGTCGACCGGCTGCTGGTGGCTGCGCAGGTCACGAAGCTGACGGTCGACCTGGAGGAAATGGAAGTAACCAGCGGCGCCGGCGACCGCTTCTCGTTCGGAATGGACTTGTTTCGCCGCCATTGCCTGCTGAACGGACTGGACGACATCGCCCTGACCCTGGCCGAGGAGGCCAAGATCCGGGCCTATGAACTGGAAACGGGAATCTGACGTCATGAACGCGCCAGACAAGCAAGGTCTCTACGACCCCCGCAACGAGAAGGACGCGTGCGGCGTCGGCTTCATCGCCAACATCAAGGGCGAGAAGTCGAACGAGATCATCCGCGACGGGCTGCAGATCCTCGCCAATCTCGACCATCGCGGCGCGGTGGGCGCGGACCCGCTGATCGGCGACGGCGCGGGCTGCCTGATCCAGATCCCGGACGAGCTGTTCCGCCACTGGGCGGTGGGTGTCGGCGCCACCCTGCCGCCCCTTGGTGACTATGCCGTCGCGATGTGCTTCCTGCCGCGCGACACGGCGAGCCGCGAGGAGGCGGTCGCCCGTTTCCAGCGCTTCGTCGAGAAGGAAGGGCAGATCCTGCTCGGCTGGCGCGAGGTGCCGGTCGACAAGACGGGGATGAGCCCGACCATCGCCGCCGAGATGCCGGTGATCCGCCAGGCGATTGTCGCGCGCGGGCCGAGGGTCGCCGACCAGGACGCGTTCGAGCGCAAGCTGCTGACGATCCGCAAGCAAACCCAGAACCCGCTGTCGGAACTGGCGGAAAAGAAGGACCTCGCCGGACTGGCGGACTTCTACATCCCGAGCTTCTCGAGCCGGACCATCGTCTACAAGGGGCTGCTGCTCGCAACACAGGTCGGGACCTTCTACAAGGACCTGACCAACCCGCTGACGAGGTCGGCGCTGGCGCTGGTCCACCAGCGTTTCTCGACCAACACCTTCCCGAGCTGGAAGCTGGCGCATCCCTACCGGTTCATCGCCCACAACGGCGAGATCAACACGGTGCGCGGCAACGTGAACTGGATGAACGCGCGGCGGCGCACGCTGGAAAGCCCGCTGCTGGGCGCCGACCTTGACAAGATGTGGCCGCTGATCCCGCACGGCCAGTCGGACACCGCGAGCCTCGACAATGCGCTCGAGCTGCTGGTCGCCGGCGGCTATTCGCTGGCGCATGCGGTGATGCTGCTGATCCCGGAGGCGTGGGCCGGCAACGAGCAGATGGATGCCGAGCGGCGCGCCTTCTACGAATATCATGCCGCGTTGATGGAGCCGTGGGACGGGCCGGCGGCGGTAGCCTTCACCGATGGGCGGCAGATCGGCGCGACGCTCGACCGTAACGGGCTCCGCCCCGCGCGCTTCCTCGTCACCGACGACGACCGGGTCATCCTTTCTTCGGAGAGCGGCGTGCTGCCGATCCCCGAGGAGAAGATTGCGCGCAAGTGGCGGCTCCAGCCCGGCAGGATGCTGCTGATCGATCTCGAGCAGGGCCGGATCATCGAGGACGACGAGGTCAAGTCGGCGCTCGCGGCGGCGAACCCCTATTCCGAGTGGCTTCGCGACACTCAGTTCAAGCTGGAGGACCTGCCGCCGGCGCTGGAGGACCCGGCGTTGCCGCGCGAAGGCAGGGCGCTCCGCGAGGCGCAGAAGAGCTTCGGCTACAACCAGGAGGATCTGAAGCTCTTCCTCCAGCCAATGGCGATGAACGCCGACGATCCGATCGGATCGATGGGCACCGACACGCCGATCGCGGTGCTGTCGACCCGGCCGCGGCTGATGTACGACTATTTCAAGCAGAACTTCGCGCAGGTCACCAATCCGCCGATCGACCCGATCCGCGAATCGATGGTGATGAGCCTAGTGTCGATGATCGGCCCGCGTCCGAACCTGCTCGGGCATCACGCCGGCACCCACAAGCGGCTTGAGGTCTCGCAGCCGATCCTCACCAACCAGGATCTGGAGAAGATCCGCTCGATCGCCGACGTGCTCGACGGCGCCTTCCGTACGCGGACGCTCGACGCGACCTGGCCGGTCGGCGGGACGGGCCAGGCGCTCGAGGCAGCGCTGCAGCGGTTGTGCTGGGAAGCGACCGAGGCGGTGCTCGCCGACGTCAACGTGCTGGTCATCTCCGACCGCAACGTCGGCAAAGACCGGGTGCCGATCCCGGCGGCGCTGGCGACGGGAGCGGTCCACCACCACCTCATCCGGCAGGGCCTGCGGATGCAGACCGGCCTCGTCGTTGAGACCGGCGAAGCGCGCGAGGTGCACCATCTCTGCGTCCTTGCCGGCTACGGGGCCGAAGCGATCAACCCCTATCTCGCCTTCGAGACACTCGAGGCGCTGCGCCAGCACGGCGACGTGACGCTGAGCGAGGAGAAGGTCCGCGCCAACTACATCAAGGCGGTCGGCAAGGGCATCCTTAAGGTCATGTCCAAGATGGGCATCTCGACCTTCCAGTCCTATTGCGGCGCGCAGATCTTCGACGCGGTCGGCCTCTCGTCCAAGCTGGTCGGGAAATATTTCACCGGCACCGCGACGATGATCGAGGGCGTCGGGCTGGAGGAGATCGCGGCCGAGGCGGCGACTCGCCACAAGCTCGCCCACGCGCCCGAGGTCGAGGCGCTGCCGGTCGGCGGCAACTATGCCTGGCGGGTCAATGGCGAGGCGCATGCCTGGACCCCGGAGAGCGTGTCGAGCCTGCAGCACGCGGTGCGCGGCAACCTGCCCGACAAGTATCGCGAGTTCGCGCGGAGCATCAACGAGCAGAGCAGGCGGCGGCTGACCATCCGCGGACTGCTAGAGTTCAAGCCGCTCGGGCCCGCGATACCGCTGGACGAGGTGGAGCCCGCCGCGGACATCGTGCGCCGCTTCTCGACCGGCGCGATGAGCTTCGGCTCGATCAGCCGCGAGGCGCATACGACGCTGGCGATCGCGATGAATCGGATCGGCGGCAAGTCGAACACCGGCGAGGGCGGCGAGGAGCGCGACCGTTTCACGCCGCTGCCCAATGGCGACTCGATGCGCTCGGCGATCAAGCAGATCGCCTCCGGGCGCTTCGGGGTCACCGCCGAATATCTGGTCAACGGCGACGAGCTGCAGATCAAGATCGCGCAGGGCGCCAAGCCCGGCGAGGGCGGGCAGTTGCCCGGCCACAAGGTCGACAAGAACATCGCCGCGGTGCGCCACTCGACGCCGGGCGTCGGCCTCATCTCGCCCCCGCCGCACCACGACATCTACTCGATCGAGGATCTCGCCCAGCTGATCCACGACCTCAAGAACGTCAACGAGCGGGCGCGGGTGTCGGTCAAGCTGGTGTCCGAGGTCGGGGTCGGGACGGTCGCGGCGGGGGTCGCCAAGGCGATGGCCGACCATGTCACCATCTCGGGCTATGAGGGCGGGACCGGCGCGTCGCCCCTTACCTCGCTGACCCATGCCGGGCTGCCGTGGGAGATCGGGCTGGCCGAGACCCAGCAGACGCTGGTGCTCAACGGCCTGCGCAGCCGGATCGCGGTGCAGGCCGATGGCGGCCTGCGCACCGGTCGCGACGTGGCGATCGCGGCGGTGCTCGGGGCCGACGAATATGGGTTCGCGACCGCGCCGCTGATTGCCGCCGGCTGCATCATGATGCGCAAGTGCCACCTCAACACCTGCCCGGTCGGCGTCGCCACCCAGGACCCGGTGCTGCGCGCGCGCTTCACCGGCACGCCCGAGCATGTCATCAACTATTTCTTCTTCGTTGCCGAGGAGCTGCGGGCGATCATGGCCTCGCTCGGGGTGCGCCGGCTCGACCAGATGATCGGCCGCGCCGAGCTGCTCGACGTGGCCCCCGCGGTCGACCACTGGAAGGCCAAGGGCGTCGACCTCAGCGGCATCCTCTACGTCCCGGAGGTCGAGACCAAGCTGGAGCGCTGGAACAGCGAGAAGCAGGTGCACCGGCTGGAGAGCGTGTTCGACCGCGACCTGATCACCGCCGCCGCGCCGGCGCTGGAGCGGGGCGAGCGCGTGGTGATCGAGCGCGACGTCCGCAACATCCATCGCACAGTCGGCACCATGCTGTCGGGCGAGCTGGCCCGTCGCCATGGCCACGAGGGTCTCCCACCCGGCACCATCGACATCCATCTCACCGGCACCGCCGGGCAGAGCTTCGGTGCCTTCCTCGCGCACGGCATCAGCATGACGCTGACCGGCGACGGCAACGACTATGTCGGCAAGGGCCTGTCGGGCGGCCGGATCGCGATCCGCCAGCCCGAGGGAGCGGCGCGCGAGCCCGGCAGCAACATCATCTGCGGCAACACGGTGCTGTACGGCGCAATCGCCGGAGAGGCCTATTTCGAGGGCGTTGCGGGCGAGCGCTTCGCGGTCCGCAACTCGGGCGCGATCGCGGTGGTCGAGGGCGCGGGCGACCATGCCTGCGAATATATGACCGGCGGCACGGTGCTGGTCCTGGGCCCGGTCGGCCGCAACTTCGCGGCCGGCATGTCGGGCGGCATCGCCTATGTCCTCGATCCCGAGCGGCGGCTCGAGACGCAGGCCAACATGGCGAGCATCGCGATCGAACCGATCGAGCGCGAGGGCAGCAGCTGGGGCAGCGGGGCACCGGCAGCAAATGCGGCCGACGTCCACGACAACGGCATGGGGCATCCGCTCCGCTACGATGCCGAGCGGCTGAAGATCCTGCTCGAGCGGCACCATGCCGCAACCGGCAGCCGCAAGGCGGCGGCGCTACTCGCCGACTGGCCGAATGCGCTGAAGCAATTCGTGAGGGTCGTGCCGCACGAGTATCGCCGCGCGCTGATCGAGAACGACCCGGAGGCGGCGGTCGCCGTCGCCGCCGAATAAGGAAGCGACTGGTGGGCAAGCCAACCGGATTTCTGGAAACCGAGCGCCACGACCGAGACTATGAGCCGGTCGCCGAGCGGGTGAAGCACTGGCACGAGTTCGTCGCCAAGCCGAGTGCGGACGAGGTGCGCGGCCAGGCCTCGCGCTGCATGGATTGCGGCATCCCCTTCTGTCACAGCGGCTGCCCGGTGAACAATTTGATCCCGGACTGGAACGACCTCGTGTACCAGGACGACTGGCAGGCCGCCGCCGACCGGCTCCACCTCACGAACAATTTTCCGGAGATTACCGGCCGCATCTGCCCTGCGCCGTGCGAGGCGAGCTGCACGCTCAACCTCACCGACACGCCGGTGACGATCAAGTCGATCGAATGCGAGATCGCCGACCGGGCGTGGGACAATGGCTGGGTGCGCTCGCAACTGGTGGCGCGCGGCACCGGCAAGCGGATCGCGGTCGTCGGCTCGGGACCGGCGGGGCTCGCCTGCGCGCAGCAGCTCGCCCGGCTGGGCCACTCCCCCACCGTGTTCGAGAAGAACGACCGGATTGGCGGACTGCTGCGCTACGGCATTCCCGACTTCAAGCTGGAAAAGAAGCTGATCGACCGCCGGGTCGAGCAAATGCAGGTCGAAGGCGTGTTGTTCCGCACCAACATCGAGGTCGGGGTGACCGTCACCGTCGACCGGATGCTCGACGATTATCACATCGTCGTCCTCGCCGGCGGGGCGGAGATCCCGCGCGACCTGGCCGTGCCCGGACGCGAGCTCGACGGCGTGCACTATGCGATGGACTTCCTCGGGCAGCAGAACCGCCGCAACGCGGGCGACGACGAGGCCCGCGCCGCACCGAACGGGAGCACGATCAGCGCTCAAGGCAAGCATGTCGTGGTGATCGGCGGCGGCGACACGGGGAGCGACTGCATCGGCACCTCGATTCGCCAGGGCGCCGCTTCGGTGACCCAGCTGGAGATCATGCCCGAGCCGCCGGCGCGCGAGCAGAAGGCACTGAGCTGGCCCAACTGGCCGTTGAAGCTGCGCACCTCGTCAAGCCATGAGGAAGGCGCCGGACGCGAGTTCGCGGTGCTGACCCAGGCGTTCAGCGGAAGTGACGGCAAGGTCGAGGCGCTCCGCTGCGCCCGTGCCAAGCTCGAGGGCGGGCAGGTCCTGCCGGTCGAGGGCAGCGAGTTCGAGCTCAAGGCCGACCTTGTCCTGCTCGCAATGGGCTTCACCGGGCCGCGCCGCCAGTGCGTGGTCGCGAGCAGCGGGGTCGAGCTCGACGCGCGCGGGAATGTCGCCGCCGACTTCGGCACCTACGAGACTTCGCGTGAGCGGGTGTTCGCCTGCGGCGACATGCGCCGCGGCCAGTCGCTGGTGGTGTGGGCGATCCGCGAGGGCCGCGACTGCGCCAGCGCGGTTGACGCCTTCCTGCGCGCCTCGGACCAGGAGCGCGCCGCCGCCTAGCGGGCGGTCGCCGGCACCGGGTAGGCGGTGGTGTACTTCACCCGCTCCATGGCGAAGCGGGAGGTGACGTTCTTGAGCGGGACCAGCGCGATCAGCCGCTGGTAGAAGTCGTCGAAGGCGGCCATGTTCTCGACCGTCACCCGCAACAGATAGTCGACATCACCGGCCATTCGGAAGATCTCCATCGCCTGCGGCAGCTGGTCGATCGCGGCGGCGAACCGATCGAACCATTCGCGGCTGTGATCGCCCGTCTCGAGTTCGACGAAGACGGTGAGCCCCATGCCGATCCGGTCCGGGTCGACCAGAGCCACCCGCCGGGTGATGATTCCCGCCTCCTCCAGCTTCTGGATTCGTCGCCAGCACGGCGTCTGCGACAGGTTCACCCGACTCGCGACCTCTGCAACGGAAAGCGAGGCATCCTCCTGAAGGATCTCGAGGATCTTGCGGTCGACCTGATCCATCCAATGCTCCACGGCTTTGTGGAAGATTGTTCTAACATGGTCACGCTGCACTGCAACATCCATGTTATTCGCCCCGACGCGTTGTTGCCCCTCCCGCTCTCTCATATCTGCTTCGTACGTGCTCGCACCGGAGGTCTCGTCCAGTTGGACCGGGACCGCGACCGGCGCGCGTTGGAGAATTTTCTTCCAAGGTGAGCAGATGGCCGAAGCAGATTCCCCGCTCCTCAACGCCGCAAGCCGTGTGGGGCCGATCGTCGCCGGCGTGCGCGGCGCGACGATCGCCGACCGCCTCGCCTCCGCCTGCGCCGCGATCGACGGCCGACTGGTGTTCACCACCAGCCTCGGCATCGAGGACCAGCTCATCACCCATCATATCTTCACCAGCAAGCTGCCGATCGAGGTGGTCACGCTCGATACGGGCCGGCTGTTCGGAGCCACCTATCGGCTATGGCAGGAAACGGAGGAGCGCTACACGCGCCGGATCCGCGCCTATTATCCCGATGCCGAGGCGGTCACGGCGATGGTCGGCGAGTGGGGCGTCAACGGCTTCTATTATGCCCGCGAGGCACGTCAGGACTGCTGCGGCGTTCGCAAGGTCGAGCCGTTGGGGCGGGCGCTTGCCGGCGCTGCGGGCTGGGTCACGGGCCTGCGCGCCGACCAGTCGGGGCAGCGTTCGGCCGTTCCGCTCGCCGAGTGGGACGCGCAGCGCGGGCTGGTGAAGGTCGCGCCATTATTCGACTATACCCGGGACGCGGTGGCCGCCGAGTGCGAGCGGCTGGGCGTGCCGGTCAACGAGCTTCACGCCCGCGGCTTTCCGTCGATCGGCTGCGAGCCCTGCACCCGGGCGCTCAAGCCCGGGGAGCCCGAGCGCGCTGGTCGCTGGTGGTGGGAGAGCGACGACACGCGCGAGTGCGGCCTGCACCTGACTGCGGACGGCAAGCTGGTCCGGGCGAAGGCGACCGCATGACCCCTCGCAAGGCCAGCGAAGCGCCGACGCGGATCGCGCCGCTCCCCAATCTCCCACTGTTCCACCGGATCGTCGGTCGCAAGGCGCTCGTCGTCGGCGCATCCGACGGGGCGCGGTGGAAGGCTGAACTGATCGCGGCCGCCGGCGCGGACGTGACGCACCTCGAGCGGCACTGGACTCCCGCCAATCTCGAGGGCGCCGCGCTGGCGGTCGCGGACCTGGCCGACCGCGACGAGGCCCTGCGCTTCGTCGCGGCGGCCCACTCGTCGGGCGTGCCGGTCAACATCATCGACCAGACCGACCTGTGCGACGTGACCTTCGGGACGATCGTCAACCGCTCGCCGGTGGTGATCGGCATCTCCACCGACGGCGCTGCTCCCGTGCTCGGCCAGTCGATCCGCTCGCGGATCGAGAGCGTGCTTCCGCTCGGGCTGGCCGAGTGGGCGCGGGCGGCGAAGGCGTGGCGACCGGCGCTGAAGCGGCGGGTGGCCGAGTTCGCCCATCGCCGCCGCTTCTGGCAGCGCTTCGCGCTGGCGGCGTGGGCGGACCCCGACCGCACACCGGTCGCGGCGGACTTCGAAGCGCTGCTGGAGAGCGCGCCGGAGGTTCCGGGCAGCGTCACGCTGGTCGGCGCCGGCCCGGGCGATCCCGAGCTGCTGACGCTGAAGGCCGTCCGCGCGCTGCAGTCGGCGACGGTCATCCTCTACGACGAGCTGGTCGGCCCCGAGGTGCTGGAGCTGGCTCGGCGTGAGGCGCGGCGGATCGCGGTGGGCAAGAAGGGCCATGGGCCGAGCTGCTCGCAGCGCGACATCAATCGGCAGATCGTCGAGCTGGCGGAAGCCGGAGAGACGGTGGTGCGCCTGAAGGGCGGCGACCCGCTGGTATTCGGCCGTGCGACCGAGGAGATCGACGCCTGCAAGGTGGCGGGCGTGCCGGTCTCGATCGTGCCGGGGATCAGCGCCGCGCAGGGCGCCGCCGCCGCGCTCGGTATCTCGCTGACTGAGCGTCGTTGGGCGCGGCGGATCCAGTTTGTGACGGGCCACGGAGCGGACGGCAGGCTGCCCGCCGACATCGACTGGGGCGCGATCGCCGACAAGGCAGCGACCACCGTGCTCTACATGCCGCGCAGGACGTTCCCAGAGTTCGTCCGGAAGGCTCTTGCCAAGGGCCTGAACGCCGACACGCCGGCGGTCGCCATCGCCTCGGCGACCTTGCCGACCCAGACGCGCTCGGCTGCACCGCTTCATTCGATCGTCGAGGCTGCCGCCGAGCTACCGGACGGTGCGCCGGTGCTCGTCATCATCGGCTGGATCGCGCGCGACCTGGTCGCACCGACCGCCGCCATCATCCCCTTCGAGCAGGCCCTCGCCTCATGAACGCCCCTTCCGCTTTCCGCACCCGTGCCCTGACCCATCTCCAGACGCTCGAAGCCGAGAGCATCGAGATCATGCGAGAAGTGGTGGCGGAGTGCGAGCGTCCGGTGATGCTCTATTCGGTGGGCAAGGACAGCGCCGTCATGCTGCACCTGGCCCGCAAGGCGTTCTTCCCGGCGCCGCCGCCGTTTCCACTGCTGCATGTCGATACCACGTGGAAGTTCAGGGCCATGTACGAGCTTCGCGACCGGGTGGCGGCCGAGAGCGGGATGGAGCTCATCGTCCACCACAATCCCGAGGCGCTCGCGCGCGGCATCAACCCGTTCGACCATGGCGCGCTCCACACCGATTTGTGGAAGACGGAAGGGCTCAAGCAGGCGCTCGACCGGCATGGCTTCGACGCGGCGTTCGGGGGCGCCCGGCGCGACGAGGAGAAATCGCGCGCCAAGGAGCGGATCTTCTCCTTCCGCTCGGCCAGCCACCGCTGGGACCCGAGGAACCAGCGCCCCGAGCTGTGGGACCTCTACAATGCCCGCAAGGGCCGCGGCGAGAGCATCCGGGTGTTCCCGCTCAGCAACTGGACCGAGCTCGACGTCTGGCAGTACATCGACGCGCAAGGCATCCCGATCGTCCCCCTCTACCTCGCCGCGCCGCGCCCGGTGGTCAAACGCGACGGGCTGCTGCTGATGGTCGACGACGAGCGCTTTCCCCTGCGCGCGGGCGAAGAGCCCGAGCTCCGCTCGGTCCGCTTCCGCACGCTCGGCTGCTATCCGCTGACCGGCGCGGTCGAGAGCAAGGCGGCGACGCTGCCGCAGGTCATCCAGGAGATGCTGGTCGCTACCACGTCGGAGCGGCAGGGGCGGGCGATCGACCATGATGGCGCGGGCTCGATGGAGCGCAAGAAGCAGGAGGGGTATTTCTGATGCGACGGCGCGCGTTCCTTCCCACCGCCCGTCATCCTGAACTTGTTTCAGGACCCACCTCGCCGCCACTCCCGCCGTCGCTCGCAAGGCCATGGGTGCTGAACCGCGTTCAGCATGACGGACAAAGGTAATGGCGACCTCGCCTGACCTTGCCGCCGCCACGACGGCCCGGGCCGAGCTCGACGTCTATCTCGCCCGGACCGCCAGCCGCTCGCTGCTGCGGTTCATCACCTGTGGCAGCGTCGACGATGGCAAGTCGACGCTGATCGGGCGGCTGCTCTACGACAGCAAGCTGCTGTTCGAGGACCAGCTCGCCGCGCTGGAGAGCGACAGCCGGCGGCAAGGCACGCAGGGCGAGAACATCGACTTCGCGCTGCTGGTCGACGGGCTCGCGGCCGAGCGCGAGCAGGGCATCACCATCGACGTCGCCTACCGCTACTTCGCGACCGACCAGCGCAAGTTCATCGTCGCCGACACGCCGGGCCACGAGCAGTACACCCGCAACATGGTGACCGGCGCCTCGACCGCCGACCTTGCCGTCATCCTGGTCGATGCGCGCAAGGGCGTGCTGACCCAGACGCGGCGACACAGCTATCTCGTCCACCTGCTCGGCATTCGCCAGCTGGTTCTGGCGGTGAACAAGATGGACCTGGTCGGCTTCGACCAGGCCCGCTTCGACGCCATCGTCGCCGACTACCGCGCCTTCGCCGAGCAGGCCGGCATCCAGCGCTTCACCGCCATCCCGCTCTCAGGCCTGACCGGCGACAACGTCACCACCCGCTCCGAGCGCATGCCCTGGTACGAAGGCCCCGCGCTGCTCGAGCAGCTGGAAGGCGTGCCGGTCGCCGCCCGAGTCACCGAAGCGGCGCCGCTGCGGATGGCGGTCCAGTGGGTCAGCCGGCCGCATCAGAATTTCCGCGGCTATGCCGGGCGGCTTTCGAGCGGCCGGGTACGCCCCGGAGATGCGGTGACCGTGTTCCCGTCGGGGCAGCGGTCGACGGTCCGGCGGATCGTGACGCTCACCGGCGACCTGCCCGAGGCGACAGTCGGTCAGTCGGTGACCCTGACGCTGGCCGACGAAATCGACATTTCGCGCGGCGACCTGCTGGTCGGCGGCGGCGACGCCGCGACTCCGGCCGACCGGCTTTCCGCCACGCTCGTCTGGATGAGCGACGAGGCGCTGGTGCCGCATCGCAGCTACTGGCTGAAGATGGGGGCGCAGACCGTCTCCGCGAGCATCGACGCGCCCGAGGCGATCGTCGACGTCAACACGCTCGAGCGGCACGGCGGCGCGACGCTCGAACTCAACGACATCGGCGAGGTGACGATCGGGCTCGACCGCGCCGTTCCCGCGGTGCGCTATTCCGACAACCGTCGGCTCGGCGGGTTCATCCTGATCGACAAGCTCAGCAACGCCACGGTCGCCGCGGGGCTGGTGCGCGACTCCAGCCTGCGCAACGCGCGGCACGCAGCGACCGAGGACGGCGGGATCGTCTGGGTGCTTGGCGAGAAGCGTGCCGACTATGCCGCGCGGGCGCAGCGGCAGCTGAAGGCGAGCGGCCGCGCCGTCGCCGTGCTGGACGAGCAGGCACTGGCAGGCTTCCCCGGAGCCGATGCGGCGCCAGCGGATCTTGCTCGCGAGGTGGCCCGTCTGATGAGCGCCGCCGGGGTGCAGGTGCTGATCGCACTCGACGTCGCTGGCGAGCAGGCGACCCCCGGGGGCCGGATCATGGCCAGCAGCGGCGACCCGCGCGGTGACGACGAATGGGTGATCTGAGCTCCCTCCCCGATCCTCTTCCAGCAGGCCGACCGATGACCATCCACGCTCCTCTTGCCGAAAGCTCGCTGACGATCGAGCAATGGCAGCATGTGGAGGCGCTCGCGCGCAGCGTCACGCCGGTGCAGGCGCGCTGGCTAAGCGGCTACTTCGCTGGGATCGACGCGGGGCTGCTGCGGGCTGGCGAGGGCGAACCGGTGGCAGCGGCGCTCGCGCGAACGCTGACCATTCTCTACGGTACCGAGACCGGCAATGCGCGGGATCTGGCCAAGCAGCTGGCGGCGAGCGCGACCGAGCGCGGGCTGGCGCCGAAGCTGGCCGATCTCGCCGACTACAAGGCGCGCGGGCTGAAGGACGAGCAGGACCTGCTGTTCATCGTCTCGACCGGCGGCGAGGGCGATCCGCCCGCACCGGCGATCGGCTTCTTCGAGTTCCTGGAGGGGCCGCGCGCGCCGAAGCTGCCGGACGCGCGCTTCGCGGTGCTCGCGCTCGGGGACTCGACCTACGAGCAATATTGCGAGGCGGGGAAGCGGGTCGACAGGCGGATGGAAGAGCTGGGCGCGACCCGGCTCGCCGAGCGGATCGACTGCGATATCGACTATGAGGAGCAAGCCGCGGCGTGGAGCGACGCGCTGCTCGACCGGTTGCTGGCGGAGCTGGCTGCTGCGGGCTCCCCGGCCCAGGCGTCGGCTCGCCCGGTCACGGCGGCTGCGAGCGCGACGCATGACAAGCGCAACCCGTTTGCCGCCACTGTGCTCGAGAACATCCGCATCGTCGGGCGGCACTCGACCAAGGAGACCCGGCACGTCGAACTTGACCTGACCGGGTCGGGGCTCGCCTACCAGCCGGGCGATGCGCTGGGGGTGGCGGCGCAGAACGGCGCGGGTGCAATCGAGGACCTGCTCGGCGCCTGTGGACTGGGCGGCAGCGAAGAGGTGGCCCTCAAGGGTGCCACCATGCCGCTCGCCGATGCGCTGAGAGATCGCTTCGAGATCAGCACCGCCTCACCCCGTTTCGCCGAGCAATGGGCGACGCTCAGCGACGCGGCGGAGCTCAAGGCGCTGGCGGCGGGCGAACCGCATGTGCGGCACGCCTTCCTCGAACAGCATCATGTCGCCGACATCGTCCGCCGCTTCCCCGTGCCTGGGGTCGGCGCGGACGCGCTGCTTGCCGGCCTGCGTCCACTTCAGCCGCGGCTCTACTCGCTCGCCTCCTCTCAGGCAGCGGTCGGCGACGAGGCGCACCTGACCGTAGCGCCGGTCCGCTACCAACTGCACGGCTCCGACCGCGGCGGGGTGGCGTCGACCCAGATCGCCGATCGGCTGGAGATGGGCGCGACCGTGCCGGTCTATGTCCAGGAGAACCCGCACTTCCGCCTTCCGGGCGACGAGGTTCCGGTAATCATGGTGGGGCCCGGGACCGGGGTCGCGCCGTTCCGTGCCTTCCTCCAGGAACGCGAGGCGCGCGGCGCACCGGGTCGCAACTGGCTGTTCTTCGGGGAGCGCAACTTCCGCTCCGACTTCCTCTACCAGGTCGAGTGGCAGGAGTGGTTGGAGAAAGGCCCGCTGACCCGCCTCGACGTCGCCTTCAGCCGCGACGCCGGCGAGAAGGTCTATGTCCAGCACCGCATGCTCGAGCGCTCGGCCGACCTCTACGCGTGGCTTGAGGAGGGCGCGCATTTCTATGTCTGCGGTAACGCCAAGGCGATGGCGGCGGACGTGCACGGGGCGCTGATCTCCATCGTCGAGCGCGCCGGCGGCCGGACCCGCGAGGCGGCCGAAGACTATGTCCGCGAGCTTACCGCCAACCACCGCTACAGCCGCGACGTCTACTGAGAAGACCCATGACCGACACCAGCACCATCGACCGCAGCAAGGACGTCAGCCAGCCCGTCGAGCGGCTCGGCCCGGACGAAGCCCTCAAGCTGCACAGCAACTATCTGCGCGGCCATATCGACGAGGACCTGCTCGACCGGATCACCGGCGGCGTGACCTTCGCGTCCAACAAGCTGATGAAGTTCCACGGCATCTACCAGCAGGACGACCGCGACATCCGCGACGAGCGGCGGCGGCAGAAGCTGGAGCCGGCGCACAGCTTCATGGTCCGGGTCCGCCTTCCCGGTGGGATCTGCACGCCCGAGCAATGGCTCAAGGTCGACGAGCTCGCTCGCGCCCATGGCGGCAACACGATCCGGCTGACGACCCGCCAGACCTTCCAGTTCCACTGGATCGTCAAGGAAGACATCAAGCCGACCATCCAGGGCTTGCAGCAGGTGCTGCTCGATACGGTCGCGGCGTGCGGCGACGACGCGCGGACGGTGATGGCAACCGCCGATCCGCTCGACAGCGACGTCCATGCCGAGGTGGCGGCCCTGTCCCGGCAGCTCAGCGACCATGTCATCCCCAAGACCCGCGCTTATGCCGAGATCTGGTACGGGCAGGAGAAGGTCGCGACCACCGACGACGAGGAACCTTTCTACGGCCGGACCTATCTTCCGCGGAAGTTCAAGATCGGCTTTGCGGTCCCGCCGTTCAACGATATCGACATCTACACGCAGGACATGGGGTTCATCGCCATCGTCGGCGACGAGGGCGTGGAAGGTTTCAACCTGACGATCGGCGGCGGCATGGGCCGCAACGACCAGGACTTGAACACCTATGCCCGGCTCGGCGACGTGGTCGGCTATTTTCCCAAGGAGCGGTTGCTTGCCGTCGCCGATGCGGTGATGAGCGTCCAGCGCGACTACGGCAATCGCGCCGAGCGAAGCCGCGCCCGGTTTAAATATACGGTCGACGACAAGGGCCTCGGTTTCATCGTCGCGGCCATCGAGGAGCGCAGCGGCGCCCCGCTTGAGCCGGTCCGGCCCTTCGCGTTCGAGAGCAATGGCGATGCCTATGGCTGGCGGGTCACCGACCGCGGCCTGTTCAACTATGGTCTTTTCATCGAGAACGGCCGGATCGCCGGGCGGATGATGGACGGAATCGCTGCGATTGCCCGGGTTCACTCGGGCCAGATCCGGCTCACCCCCAACCAGAGCCTGAACATCGCCGGGATCGAGCCGGCGCGAAAGCCGATCATCGAGGCGCTGCTGAGCGAATATGGGCTGCTGGGGAGCGATCAGGGCAGCGCTCTGCGGCTGAACTCGATGGCTTGCGTCGCGCTTCCGACCTGTCCGCTGGCGATGGCGGAGGCGGAGCGCTACCTCCCCGAACTCGTCACGAAGATCGAGGGCCTGCTCGCCGAGCACGGGCTCAGCGACGAGCCGATCACCATCCGCATGACCGGCTGCCCCAACGGCTGCGCCCGCCCCTATGTCGCTGAGATTGCGCTGACCGGCCGTGCGCCGGGCAAATATAATCTTTGGCTCGGCGCCGGTTTCCACGGCCAGCGGCTGAGCCGGCTGGTCGCGGAGAATATCGGAGAGGCGACCATCCTCGACATCCTCTCGGGCTATTTCGCCGCCTTCGCCGAGCGGCGCAAACCGGGGCAGCATTTCGGCGACTTCGTCGATTCCGAGCTCGACCGGGCGGCGGATCTCAGCGCCTTGACCGTGTGACGGCCGGGTGGGAGGGAACGGCATGTTCGTCCCGCCCGACCTTGCCGACTTCGCGCTCGAGCTGGCGCGGCTCGCGCGGCGCGAAACGCTGCCCCGCTTCGCCGCCGGCGTCGAGGCCAGCGACAAGGGTGGCCGCGAGTTCGACCCGGTCACGGAGGCCGACCGCGAGGCCGAGCGGGCGATGCGCGAGGCCATTGCTGCGCGCTTCCCCGATCATGGGATCCGCGGCGAGGAGTTCGGCGACCGGCCGGGCGACAGCCGGTGGAGCTGGTCGCTCGATCCGGTCGACGGCACCCGCAGCTTCATCTGCGGCCTGCCGAGCTGGGTGACTCTGATCGCGCTGTTGGACCAAGGCCGTCCTGTTCTCGGCGTGATCGACGCACCGGTGCTGAATGAGACCAACCTTGGCCATGACAAAACCGCGCGGGTCGGCGACCAGCCGGCGAGCACCAGCGGCTGCGTGCGGCTTGCCGATGCGCGACTGTCGACCACAGACCCCTGCATGTTCGGTGGTGCCGACGCGTCGGGGTTCGATGCCGTTCGCCGCGCGGCCAAGGTCGCCCGCTATGGACTCGACGGGTACGCCTACGCCCGGCTCGCGGCGGGGCGGCTCGATCTCGTCATCGAGAACCAGCTCAAGCCGCACGACTACAACGCGCTGATTCCGGTGATCCGCGCGTCCGGCGGACATATCGGCGACTGGCGGGGCGGCGAGGATTTCGGGTCGGGCGCCGTCGTCGCGGCGGCGTCCCGCGCGCTCTACGACGAGGCGGTGGCGCTGCTGCGCTCGGCGTGACGTTCGCGGAGGATGGCGACCACCTCCTCCCATCGCATCCCCTTGGCCTCGAACAGCACGGCGAGGTGGTAGAGAAGGTCCGCGGTTTCCTCGGCGATCCCGCGATTGTCGCGCGTGACTGCAGCGAGCGCGATCTCGACGCCTTCCTCGCCGATCTTCTGCGCGATGCGCTCGGGCCCGCGCGCGAGCAACTTGCGGGTGTAGCTGGTCTCGTCGGCCAAACCGGCGCGAGCGGCGACGATCGCGGAAAGCTCCGCCAGCCACGCCGGCCCGGCCGGCTCGCTCCCGCCGAAGCAACTCGCCGTGCCCTCGTGGCAGGTAGGACCGACTGGATCGGCGATGACCAAGAGAGCGTCGCCGTCGCAGTCCTCGTGCACGGCGACGAGGTTCAGCAGGTTGCCGCTGCTTTCGCCCTTGGTCCAGAGTCGCTGCCTGGAGCGGCTGAAGAAGGTCACCCGGCGCGTCTCCAGCGTCGCTGCGAGCGCGGCCCGGTCCATATAGCCGAGCATCAGCACGCGTCCGCTCGCCCCGTCCTGAACGATCGCCGGAAGCAGCCCGTCCATCTTCGCCCATGCGAGCGCGTCGAAGGCGTCGGCGCTCAGCGGCGCATTTCGATCCCGCATGAGACCAGATACTCCTTGAGGTCGGGAATGGCGATCAGCCGGTCGTGAAACACGGTCGCGGCGAGCGCGCCGCTGCAGCCGATCGCGAAGGCTTCGCGAAAATGCCCGGGCTTGCCGGCGCCGCCACTGGCGATGACGGGCACGGTCACCGCATCGATCAGCGCGGCGGTGTGGGCGAGGTCGTAGCCGGTGCGAACGCCGTCCTTGCTCATGCAGTTGAGGACGATCTCGCCCGCCCCGCGCTCCGTCGCCTCGACCGCCCAGGCAATCGCCTCGCGCCCGCTGTCGCGCATCGCATCGGGGCTGCCGGTGTACTGCTTGACGAGGAAGCGGCCGTCGGGTGCGGCGAAACTGTCGATCCCGAGCACGACGCATTGGCTGCCGAAGTCGCGCGCTAGTTCCTCAATCAGCGCTGGCCGTTCGAGCGCGGGCGAATTGACCGACAGCTTGTCCGCGCCATGATCGAGGCAGGCGGCGCCCTGGTCGCGGGTGCGGATCCCGCCGGCGACGGTGAAGGGAATGTCGATGACCTTGGCGACTTGCCGAACCCAGTCGAGGTCGAGCGTGCGGCCTTCCGCGCTGGCGGTAATGTCGTAGAAGACCAGCTCGTCGGCGCCCTCGTCGCGGTAGCGCAGCGCCTGTTCGACGATGTCGCCGGCGTCGCGATGGTCGCGGAACTGGACCCCCTTGACCACCCGGCCGTCCTTGACGTCGAGGCAGGGGATGATCCTAGGCGCGGGCAAGGCCGAGCGCCTCCGCAAGATCGAGCTGCCCTTCCCACAAAGCCTTGCCGACGATCGCGCCGTCGGTGCGCAGCCGGCGCAGGTCGTTCAGCGAGGTCACGCCGCCCGAGGCCTGCACCTTCAGCTGCGGCAGGCGTCGGGCAACCTCCTCGTAGAGGGCGAAGTTCGGGCCCTGCAGCATGCCGTCAAGCCCAATGTCGGTGAGCAGCAGGTGGACGGCGGTCGGAAAGCGCGCGGCGACATCCCACAGGCTGAGGCCGGTGTCCTCGGTCCAGCCGCTGACCGCGACCATCGGGTTGCCGCCTGCCATCCGGACATCGAGCGAAAGGGTGATCCGCTCGGGCCCGAACTCGTCGATCCAGGCGGCGACGGTGTCGGGCTGCTTGACCGCGAGGCTCCCGATCACCACCCGGCCGACGCCCGCGTCGACCATGCGTGCGAGCTGGTCGCGGGTACGGAAACCGCCGGCGACCTGGAGCTTGAGCGGCGCCGCGCGGGCGAGATCGGCGATGAGGTCGTGCTGGCGCGGTTCGCCCGCCCGGGCGCCGTCGAGGTCAACGATGTGCGCCCAGGTCGCATCCGCTTCGGCGAACCCGCGCAGCGCCGCGATGGGTTCGGCGGAATAGGTGGTGCGATCGTCGAAGCGGCCCTGGCGGAGCCGCACGGCCGAGCCGCCCATCAGGTCCATGGCAGGGTAGAGGATCACGACAGGAAGGCTTTCAGGAAACGCGCGCCGGCCTCGCCGCTGCGCTCGGGATGGAACTGCGCGCCGAGCCAGTTGCCGGAGCGGACGACCGCGCTGATCGGGCGGACGTGCTCGGCCGACGCGGCGGTCGCGGGACCGATGTCGGCGGCATAGCCGTGCGCAAAGTAGAGATAGTCGCCGGTGTCGAGGCCGAGATCCTCGTCGCTGACCGACACTTTGCTCCAGCCCATGTGCGGCACGGGCAAACCCGGCGCCGGTTCGAGCGCGCGCACCCGGCCAGGGACAATCCCGAGGCCCTCCGTATCGGCTTCCTCGCTGCCGTCGAACAGCAGCTGCATGCCGAGGCAGATGCCGAGCGCGGGTTGCCTGAGCGTCGGCAGAAGACGATCCAGCTCCCGCGCGCGAAGCTGCTCCATCGCATGTCCCGCCGCGCCGACGCCGGGGAGGAGGACGCGGTCGGCCGAGGCGAGATCCTCCGGGTCGCCCGTCAGCAGCGGCTCGACTCCGAACCGTCCGAACGACAGCATCAGCGAGCCGATGTTGCCGCAGCCATAGTCGACGATGGCGAGCTTCACAGCACGCCCTTGGTGCTCGGAACGTCCTGGCTGGCGCCCGCGCCCTCGATCCGCACCGCCTGCCGGAGCGCGCGGCCGAACGCCTTGAAACAGGCCTCGACCTTATGGTGGTCGTTCTCGCCCTCGACCTTCACGTGGATCGCGGCACCGAGCGCGTCGGCAAGCGAGCGGAAGACGTGTGGGGTCATCTCGGTCGGGTAATCGCCGATGTGGCTGGCCTCGAACGCGCCCTCGAAGCGGGCCAACGGGCGGCCG
This sequence comes from Sphingomonas ginkgonis, assembly GCF_003970925.1. Taxonomy (NCBI): domain Bacteria; kingdom Pseudomonadati; phylum Pseudomonadota; class Alphaproteobacteria; order Sphingomonadales; family Sphingomonadaceae; genus Sphingomonas; species Sphingomonas ginkgonis. The sequence continues at coordinate 121,191 of NZ_RWJF01000001.1, forward strand.
GAAAGGTCGATCAGCACCTGGGCTTCCGCCTCGTCCATCGGCAAAGCGAAACCGAACCGGCCGATCCCGCGCCGCTCGCCGAGCGCGTCCTTGAGCGCCTGGCCGAGCGCGAGGGCGCAATCCTCGACCGTGTGGTGGGCGTCGATCTCGGTGTCGCCCTCGCAGGACAGGATAAGGCTGAAGCCGGCGTGGGCGGCAATCTGGTCCAGCATATGGTCGTAGAAGGGGACGCCGGTGTCGATCCGGCGCGGGGCCGACCGGTCGAGATCCACCGCCACCGCGATCTGGGTTTCCCCGGTGTCGCGGGTGACCTCGGCGCGACGGCTCGCTCGTTCGCCGAGCGGGACGCCGAGCGCGGCGAGCGCGGCCTCGTTCTCCGCGTCGGTGCCGATCGTCAGCCGGAGCCCGCCCGGTGCGGCGTTGGGGCGGAAGCGGATGCGGATGCCGAGCGCGCGGAGTTTCGTGGCGAGCGCGGCCGGCTCGTCGACCTCGAAGAAGAGGAAATTGCCGCCGCCGTTGCGGATGTTGCGGACGATCGGCGAGCGTTCGAGCAGCCCGGCGAGGCGGTCGCGGTCGGCCTTGATGCGGGCGATCCGCTCGGCGTGAATGGCGCGGCGGGATGGGGAGAGGGCGAGCATCGCCGCCTCGATCGACAAAGTCGGCAGCGGATAGGGCGGGAGCGCTCGGGCGGCCATGGCGATGACGTCGGGCGTGCCGATCGCGCAGCCGATCCGCGCGCCCGCCAAGCCATAGGCCTTGGACAGGGTCTTGAGCACGACCAGGTTGTCGCGCCCGCAAGCTTCGGCGGCGAGGCTCGGGGTCGAGGCGAAGTCGAGATAGGCCTCGTCGACCACCACGATCGTGTCGGGCAGCGCCTCGGCGACCCGGACCAGCTCTTTTGGCGCGATCTCGTTGCCGGTCGGGTTGTTTGGCGAGCAGATGAAGGCGAGCTTGAGGTCGGCCTCGTCCTTCAGCGCCGCGACGAAGGCGTCGGCGTGGAAGTCATAGTCGGAGTCGAGCGGGACCTCGATCACCCGGCCGCCCTGCAGCTTCACGAAATGCTCGTAGGCGGAGAAGCTGGGCGTGCAGATCGCGACGGCGTCGGTGCCGGGGCGGACGAAGGCGCGGATGAGGATCTCGATCGCGTCGTCTGCGCCGCGGGTCACGACGAGGTTGTCCGGCTCGACCCCGTACAGCGCGCTCATCGCCTGGACGAGACGCGCGGGCTGCGGCTCGGGGTAGCGGTTGACCCTGGTCGCCAGCGCGCCGTCGAGCAGCGGCGGATAGGGGTTCTCGTTGGCATCGAGCTTGATCGCGTCGCCGCCGAACGCGGCATTCGCCTTGGCGGCGATGTCGAACGGCTCGAGCGCGAGCACTTCGGGGCGGGCGAGGCGGGTGGCGAAGCTCATGCCGCGGGCTCCAGCCGGCAATCGGCCGAGCGGGCGTGGGCTTCCAGCCCCTCCATCCGGGCGAGGGTCGCGGCCGGGCCAGCAATGCGCGCGGCGGCGGCGGGGGTCACGGTCTGCACGCTCATCGCCTTCATGAAGCTGTAGACGCTGATCCCGCCCCAGGCGCGGGCGGCGCCGTCGGTGGGCAGGACATGGCTGGACCCGGCAAGATAGTCGCCAAAGGTCTCGGAGGCCGTGCAGCCGGCGAACACCGCGCCGGCGTTGCGGATCGCGGGCAGCAGCGCATCGGGATCGCTCACCGCGAGGCTGAGATGTTCGGGCGCATAGGTGTTGGCGACCTCGGCGGCGGCGGCGAGATTGGCGGTGAGGACGAAGCGTGCGGCCTTCAGCGAGCGGCGCGCGAGATCGGCGCGGGGGAGCGTGGCGACCTGCTGTTCGACCTGTCCGCGTATCGCTTCTAGCAGCGGCTGCGACGGCGTGGCGAGCAGTACCTGCGCGGCGGAGTCATGTTCGGCCTGGCTGAGCAGATCGGCGGCGACGGTGCGGGGGTTGGCGCGGTCGTCGGCGATGACCATCAGCTCGCTCGGACCCGCGGGCATGTCGATCGCGGGACCGTGCGCCATGCTGGCGACGAGCCGCTTGGCCTCCGCGACCCAGGCGTTGCCGGGGCCGCAGATCTTGTCGCAGCGGGGGATTGGGCCGGCGCCGAACGCCAGCGCGGCGATTCCCTGCGCGCCGCCGACGGTCCAGACCGTGTCGACTCCCGACAGTTCGGCAGCGAGCGCGACGACCGGGTCCAGCCCGCCTTGAGCCCGCGGCGGCGTGATCACCACCAGTTCGCGCACGCCGGCAGCCTGGGCGGGAATGGCCAGCATGAGGAGGGTCGAGAAGAGCGGCGTCCTGCCGCCCGGGACGTAGAGGCCGACCCGGTCGATCGCGCGCCACAGCTTGCGGACGGTGAGCCCGGGCATCGTCTCGACCGCAATGTCGGCGGGGCGGCTCGCCGCGTGGAAGGCGCGGACGTTGGCGGCGGCGAGCTCGATGGCGGCGACCTGTTCGGCTGCGAGCGTGCGGCGCGCCTCCGCCGCGATCGGCGAGACCGTGACCGGGCGCGGAGCTTCGCCGTCGATCCGCTCGGCGATGGCGGCGAGCGCATCCCAGCCGCCATCGCGGACCTGGTCGACGATGCTGCGCACGCCGTCCTGCAACGCGGGGTCGCTGCGCTGCGCCGGACGAGCGAGCGCCGCCTCGCGCTCGGCCGGGCCGAGCTCTTCCCAGACCAGCGTCTTCACAGCATCATCTTCTCGATCGGGACGACGAGGATCGCCGAGGCACCCGCGCCCTTGAGCTTCTCCAGAGTCTCCCAGAACACGGACTCTTGGCACACCGCGTGGACGGCGAAGTGGCCCGGGCGGTCGCGCAGTGGAATCACCGTCGGAGCGTCGGCCCCCGGCAGCAGCGCGGCGATCGCGCGCAGGTTCTCGCCCGCGGCGTTGAGCATGATGTACTTGCTGCCCTTGGTCGCGAGCACGCCGTTGATCCGGCTCAGCATCTGCTCGGCGATGAAGGCGCGCGCATCGTCGAACGGCTTGGTCGTGCGGATGAGGACGGCCTGGCTTTCCAGCACCGTGTCGACCGCCCGCAGATTGTTCGCCTCGAGCGTGGCGCCGGTCGAGACGAGATCGCAGATGAAGCCGGCGATTCCCAGCCGCGGCGCCAGCTCGACCGCGCCGCTCATCTTGACCACGCTGGCCTTGATCCCGTGCCGCGCGAGGAAGGCGCGGGTGAGCAGCGGATAGGAGGTGGCGATCCGTGCCCCGGCGAGCGACTGCGGCCCGTCGTAGGCGGTGCCCTCGGGCGCGGCGATGCGCAGGCTGCAGCGGCCGAAGCCCAATTCGGCAAGCACCTCGTAGCCGGGCTCCTCCTGCCCCGCCGCGAACTCCTCCAGCACGTTCTGGCCGACGATCCCGAACTCGCATACGCCATCGCTGACGAAGGTCGGGATGTCGTCGTCGCGGACGAACATCAGCTCGGCCGGGAAATTCTCGACCCGGGCGGTCAGGCTGTTCTTGCCCGACTGGATGCGGAACCCCGTTTCGCGCAGCAGGTCGCGGCTCTGGTCAGACAGGCGCCCGCTCTTCTGCAGGGCGATGTGGAGGCGGGAGCGGTCAGCGAGCATCGCCGGTTCCCAGCGCGTCGATGACGGAACGATAGCCCTGGTTCTGCTCCTGGCGGAGGAAGCGGCCGACCCGGACGATGGTCGTGGTCGAGACTCCGGTAGCCTCGTGGATCTCGCGGTAGCTGAGGTCAGAGCCGTCGAGCAGCCGGGCGACGTGGAGCCGCTCCGCGAGGGTGCGGATCTCGGCCGGGGTGCACAGGTCGAGCAGCAGGCGACGCATGGACTCCCGGTCGCGCGGGGTCAGCAGTGCGTTGCACAGGTCGCCGGTCAGCGCGGCAAGATCGCGCGTCGGCTGAAGCCTCGCGCCGGTGGTCGCGTCCATTCTTGTTGTTCCATCGTGCTAATACGATGAAACGCCAGATAGGCCGGGATCGGCGCGAGTCAAGCCTTGCCGCACCCGTCTTGCAAGCAAAGGCGAACTCTTGCCTCGTCCTCAACCTGGCGGGACTTGAGGATGCCGACAACTAGCGAAGCAGGGTGCGGAGCCGCTGCGCCAGCAGGTCGGCGGCACCTGGATCGGCGACCGCGATGAAGATGGTGTCGTCGCCGCAAATGTTGCCGACCATCTCCGGCGGGCCGGCCTCGTCGAGCGCGACGCCGACGAGGTGAGCCGATCCGGGCGGCGTCTTGAGGACGAGGAGGTTGCCCGCGACGGCGACCGAGCGGACCCACTCGCCGACGATCGCCGTCAGCCGGTCGCCGGCCTGCGATGGGCGCGGCGGCAGAGAGTAGCCCTGTCGTTCCTTGACGGCGCCGAGCTGCTCCAGGTCGCGCGACACGGTCGCCTGCGTGACGGCGAACCCGCGCTCGCGAAGCGCCGCGACGAGCTGCTCCTGGCTCGGATGAGCGCGGCTTTGGAGCAGCTCGGCGAGTGCCCTTCGTCGCTCTTCCGGCTGGCTGCGTTGAGTGGGCAATGCGCGTCTCCGGCTATTTTCATGCATAGTGTTGCATAACTATACAAAAAGGTGAATAGCGCGCCTCCCATGATTCGAATGGCCATTCTCGGGGCTTCCGGCTACGTCGGCGGCGAACTGCTGCGCCTCTGCGCGGCCCACCCGCAGCTGCGCGCGACACGGCTGTTCGGCGACAGCAAGGCCGGGCAGAGCGTCGGCGCGGTCCATCCGCACGTCGCGCCGGCCTACCGCGACGCGATCGTGGAAAGCTGGTCCGAAGCCGCGCTGGACGGGGTCGACCTCGTCTTCGCCGCCCTGCCGCATGGCGAGAGCAAGAAGCTCGCCGGCACGATCCTCGACCGCGGTATTCCCTTCGTCGATCTCGGGGCCGACTTCCGGCTGCACGATCCGGCCGATTACGAGCGCTGGTACAAGGAACCGCATGCGGCCGCCGATCTCCTGCCGAATTTCGTCTACGGCATTCCCGAGCTGCATCGCGAGACGATCCGCGGTGCGAAGGCGGTCGCAGCCGCCGGCTGCTACCCGACCGCCGCCATTCTCGCGCTCAAGCCGCTGGTCGAGGCGGGTATGGTCGAGCCAACGTCGATCATCGTCGATGCCGCCTCGGGGGTCAGCGGCGCCGGGCGCGCGCTGAAGGAAGGGACGAGCTTCAACACGGTCGACGGCAGCTTCGCCGCCTACGGGCTCCTCTCGCATCGCCACACGGCGGAGATGGAGCAGGAGCTCGGCGCCACCATCCTGTTCACGCCGCATCTCGTCCCGATGACCCGCGGAATCCTCGCCACCTGCTACGGCTCGGCGACCCGATCGATGAACCCCGACGCACCCCTTCAGGCGCTGCGGGATGCCTATGCCGACGAGCCTTTCGTCCATGTCACCGCCGATCCGCCCGCGACCAAGTGGGTCGCCGGCTCCAACGCGGTCCAGCTGACCGCTCGCTACGACGAGCGGACCGGGCGGGTGCTGGCGCTGTCGGCGATCGACAATCTCGGCAAGGGCGCCGCCGGGCAGATGATCCAGTGCGCCAACCTCATGCTCGGCCTCGACGAGGGCGCCGGGCTGTCCAACTGCGGAGTCTTTCCATGAGCGTCACCGCCGCCGAGGGCTTCGTCGCCGCCGGCTGCCATGCCGGGATCAAGCCGGAGCGTCCCGACCTTGCGCTTTGCCGGACCGAGGACTCCCGGCCGGTCCCGGCGGCCGCGGTCTTCACCACCAACAAGTTCACCGCCCCGCCGGTCGACGCCAGCCGCGAGCGGCTGCAGGCGAACGGCGGACGCGCGGTCGGCTTCATCGTCAATTCGGGCAACGCCAATGCGGGCACCGGCGACAAGGGGCGCGGCGCTGCGGAAGCCATGTGCCAGGCGGCGGCTGATGCGTTTGGCTGCGAAACCAGCGACGTGCTGGTCTGCTCGACCGGGCTGATCGGCTTCGAGCTGCCGATGGACAGGATCCTCGACGCCACGCCGACGCTTGCCGCGACCCTGTCGCGCGAGGGAGGTTCTGCGGCGGCCGAGGCGATCCTCACCACCGACAACCGGGCGAAGGAAGCGCTAGTCCGCGGCAACGGATTCACCGTCGGCGGCATGGCCAAGGGCTGCGGCATGATCGCGCCCAACATGGCGACCATGCTCGCCTTCATCACCACCGACGCGGAGCTCAGCGCTGAGGAGATGCAGCCGATGCTCCGCCGTGCGGCGGACGCGACCTTCAACGTACTCAGCATCGACGGCGCGACCTCGACCAACGACACCGTCTTCCTGCTCGCCAGCGGCCGCCGGGGGCGTCCCGACCTCGAGGAGTTCGAGGATGCGCTGAATCAGGTCTGCGAGGAGCTGATGCTGCAGATGGCGCATGACGGCGAGGGAGTCACCAAGGTCGCGCAGATCCATGTCGCCGGCGCCGCCAGCGACCGCGACGCACGGACCATCGCCAAGGCGATCAGCAACAACATGCTGATCAAGTGCAGCTGGGCGGGCGGCGATCCCTACTGGGGCCGCATCCTCGGCGCGGCGGGCAGTTGCGGCGCCGAGTTCGACAAGGAAGACGCGTCGGTCGCCTACGGCGGGATCACCGTCGCGCGCGGCGGGATCGAGATCGAGCACGACCGCGCGGCGGTTGTCGCGCACATGGCGCAGGACGAGATCGAGATCCTCGTCGACCTCGGGCTCGGCACCGGTTTCGGCCGCGCGGTCGGGGTCGACCTCGGCCCCGGCTACATCAAGGAAAACGTCCAGACCTCATGACCGCGCTCACGCCCCCGCAGACCGCCAACATCCTCGTCGAGGCGCTGCCCTACATCCGCCAGTTCGCCGGCAAGGTGGTGGTGGTGAAGCTCGGCGGCTCCTCGATCGACCAGGAGACGCTCGACCGCGCGCTGGCGCAGGACGTGCTGCTGCTGCGCAGCGTCGGGGTGCGCTGCGTCGTCGTCCACGGCGGCGGCCCGCAGGTCAACGCGCTGCTCAAGCGGCTCGGCAAGGAACCGAAGTTCGAGAACGGCCTCAGGGTCACCGACGAGGACACGCTCGAGGTGGTCCGAATGGTGCTGGTCGGCAAGATCAACCGCGACCTGGTCGCGACGATCAACGGGCAGGCCGGCACGGACCCGGCGGCGGTCGGCATCTCCGGCGAGGACGCCGGGCTGCTGACGGTTGAGGCGATCGACCCCCGCCTGGGCTTCGTCGGCAGCGTGACCGAGGTCCGCGCCGCCTATCTCCACCGGCTGCTCGACGAAGGCTTCGCGCCCGTCGTCTCGACCATCGGCTCGGACGTGTCCGGCCAGCCGCACAACATCAATGCCGATGATGCGGCCCGCGCGATTGCGGTGGCAATGGGCGCGGAGAAGCTGGTCTATCTGACTGCGGCTCCGGGCTTGCTCGAGGACGTCAACGACGAGGGCAGCCTCGTGCCGGCGCTGTCAGCCGAGGATCTTCGCCGCCGGATCGGCGATGCAAGCATTAGCGCGGGCATGATCCCCAAGCTCCAGGCCTGCCTAGAAGCGGTCGAGGGCGGGGTCGGCGCCGCGCACATCATCGATGGCCGCGTTCCCCATGCCTTGCTGATCGAGCTGCTCACCGCCAAGGGCGTCGGCACCAAGGTGACGCTGGAGCCGCAAGCATGAACGACCTGCTGACGATCGCCGCGCTGAGCCGCGCCGATATCGACCGCATCTTGTCGCTGGCCGAGATGCCGATCGGGTCCGCGCGCCCGCTCGAGGGCAAGGGCGTAGCGCTCTATTTCGAGAAGCCGAGCGCGCGCACCCGCAACTCGACCGAGATGGCGGCGGTCCAGCTTGGCGGCCATCCCATCTATCTGCAGCCGGCGGAGCTGGGCATCGGCACCCGCGAGACACCCGAGGACGTCGCCCGCACCCTCGCCTGCTACCATAGCCTGATCTGCGGCCGGGTGTTCGACCACAAGGTGCTGGAAGCGATGGCGACGGCGACGCCGGTGCCGGTGCTCAACATGCTGTCCGACCGCGACCACCCGCTCCAGGCGCTGGCCGACCTGCTCACCATCCGGCAGCTGATGGGGCGGATCGAAGGCGTCAAAATTGCCTTTATCGGCGAGGCGAACAATGTCTCGCGCTCGCTTGCCGATGCCTGCGCGCTGGTCGGGTCCGAGCTGCGGGTCGCCTCGCCCGCGGGCTTCGGCTTCGCGCCGGGAACCCCGGCGGTGACCCAGTTCGTCGACCCGCACGAGGCGATCGAGGGCGTCGACGTCGTATACACCGACGTCTGGGTGTCGATGGGAGATCCCGAAAGCGACGAGAAGCGCGAGGCGTTCGAACGCTTCCAAGTCAACGAAGCGCTGATAGCGCTGAGCCCGCACGCCCACTTCCTCCATTGCCTCCCCGCGCATCGCGGCGAGGAGGTCACCCATGCGGTGATGGAGGGACCGAACTCGGCGGTCTGGCGTCAGGCCGAGAACCGCATGCACAGCGCGCGGGGCGCGCTCCACTGGATGATCGAGGGTTAAGACAACGATGGCGGACAAGAAGCTGAAGGTAGTGCTGGCCTATTCGGGCGGGCTCGACACCTCGATCATCCTCAAGTGGCTGCAGACTGAATATGACGCGGAGGTGGTGACCTTCACCGCCGACCTCGGCCAGGGCGAGGAGGTCGAGCCGGCGCGGCGCAAGGCCGAGCTGCTGGGGGTCAAGCCGGAGAACATCTTCATCGACGACCTGCGGGAGGAGTTCGTCCGCGACTTCGTCTTCCCGATGTTCCGCGCCAACACCGTCTATGAGGGTCAGTATCTGCTCGGCACCTCGATCGCCCGGCCGCTGATCGCCAAGCGCCAGATCGAGATCGCGCGCCAGGTCGGCGCCGACGCGGTGTGTCACGGCGCGACCGGCAAGGGGAACGACCAGGTCCGCTTCGAGCTCGGCTATTACGCGCTGGAACCCGACATCCGCGTGATCGCCCCGTGGCGCGAATGGCAGTTCGCCAGCCGCGAGCAGCTGATCGACTTCGCCGAGAAGAACCAGATCCCGATCAGCAAGGACAAGCGCGGCGAAAGTCCCTTTTCGATCGACGCCAACCTGCTTCATTCGTCGAGCGAGGGAAAGGTGCTGGAGGATCCGGCGCAGGAAGCGCCGGAATATGTCCACCAGCGCACCATCTCGCCCGAAGAAGCGCCGGACCAGCCGACCATCGTCACCATCGGTTTCGAGAAGGGCGACCCCGTTTCGATCGACGGCGAGGCGCTGTCCCCTGCCGCGCTGCTGACGAAGCTCAACCAGCTCGGCCACGACAATGGGATCGGCCGCCTCGACCTCGTCGAGAACCGCTTCGTCGGCATGAAGTCGCGCGGCGTCTATGAAACCCCGGGTGGGTCGATCCTTCTTCCGGCCCATCGCGGGATCGAGAGCATCACGCTCGATGGCGGGGCGATGCACCTCAAGGACGAGCTGATGCCGCGCTACGCCAAGCTCATCTACAACGGGTTCTGGTTCTCGCCCGAGCGCGAGATGCTGCAGGCGCTGATCGACAAGAGCCAGGAGCATGTCACCGGCACGGTCACGATGAAGCTCTACAAGGGCAATGCGACGGTGATCGGGCGGGAAAGCGCCCACTCGCTCTACGACGAGGACCTCGTCACCTTCGAGGAAGGCAGCGGCAGCTACGACCAGCGCGACGCCGCCGGGTTCATCAAGCTCAACGCGCTGCGGCTGCGGATCGCGGCGCAGCGGGAGAAGAAGCTGGCGAGATAATTGATACCTCTCCGTTGCGAAGCAATGGGGAGGTATGAGGGTAGCTAAATTCCCAGTTCCGCCCTCGCTCGTGCGACCTGCTCGCGCACCCGGACGGGAGCGGTCCCGCCATAGCTCGTCCGGCTGGCGACGCTCGCCTCGACCGTCAGCACGCCGAACACCCGCTGGTCGATGCGGTCGTCGATCTCGCGCAGTGTGGCCAGTGGCAGTTCCGGCAGGTCGCAGCCGCGCTCCTCGGCCGCCTTCACCGCTCGGCCGGTAATATGGTGGGCCTCACGGAACGGCACGTTCGCCTCCCGCACCAGCCAGTCGGCAAGGTCGGTGGCGGTGGAGAAGCCGGTCGCCGCTGCGGCGCGCATCCGCTCTGGCACGAAGGCGCACTCGGCGACCATCCCGGTCAGCGCCTGCAGGCACAGCATCAAGAGATCGTGCGCCTCAAACACCGGCTCCTTGTCGTCCTGCATGTCCTTGGAATAGGCGAGCGGAAGCCCCTTCATCGTGACCATCAGGCTGGTCATGCAGCCCATGATCCGCCCGGTATGCCCGCGCACCAGCTCGGCCGCGTCGGGGTTACGCTTCTGCGGCATGATCGAGCTGCCGGTCGAGTAGCTGTCGGGCAGGCGGACGAAGCCGAACGGCGCCGAGGCCCAGATGATCAGCTCTTCCGCCAGTCGCGATAAGTGCAGGCTGCACTGGACCGCGGCGGTCAGGTAATCGAGCGCGAAGTCGCGGTCCGAAACGCTGTCGAGGCTGTTGGCCGTCGGCCGGTCGAACCCGAGCGCCGCCGTCGTCTTGTCGCGGTCGAGGGGGAAGCCGGTGCCGGCCAGCGCCGCGCTGCCCAGCGGGCACTCCCCGGCCCGCGCCAGCGCATCGGCGAAGCGCGAGCGGTCGCGCCGGAGCATCTCGAAATAGGCGAGCATGTGGTGGCCGAGCGTCACGGGTTGCGCGACCTGCAGGTGGGTGAAGCCAGGCATCACCGTGTCGGCGTGCTGCTCGGCGACCTCGACCAGCACCATCTGGAGGTCGCGGATCGTCTCGCCCGCCGCTTCCAGCGCGCCGCGCACCCACAGCTTGAAGTCGGTCGCCACCTGGTCGTTGCGCGAGCGGGCGGTATGAAGCCGCCCCGCCGCGGGCCCGATCAGCTCGGCGAGCCTGCTCTCGGTCGCCATGTGGATGTCCTCGAGCGCGAGGTCGTCGGGCAGGTTGCCGGCGGCATAGTCGCGCTCGATCCGGTTGAGCCCGTCGATGATCTCCCGGGTGTCGTCGGCGGAGAGGATGCCTTGGTCGCCGAGCATCCGCGCATGGGCCTTCGACCCCGCGATGTCCTCGCGCCACAGCGCCTTGTCGAACGGGAGCGAGGCGTTGATCCGCTGCATGATCCGCGCCGGCTCGGCGGCGAAGCGGCCACCCCACATCTTGTTCGACTGGTCCTGGGTCATGGGCGGGCTTTGTCATGCACGGAACGCCCCCGCAACCTTCCTCCGTGCTGCCGGTTGAGCGCGTGCGGATGGGATTGTTGCAAGGAACAGGAATGAACGCCGAACGCGGCACGCTGAAGGCTGCGGTCCAGACCGGACCGGGGCGGATGGACACTCGCGAACTCGAATTGCCGGAGCCAGGCGCCGGCCAGGTGCGCGTGAAGATCGAAGGCTGCGGCGTTTGCGCCTCCAACCTCACGCCGTGGAGCGGGCCGGAGTGGATGAGCTTTCCCGGCGAGCCCGGAGGGCTCGGCCACGAGGGCTGGGGCACGATCGAGGCCGTCGGCGAGGGTGTCGACGGGTTCGCCGTCGGCGACCGCGTGGCCGCCCTCTCCTACCACAGCTATGCCAGCCACGACCTGGCCGACGCCGACAAGATCGTGAAACTTCCGCCCGAGCTCGCCGGCCAGCCCTTCCCCGGCGAGCCGCTGGGCTGCGCCTTCAACATCTTTCGCCGCGCCGACATCCACGCCGGGCAGACCGTCGCCATCGTCGGCATCGGCTTTCTCGGCGCGATCCTGACCCGGCTGGCGACCGACGCCGGCGCACGGGTGATCGCCATCTCGCGGCGCCCCTTCTCGCTCGACGTCGCGCGGCAGTTCGGCGCGGCCGAGACGATCCCGATGGAGGACCATCACGGGATCATCGAACGGGTGAAACAATTGACCGCCGGCAAGTTTTGCGCGCGCGTCATCGAGGCGGTCGGCAAGCAGTGGCCGCTCGATCTCGCCGCCGAGATCACCGCCGAGCGCGGCAAGCTGATCGTCGCCGGCTACCACCAGGACGGGCCGCGCCAGGTCAACATGTGGCTGTGGAATTGGCGCGGCATCGACGTGATCAACGCCCACGAACGTGATCCTCAGGCCTATGTCGAGGGCATCCGCGAGGCGGTCGACGCCGTCGCAAGCGGTCGGCTCGACCCCTCCCCGCTCTACACCCACAGCTACCGGCTGGAGGAATTGGGGCAGGCGCTCAACGACACCCGCGACCGCCCCGACGGCTTCCTCAAGGCGATCGTTCGCCCATGACGGCCAAGCCGCAGCTCGGCTTTCTCGGCACCGGCTGGATCGGCCGCCACCGGATGGAGGCGATGCTCGCGACCGGCGCGATCGAGGCGGTCGCAGTCGCCGAGCCCGACGACGAGAGCCGCGCCGCGGCGATCGGACTGGCGCCGGCCGCCATGCCGCTCGAGACCATCGACGAGCTGCTCGCGCAGGATCTCGACGGGATCGTCATCGCCAGCCCCAGCGCGCTTCACGCCGAGCAGTCGATCCGTGCGCTCGAGAAAGGGTTCGCGGTGTTCTGCCAGAAGCCGCTCGGCCGCAGCGCGGACGAGGTGCGTGGCGTGGTCGAGGCGGCTAGGACGGCGGACAAGCTGCTCGGGGTCGACCTCAGCTATCGCCACACGGCCGGCATGCAGGCGATCCATCCGCTGCTGCAGGGCGGCGAGCTGGGGCGGATCTTCGCCGCCGACCTCGTCTTCCACAATGCCTATGGGCCGGACAAGCCGTGGTTCTACGACCCCGCCCAGTCGGGCGGCGGCTGCGTGATGGATCTCGGTGTCCACCTGGTTGACCTCGCGCTGTGGGCGTTGGACTGGCCCGAGGTCATCGACGTCCAATCGCACCTGTTTGCCGACGGCGAGCCTCTGCGCGACCCGGCCGCACGCTGCGAGGATTATGCGGTCGCGACCATCACGCTGGCCGGGGGCGCGGTCATCCGGCTGGGCTGCTCGTGGCGGCTGCAGGCGGGGGTCGAGGCGGTAATCGGCGCGGACTTCTACGGAACGCAGGGCGGCGCGTCGCTTCGCAACGAGGCGGGGAGCTTTTACGACTTCACCGCCCACCGTCTCGCCGGCACCCAGTCCAGCCCGCTTGCCGGGCTGGAGAGCGACTGGGGCGGCCGGGCGGCGACGGACTGGGCCCGGCGCCTTGCGGCCGGAGAAGGCTTTGCGGCTGAGGTGGAGCGACTAGTCGACGTGTCCGGCGTGCTCGACCGCATCTACCGCCGCGACTAGCGCGTCCAGCTTCGCTTCCATCTCGTCGGCAGCGGCGCGATTGCGGTCGGCTTCGGCCGGCCAGTGGCCGAGCATGTCCGCCGATAGCCGATGCGCGCCGATGCGGAAGGCGGCATAGGCGCGGAGCATGAAGTCGAGCAGCGCCGGATCGCTGTTCAACGACCGCGCCAGCCGGGTCGCGTCGTCGCTTGCGAGATCCAGCTCGAGGATCGCCCCCGCCACGTCCCAGGCGATGTCCTGCGGCCCGACGAGATCGTGCGCGCAGTGGTGGTCGGTGGCATCGGTCTTGAGCAGTTGGCCGGACGGGACCCGAAGCCACTCGTGCCGCTGCATCCGCCCGTCGATCGCGACCGGACTGACGAGACTGGTCAGTCGCTTGGTGTCCGGCTGCCACTTGCCGAGCTGGCGCGGCGCGTTGTGGCGGGCCATGACGACGAGCTCATCGAGCGTGGCTCCGCTCGTCGCCGGCAGCGCGGCTCGAACCTGCAGATAGGCGGCGAGCTCGTCGATCGTCGGGGCCGACGCGACGGCGTCCTCGTGCCAACGCTGCACCAGCCAGCCATAGGCTAGCCCGGCTGTCTCTGCGCCAAAGCCGGCATGGTGGAGCCGGCGGGCGAGCGCGAGGCGCTGCTCGCCGAGTTTGCCGATCCCGGCGAACCGCACCTGCCATGCGCCATCGGCGGTCCTGACCCGGTACTTGGTGGCTTCCCACATCGGGTTGATCGCCGGCCAGCCGAACTCGGCCAGGCCGCCCTCCGCCCGCCAGGCGCCTCCCGACAGGTTGACGAGCGGCTCGCGGAGTTCGCCGACTTGGGAGGTGACCCAAGTGGGCAGCCGTGGGCCGAGCAGCGCATTCGGTTCGATTATCGGCCGCTGCGCCCGCGCCCAGCGCTGACGATGACGCTCGCTCGCCTGTGCGCCAAGCGGACCGGCGTGACCGGGAAGGAAGGCAATCCGCTCCTCGGGAACGCCGTGCGACGCCAGCCAGTCCGCCACCGCGCCAAAGCTGCTGCCGGAGAGGCCGGGCCCCTCGTCGACCACGACATAGTGCGCCACGCCGTCGAGCAGCTTGGCCGACAGTTCGGCGTCGATCCTCAGTTCGCGGGCGAAGGGATCGCCGCTCGGTCGCAGCGTGGTCGGTCGGTCGGCATCCAGCACCGCAGCGGCCATGCAGGCAAGCCCGGAGCCGATGCTGCGCAGGCCGATGATCCGCGGCGGAGCGAGCAGTTGGAGCTGTTCGGCGGCGAGCGCATAGGCCTCCGGGTAGAGGACATAGAAGGCATGCCCCTCGGCCAGCCGGATCCGAACCTCGTCACCCGGGAAAAGCACCTTTGGCAGCGAGGGTATCGGCACCGCGTCGGCAAAGTCCGATTGCCAGCTGCGGACCAGCGCATGGCCGAGCGAGACCAGCCCGTCGAGAAGCGCCGCCTCCGTCGGCCGCGCCCGGTCCTCGCCAGCTGCTGCGAAGTCGCGGTCGGCGACACCCTGCGCGAGACCGGCGAGGCCGATGAACAGTCCTGCTAAGGCTGCATGGCGCTCAAGGCCCGGGCTTAGGCAATTGGCCCGCTCGCGCCGGTCGCGAAGCTCGTCGAGGCGCGCGTCGGCGGAGACCGTCTCTTCATGGTCTCCGTAGACGAGCATTCACTCGGCGGCGGCGAGCGTCGGCTGCTGCTGCTGGTGCGCGGCGCGGGTCGCCTCGTCGCTGAGTTCCTGCTGGAAGTAGGACATGGTCGCCTCCAGCCCGGCCTGAAGGTCGACGCGCGGTTCCCAGCCGAGCAGGCTTGCGGCCAGCGAGATGTCGGGCTTGCGGCGGCGCGGGTCGTCGGTCGGAAGCGGGAGATAGGCCACTTCGTTGCCGCTGCCCGCGAGCGCCAGCACCCGTTCGACCAGATCGCTGACGGTAAGCTCGTTCGGGTTGCCGAGGTTGACCGGGCCGGGCTGCGGGCCCTCGAAGGCCATCAGCCGCTCGATGCCGTCGACGAGGTCGTCGACGTAGCAGAAGCTGCGGGTCTGGCTTCCATCGCCGTAGATGGTGAGCGGATTGCCCGAGATCGCCTGGCAGATCACGTTGGAGACCACCCGGCCGTCGCACGGGTCCATGCGCGGGCCGTAGGTGTTGAAGATGCGCACCACCCGAACGTCGGCACGGCCCAGCCGGTCGAAGTCGAAGATCAGCGCCTCGGCCGCCCGCTTCCCTTCGTCGTAGCAGGCCCGCGGACCGGTGCAGCTGACCCAGCCGCGATATTCCTCGCGCTGCGGATGCACCTCCGGATCGCCGTAGACCTCGCTCGTGGAGGTCTGGAGGAAGCGGGCGCCGGTGCGCTCGGCCAGCCGCAGCAGGTTGCGGGTGCCGACCACATTGGTCAGCATCGTGTGCTCGGGATCGACCTGATAGTGCGGCGGCGAGGCCGCGCAGGCGAGATTGTAGATGTGGGTGAAGCGAGTGTTCGACACTTCCGGCGGAAGATCGTCGATCACGTCCGCGGTAACGATCTTCAGACCGGCCTTCGTCCTAAGATGCGCCAGGTTGACGAGGCGCCCGGTCTGGAGATTGTCGAGCACCACGACCTTCGCACCCTCGCCGAGCAGCCGCTCGACCAGGTGGGAGCCGATGAACCCCGCTCCCCCGGCGACCAACGCGGTCTTGTCGCTCGTCATGCGGTTACTCTCCATGTTCATGAAAGGGCGAGGGCGGGACGCGTCGACCGCACCTGCTCCGAGGATACCAAGAGATCACGTTCCAGTTCCGCGGCCCGATGTCCAGCGGTGTGCGATTCCAGGATGACGTGCCGCGCGGCAACACCCATGTTCCGGCGAGCGGCGTCATCGAGCGCCAGCGCTGCCAGTACATCGTTGGTCCGCCTGGCAAGGATGATCTGCTCGCCTGGCCGGAACAGCTGGTCGAGCCCTGGCCAGATGTCGGAGATGACCGGCGTCGCGCAGGCGGCGGCTTCGAACAGTCGGACCGAGGGCGACCAGCCAGCGGCGATCATGTCGGCCCGGGTCACGTTGAGGGTGAGGCGAGAGGCGGCGTAGAAGGCGGGGTGTTCGGCAGGCGGCACATGCTCGATCCGCTCGACATTGGCCGGCCAGTCGATCGTCGCCGGATACTGCGGACCGGCGACGCAGAAGCGGCGCTCCGGGGCCAGCCGGGCGGCTTCGACCAGCAGCGCGTCGAGGGTCGGCTGGCGATCGTCGCTGTAGGTGCCGAGATAGGAAAGATCCCAGCGGGGTTCCGCAGGAAGGGGGCGATAAACCTGCTCGTCGACCGAGCAATAGAGCGCACGCGCGGCCGGGGAGCGGTACTGCTCCTCGAGGAAGCGCAGGGTCGGACCACCGGTAAAGCTGAAATAGACGTCGTAGTTGGGGATCAGCTCGGGCGCGAGATATTCGAAGTCGCCGCGCGCTAGCTTGGCGAGGGTGACCGGCGTGTCGATGTCGTAGAAGCAGCGGACGCCTTCTGCGGTCTCCTGCACGAACCGCCCGACCGCGACGCCGTCAGGGACGTAGGAGCCGACCATGACCGCATCGGCATCGCGGATTTCCGCGGTCCAGCGCTTCAGCTCCTCGAGGTCCGAGTAGAAGCGCAGGGTGCAGAAATCGGGATCGGGCAGGTCGCGCTGGTTGCGGTACCAGGGCACGTCCCGCTCAAGGAACAGGATATCGTGGCCCCGCTCGGCGAAGGCGCGGAGCAGCGCCCGGAAGGTGGTGGCGTGGCCGTTGCCCCAGCTGGAGGACAGCGAGAGGCCGAGAACGACGAGCTTCATGCCGCCACCATCTCGCGCTTGGCGGCAAGCTCGCGGCGCAGGATCGCGTCGACCTGCTCGCCCCTGAGCGCATAGGTATGGTCACGCGACACGCGGCGCAACGCGGCGTCGCCGATGGCCCGCGCACGCTCGGGGGTGAGCGCCTGGAGGTGTTGGGCGACGTCCTGACCGTCGCGAGCGACCAGCACTTCCTTGTCAGGGGCGAGGAACTGCTCGATCCCCTCCCAGGCGTCGGTGATCAGGCAGGCCGCCGCACCGGCCGCCTCGAACACCCGAGTGGCGGGCGAGAAGCCGATGTTCGCCATGCTGTCGCGGGCAACGTTGAGCACGGCCAACGGCGTGCAGTTGAAGGCATTGTGGTCGGCGGTCCCGACATGGCCGATCCCGCGAACGTTCGCCGGCATCGCCTTGGTCTCCCACCCGTTGCCGCCGATCAGGAAGGGGCGGTCGGACAGCAGCGCGGCGGCGCGAAGGAAGAACTCCTCGACGCGGACCTCGCGGTCGGGAAGGCGGTTGGCAAGGAAGTTGAGATCGGCCTGGAAGCGCGCGTTGGGCGGGACCGGGTGATGGGTCGCCGGGTCGAGCGCGTTGTACACGGGAATGCACTGGCGCGCACCGAAGCCGGTGTAACGCTCGACGACCGGCGGACCGCCGCCGTAGGTCAGCACCAGGTCGAACTCCGGCAGGCGACGGCGCAGCGGATGGTCGGACTGGCCGGCGATCTCCTCGAGCGTCGCCGCGGCATCGACGTCCCAGTAGATGCGGAGCGCGCCCGGCGCCGCTTGGTCGAGCACGCCCTCCAGGAGTTCGTCGTCGAACACCCCGACCCCGCTCGCCTTGACGACGGCATCGGCCTCGCCGGCGCGCGCCAGCACAGCGCGGCAGGCCTCGGGCGTTGCATCCCACACGACCACCTCCGCCCATTCTGGCGGATCAATGTCGCGGTGCTGCTGGCGATCGAAGGCGTCGGGCTCGAAGAAGGTGATCCGGTGCCCGCGCCGGGCCAGTTCGCCAAGCACGCCGCGGTAATAGGTCGCGGCGCCGTTCCAGTAGCTGCTGAGGAGGCTGGAGCCGTAGAAGGCGATGTTCATGCGGGGACGGGTTCCTTGATCGGGGCGCCGAGTCGCCCGGCGATCGCCAGCAGCTCGTCGACGCGGTGCGCGCAGCTGTGGCGCGCGTGGATGGTGGCGAGGCCGTGCGTGACGAGCGACCGGCGCAGGTCTGGGTCGGCGGCGAGCGCGCGCAGGTGACGCGTCATCTCCGCCCCGTCGCGCGCGACCAGATAGTCCTCGCCCGGCGTGAACAGCTGCTCGCAATCGTCCCACGGCGCGGAGACCAGCGGGATGCCGCAGGCCAAGGCCTCGAACACGCGGATGGTCGGAATGCCTGGCAGCAGCGTGGTGTAGAAGCGGCGCGGAACGTGCACCGTCGCGAGGTGATGCGCGAACACCTCCGGCGCGCGGGCATTGGGCAGCCAGCCGCGGAAGTTCACGCCGTAGCGCTCGAGCGTCGTCAGTGCCTCGGGCGGGTAGCGGACGCCGAAGATGTCGAGCGGGAGCCCGGCCTCCTGCGCCGGGCGGAACAGGTACTCCTCCAGCTCGGCCGAGCGCTCGCCGTCGCCCCAGTTGCCGATCCACACCAGTCCGTCGCGGTCGACCGGCTCGGCCGGCGGGTGGAACAGCCGCGTATCGGCCGCCTCGTGCCAGACGAACACCCGACCTTCCCAGCCCCAGCGCCGATAGACTGCGGCCAGCGTCTCGCCGAACGCCAGCACCCCGTCGTAGCCGCTGAGGTCGAAGGCGCGGATTGCCTGCTCTTCGCTGACCGCCCGGTGGTGGGTGTCGTGGAACAGGATGGTGAAGGGAGCGCCGCACCGGCGCTGCTCACCGATCGCCGCGACCAGTGCCGGGTCATTCCACTCGTGGACGATGACGAGGTCGGCGCCGTCGGTCAGCGCGGCGAGATCGGCGTCGGGCTCGAAGCTGCGCGATTCGAGCTCTGGATAAGCATAGCGGTAGGCGTGCAGTCCCTCCGGCCCATGGTCGGCGAGCAGGTTCTGCAGGCTCCACGCCCCGGCCGGCTCGTAAGCGCGGACGTCGTGCCCGCGGGCGATGAGTTCGCGCAGCACGCCGCGGAGAAAGTGGGCGTTGCCGTGGTTCCAGCAGCTCGCCAGCGAATGGGTGAAATAGACGACCCTCATGCCGCCACCCGAGCATCGGCGCCGATGACCGAACGATAGTGACCGAGCATGGCGGCAGCGGTCGCCCGCGGGGTGAAGCGCGCCGCGCGGGCGCGGGCCGCTGCGCCCAGCCGGTCGCGCTCTTGAGGATCTTGCAGCAGGCGCTCGGCTGCCTCCGCGAAGGCTGCGGCGTCACAAGCCGGCACGAAGGTCGCGGCGCCGTCCCACAGTTCGCGGAAAACCGGGGTGTCGGCGAGCAGAAGCGCGCAACCGGCCTGAGCCGCCTCGAGCACCGCCAGCCCGAACGGCTCATAAAGTGCCGCCGAGGCGAAGACTGGGCGAGCCGCGAGCTTCGCCGCCAGCGCGTCGTCGCTCAGCCGGCCAAGCGCCACGGCATGATCGAGAGTCACCCCGCCGCCATGCGGCTCGCGGAGGCTGCCGGCGGCTTCGAGCGGCACGGACAGAAAGGCTGCGGCGCGATCGAGGGTCGTGACATTCTTGCCCTCGTCGCCGAGCCGCCCGGCGGTCAGCACCGTGTCGCTGCGAGGAAGCCCGGACGGCAGCGGCAGCGGCGAGCGGCCGTTGTGAACGACTTGCGGCAGGACGCCGTAGCAGCGCTCGACCGCGGCGGCGAAGGCGTGGCTCGGCGCTACCGCGAGGATGGAACGGCGCAGTCCCTCGGCGACCAGCGCCGCGCGCCAGGCAAGGTCGACCGGCAGCGGGCCGTCCTTAACCGCTTCCCACCAGCTCGCGACGCAGCTGTGGATCAGCGCGACGACCGGGACCGCGAAGTCGGCGCAGGCGAGCGCCGGCGAATGGATTTGCACCAGGTCCGCGCCGCGCTCCCGCGCCAGCCGGGCGAGGGCAGCGGCGGCATCGCGCACCGCAGCTTCGTCCGCGGCCAGCCAGTCGAGCGGCAGGCCGGTATCGACGAGGGCAAGCGCGGCATGATCGAGCCCGGCCGGCACCGGACCCATCAGCGCGACGAGGACGTCGACCCCCGCCGCGCCGAGCGCGTCGGCGAGATCGCGGGTATAGGTCCAGACACCGCCCACCGCATCCGTGGTGAGGATCAGCCTCAATGCGCCGCCCCGGCCGCCATCGGCTCGCGCGCCCCCAGCGACAGGCCGCGTTCCCCCGCCAGCCACTCGGCCAGCGCGGTCACGCCCGAGCGCCATTCGACCGGCGCCTTGAGCCCGAGCTCGCGGCGGACCGCGCGCCCATCGGCGACGAAGTAGCGCTGGTCGCCCGCACGCCAGTCGTCAAAGCGGAGGTCGACCTCGCGCCCGGTCAGCTCGCCGATGAAGCCGATCAGCTCGCGCAGCGACACCGCGTTGCGCGGGCCGCCGCCGAGGTTGAAGGCTCGCCCGCTAACACGGTCGATGTTGCGCCAGACCGCCATGTAGGTGTCGACCGCGTCCGACACGTCGAGGATGTCGCGGACCTGGCAGCCGTCGCCATAGAGGGTGATCGTCTCGCCCTCGAGCGCCTTGATGAGGAAGTGCGCGACCCAGCCCTGGTCCTCGGTTCCCATCTGCCGCTCGCCATAGATGCAGCTCATCCGCAGCACCGCGGTGGGCAGGCCGAAGCTACGGCCATAGTCGAGCACATACTGGTCGGCGGCGCCCTTGGAGCAGCCATAGGGCGTGTGGAAGTCGAGCGGCCGGGTCTCGCCGATGCCATGGTCGCGGACGGCCGGATCGACCGGGGAGTAGCGCTCGTCCTCGAGCCTCAGGTCGACATCGGCAAGATCACCGTAGACCTTGTTGGTCGAAGCGAAGATCAGCGGCACGCGCCGGCCGCCGGTGCGCAGCGCATCGAGCAGGTTGAGCGTGCCGAGGATGTTGACCGAGAAATCATCGCGCGGGTCGACCAGCGAAGTCGTGACGGCGACCTGCGCGGCCATGTGGAAGACGGCGGACGCCTCTTTGGCCGCGGCGACCACCGAGTCCTCGTCGCGGATGTCGGCGACGACGCTGCTAATCCGCTCGGGATGGCGACTGGTCAGCCAGGCGAGGTTGCGTTCGACCCCGGCGCGGGCGAGCGCGTCGTAGACCAGCACGTCATGGCCCTCGCCGGCGAGCCGGTCGGCGATGTTGCAGCCGATGAAGCCTGCCCCGCCGGTGACGAGGATCGGCCGGCGGCTCACGCCACCAGTCCCCGCTTCTCGAGCTCGGCGCGGGCCTGATCGACCCTGTCGACCGCCTCCTCCTCGGCGACCCAGCCGGCCAGCTCGGCGAGCCCTTCCTGGAAGTCGCGCTCCGCCCTGAAGCCGAGCCGATCGGCCGCGAGGCTCCCGTCGCAGAAGCAGTGGCGGATGTCGCCCACCCGGGTCTTGCCGACCACTTCCGGTTCGATGTCGTTGCGGTTCATCGCCGCGCCGAGCGAGCGGGCGACTTCGGTGACCGAGCGATCGTGGCCGGAGCCGATATTGAACACGCCGCCGACCGCCTCGGGCTTCTCCAGCGCGTCGGCGAAGGCGCGGGCGACGTCGCCGACATAGACGAAGTCGCGGCGCTGCTCGCCGTCCTCGAAGACCATCGGCTTCTGCCCGTTGAGCAGCCGCGACGCGAAGATCGCCAGCACGCCGGTATAGGGATTGGATAGCGCCTGCCCGGGGCCGTAGACGTTGAACAGGCGGAGGCAGACCCCTTCCATGCCGTAGGCCTCGGCCATGATCATGGTCGTTCGCTCCTGCACGAACTTGTTGAGCGCGTAGATCGAGGCGAGCGCCGGCTGCTTCCATTCCGGCGTCGGCACCGGGCTGAGCGGCCGACCCTGGTCGTCGAGCGGCTCCCAGCTCTGGCTCTCCGACCGGCGCGGCTGGCGGATGGCGTTCTCGACCAGCTTGCCGTCGACGTCGCGGTACAGCCCCTCCCCGTAGATGCTCATGGAGGAGGCGGTGACGATCCGCCGCACCGGGCGCTCGATCAGCTTTTCGGTGAGCACCGCGGTGCCGACGTCGTTGACGCTGGTGTAACGTTCGACCGCATACATCGACTGGCCGACCCCGACTTCGGCGGCGAGATGGATCACGCTGTCGACGCCGTCGAGCGCCTTCGTCACCGCGTCGCCGTTCCGGACGTCTGCGCGGATCAGCTCGGCCTCGCGGTTCAGCGCGGCGGGCCGCTCGGTGTCGCCGTGGACCTGCTCGATCAGACTGTCGAGAACCCGGACCTTGTGGCCCCTGCGAAGCAGCTCCTCGGTCACAAATCGGCCGATGAAGCCGGCACCGCCCGTGATCAGAACCGTCTCGCCCAATATCCTTGCTCCCCACCGGAACGACGCGGCACCGGAACAATCCGACCGCGAAATGAATTGTTCGTCTGTCCAATGAAGCTTGTTCATCTTTGTTCCCGGGGGCGCGACCCTTGCCGGGCAAGCCAGCCGTTTTCTTTTGCTACCGGCATGAGGGAACAAAGCTTCGTGGAGCGCTGTTGAGGGGCCGAAACAAGGGGAGCCCGTTGACAGCGTCCGTTCTACTTATCCGTCACGCCGCGCATGGCGACCTGGGCGAGCGCCTGTCGGGACGCGGTCCGGCGCCGGGTCTGACGGAGACCGGACGCGGGCAGGCCTTGGCGATGGCGACAATGCTCCGGGACGAGCCGATTGCCGCGCTTCACGCGAGCCCGCGGGCGCGCGCGCTGGAAACGGCGGCCGCGCTGGCCGACGCGGCTGGCCTCGAGTTCGACACGGTCGCCGCCCTCGACGAGGTGGATTTCGGCGCCTGGACGGGCTGCCGCTACGAAGAACTGGATGGACAGCCCGATTGGGACCGCTGGAACGCCGAGCGGGCGTCGGCGCGGACGCCGGGCGGCGAGTCGATGGCGGAAGCGGCCGACCGGGCGCTCGACCATGTTCGCGACACCGCGCGGAGCCACCCGGGGCAGACAGTCGCGATGGTCAGCCACTGCGACGTAATCCGCGGCGTGCTGGCCCGAGCGATGGGCCTGAGCCTGGACAAGATCCTCAACTTCGACGTCGACCCCGCCTCGGTCAGCCGACTGGCGGTCGGCGACTGGGGCGAGCGGGTCGTCAGCATCAACGAACGGGCCGCCGCATGAACGCCACCCTCGCCAGCCCCGCCGCGGACCGCGACGGGCTGAAGAAGCGAGTGGAGGAGCTCGGACCCTGGTTCCACAATCTCGAGCTCGACGGCGTGCAGACGGCGCCGGAGCATTTCCTGCCCGACTATCCGCGCTCGAAGTTCCGCCGGTTCGAGCGGCTGCTGCCGGCCGATCTCACGGGCAAGAGCGTGCTCGACATCGGCTGCAACGCGGGCTTCTACAGCTTCGAGATGAAGCGGCGCGGCGCGGCCCGCGTGCTCGGCATCGATCATGACCCGCGCTATCTCGAGCAGGCCCGCTTCGCCGCCGGCGTTCTCGGCTTCGACGACGTCGAGTTCCGTCCGGGCGAGGTATGGGACGTAGGCGCGCTCAGCGAGCGGTTTGATCTCGTCGTGTTCATGGGCGTCCTTTATCACCTGCGCCATCCGCTGCTCGCGCTGGACCTGATCCGCGAGCATGTCGCCGACGACATGCTCCTCTATCAGTCGCTGACGGCCGGTTCGCGCGAGGTCGTGCAGCCGGAGCCCGACTATGAGTTCCACGAGGGAGTGGAGGCGCTGACCGGCGAGGGCTGGCCGGCCATGTACTTCGTCGAACACCGCCTCGCCCGCGATCCCACCAACTGGTGGGTGCCCAACATGGCCTGCAACGGTGCGATGCTCCGTTCCGCCGGCTTCGAGCCCGTCGGCCAAGCCGACGAGGACGTTTTCTTCTGCCGCCTCGCCGACCACTCGGTCGCGCACGGCGGCGCCGTCTATCCCGCGAAAGGACCGGCCGCTTGATCGAAGCCGCGATGATCTGGAACGAACCCAACAACAAGTCGCATTGGGATCCGGAGGTCGACCCCGACTGGTCGAAGTTCGCGCAGATGGGCATCCTTGCAGCGGAGGCGATCCATGCCGCCAATCCGGCGGTCAAGCGCGTGCTCGGCGGCATCTCGCCGATTGATCCGAGCTTCATCCAGCGGCTGCAGGGTCATGGGCTGATCGATCATCTCGACGTGATCGCGATGCACGGCTTTCCGCTTGACTGGAACCTGTGGAACATCAACGAATGGCCGGCCAAGGTCGACGAGATCCGCGCCGTCGTGCCGAACCACGAGCTGTGGGTCAGCGAGGTCGGGGTCGGATCGTTCGGTGCCGAGGAGGTGCAGGAGTTCGGGGTCAAGCGCACCGCCGAGCTGCTGATCGGCAAGGTGCCGAGGATCTTCTGGTATTCGCTCTACGATCTGCCGCGCGAGTGGGAGGCGACTACCCGCCACAAGGAGGCGGAAGGCTCGAGCTACTACCGCCATTTCCACATGGGGCTGCTCGACCAGTCGGGGCGGCCGAAGCTCGGGCTCGAGGCATTCCGCCCTCATGCCGCCGAGCTGGGCCTGATGCAGTGGTTCCACTTCGAGGACCACCGGCTCGACGAGGCGGTGCGCTGGCTCAAGGAGCTGGGCGTGACCCGGCTGCGTACCGGCCTGAGCTGGGCCGACCGTTTCCGCCCCGGCGCGCTCGACTGGTTCGACCGGCAGATGGAGGCACTCGAGCCGTTCGAGGTGACGGCCACCTTCTGCTTCACCCCGGAGCATCTCGGGATCGAGCCGCACCACACCAGCGCGCCGAGGGACCCGCAGATGTTCGCGGATTTCTGCGCCGAGATGATCGAGCGCTATGCGCCGGCGGAGTCCGCCGCGATCGCCGCCGAGTAAGGACGAGTAGCCATGGATTCGACGATCAACATCGCCATTGCCGGGGTCGGCAACTGCACGTCCAGCCTGGTCCAGGGCATCGCCTACTACCAGAACGGCGGGGCGAACGAGCAGATCGGGCTGATGCACTGGGATCTCGGCGGCTACCGTCCGAGCGACATCAAGGTGGTCGCCGCCTGGGACGTCGACAGCCGCAAGGTCGGCAAGGATGTCGCCGAGGCCATCTTCGCCGAGCCCAACTGCACCGAGGTCTTCTGCGCACATGTGAAGCCGACCGGCGCCATCGTTCAGATGGGCAAGCGGCTGGACGGGGTGGCCGAGCACATGGCCGACTACCCGGCCGAGCGCAGCTTCATGCTTGCGGACGGGGCGGAGCCGAGCCAGGAGGAGGTTGTCCGCGCGCTCAAGGAAAGCGGCGCGCATGTGCTGATGAACTATCTTCCCGTCGGCAGCCAGGAAGCGACCGAGTTCTACGCCGAGTGCGCGCTCGAGGCCGGCGTTGCCTTCGTCAACTGCATCCCCGTCTTCATCGGCAGCGATCCCGCCTGGGCCAAGCGGTTCGAGGAGCGCGGCATCCCGGTGATCGGCGACGACATCAAGGCGCAGCTCGGCGCGACCATCGTCCACCGAGTGCTGACCGACCTGTTCGCCAAGCGCGGCGTGCGGCTCGACCGGACCTACCAGCTCAACACCGGCGGCAACACCGACTTCCTCAACATGCTCGAGCGCAAGCGGCTCAAGAGCAAGAAGGAGAGCAAGACGGAGGCGGTCCAGTCGGTCACCGACCGCCGGCTCGACGACGAGAACATCCATGTCGGACCGTCCGACTATGTGCCGTGGCAGAAGGACAACAAGCTCTGCTTCCTGCGCATGGAAGGGCGGATGTTCGGCAATGTCCCGCTCAATCTCGAGCTGCGCCTGTCGGTCGAGGATTCGCCCAACAGCGCCGGGGTGGCAATCGACATGATCCGCTGCGCCAAGCTGGCGCTCGACCGCGGGCTGGGCGGGGTGGTCGAGGCACCCGCTGCCTTCTTCTGCAAGCACCCGCCCAGGCAGATGACCGATGACGAGGCGCTCCGCGCGACCGAGGAGTTCATCCACGAAGGTCCGCTGGTCCATTGAGGGTGCGGTCGGGATCCCGGATTTTCGCCGGCGCGCTGGCCGGCGGTGCTTGACAAGCACCGCCCCGACGCGCTTTTGAGTCGGCGGTGAGCAGGCTCCTTCTCTCCGCATCGGCAACCGCCGCGCCGCGCTGGCGCTGGTGGCGTTTGGCTGCTCGCGCGGCGCGATGGCGTGGCTGGTAATCCCAACGGATCCCAACCGCTTCCGCGACCCGCCCAACGGCGGGTTTTTTATTGCCAAGGTTCCCCGATGACCGACGCCGCCGCCACGACTGCCTCCGCCCTGCCCTTGGTTGACCATGGGCCGGTGCCCAACCCGTTGCCCAAGCTGCTGACCGGCGAGGACCTGCCCGCCGCCGACAGCCAGCACCTGTTCGAGCGGCTGGTGCTCGGCCGGCTCGAGCCCGCCGAGATCGCCGGCATGCTGATTGCGCTGCGCATGAAGGGCGAGACCGCCGAGGAGATGATCGGCGCCGCCCACGCGCTGTCCGCCGCCTCGCTCCCCTTCGCCCGCCCCGACTATCTCTATGCGGACTGCTGCGGCACCGGTGGGGACGGGTCGGGCCTGATCAACGTGTCGACCGCCGCCGGGTTCGTCGCCGCGGCGTGCGGCCTGCCGATCGCCAAGCACGGCAATCGCAGCATCAGCTCGCGCTGCGGCTCGGCCGACGTGCTCGAGGCGCTGGGGGTGAGAATCGAGATCAGCCCGGAGCGCGCGCGCAAGCTGCTCGACGAGATCGGCTTCTGCTTCCTGTTCGCGCCGGAGTATCACCCGGGCATGCGGCACGCGGCGCTGGTCCGACGCCAGCTGTCGGTCCGCACCGTGATGAACCTGCTCGGCCCATGCATCAATCCGGCGCGTCCGCCCGTGCAGCTGCTCGGAGTCGCGGATGCTCGCATGCTGCGCCGGATCGCGTTGACCCTCGACGCGCTCGGCGTGCGCGACGCGCTGGTGGTGCACGGCTCCGGGCTGGACGAGATCGCGCTCCACGGCGAGACCCGCGCCCTGCGGCTGTCGAACGGGATGATCGAGGAACTGGAGATCGCGCCGGAGGACGCCGGCCTGGTCCGTGCGCCGCTCAAGGCGGTGACCGGCGGGAGCGCCGAGGAGAATAGCCGTCGCCTGACGGCGCTGCTCGGCGGCGGCGGCGAGCTGGCCGAGCAAGACATCGTCGCGCTCAACGCCGGCGCGCTGCTGATGACCGCCGGGCTTGCCCATGACCTCCGGAGCGGGGTCGTCCAGGCGCTCGACACGTTACGCTCCGGCGCGCCGCTGCGCACGCTCAAGACCTATGCGGAGGCCAGTCATGGCTAATGTCCTCGCCGAGATCGTCGCCAACAAGCGCCGCGAGGTCGCTGAACGGCTGGACGACTTCGACGGCAGCGCCGCCGTCCCCACCACCCGCAGCCTGCGCGCGGCGCTGGCCCGGCCCGGCGCCCGCTTCATCATGGAGGTCAAGCGCGCCTCGCCTTCTGGACATCGCGGCAAGCACTCGATCGAGGATGCGGCGCGCGCCTACGCCCCGATCGCCGATGCTGTGTCAGTGCTGATCGACCGGAAATATTTCCACGGATCCATCGGCGATCTGCGCGCCGTGCGCAGGCTCTTCGACGGTCCGATCCTCGCCAAGGACTTCGTCGTCGATCCCCGCCAGGTCACCGAGGCGCGGCTGGCCGGCGCGGACGCCGTGCTGGTCATGCTGTCCGTGCTCGGGGACGAGGAGGCGCGGGTCGTCCTGGCCGAGGCGGCACTGCTCGGAATGGACGCGATCGTTGAAGTTCATGACGAGGCCGAGATGGCGCGCGCCGCCGCGCTCGGCGCCGCGATCATCGGGATCAACAACCGCGACCTGAAGACACTGCGGACCGACCTCGTCGTCACCGAGCGGCTGGCAGCGCTGGCGCCCCGAGACGCGCTGCTGATCAGCGAGAGCGGGATCGCCGAGCGCGCCGATATCGAGCGGCTCGCCCGCCATGTCGACGCCTTCCTCGTCGGCTCCTCGCTGATGGCTGCGGACGACATCGCCGAGGCCGCACGGTCGCTGGTGTTCGGCCGGGTCAAGATCTGCGGGCTGACCCGCGCCGTCGACGTCGAGGCAGCCGCGCTGGCCGGAGCCAGCCACGCGGGCTTCATCTTCGTGCCCGACACGCCGCGCCACCTGACCCCGGCGGCGGCGGCCGGGCTAGTCGAGCAGGCGCGGGACGCCGGCATGAAGCCGGTCGGCGTGTTCCGGGATTGTCCACCCGACGAGGTGGTGCGGACGGCCAACGAGCTGGGGCTCGGAGCCGTGCAGCTGCACGGTAGCGAGAGTCCCGAGCAGATCGCCGCCGTCCGGTGCGGGCTCGCTCCCGACGTCGAGCTTTGGGCGGCTCAGGACGGGGATCGCCTGTCGGCATCTCGCGAGGGCTGCGATCGCACGCTGTTCGACAGTCCCGGCGGGGGGTCGGGCCGATCGTTCGACTGGTCGCACCTGTACGACCGGCAGGACCTCAGCCATGGCTTCGTGGCCGGAGGCATAGGCCCCGACAACGCCGCCGACGCCGCTCGCCTCGGCGCCTACGGCATCGACGCCAGTTCGCGGCTCGAGAGCGCCCCCGGAATCAAGGATCACGCCAGCATCGCCGCGATGATGGCCTCGCTTCGAACCCCGACGAGAGAACAATGAGACAGCAAGGCCGGTTCGGCGACTATGGGGGCTGCTTCGTCCCGGAGATCCTGGTGCCCGCGCTCGAGCAGCTCGAGGCGGCCTTCCTCGACGCCGAGGAAGATCCCCGCTTCCGCGCCGAACTTGACGAGCTGCTGGCGACCTATGCGGGACGGCCGACGCCGCTCACCCTGTTGCGCAATCTCGGGGGCGAGCATGCGCGCATCTACCTAAAGCGCGAGGATCTGCTTCACGGCGGCGCGCACAAGACAAACCAGGTTCTGGCGCAGGCGCTGCTCACGAAGCGGATGGGCAAGACGCGCCTGATCGCCGAGACGGGGGCGGGGCAGCATGGCGTTGCGACCGCGCTGGCCGGCGCGCTGTTCGGGCTCAAGACCGAGATCTACATGGGCGCCGACGATGTCGCCCGGCAGCAGCTCAACGTCTTCCGGATGGAGCTGATGGGCGCCAGGGTGATCCCGGTCACCGCCGGGACGCGGACGCTCAAGGACGCGGTCAACGAGGCGCTGCGCGACTGGAGCGCGAGCTTCGCCGACACCCACTACATACTCGGCACCGCGGCCGGCCCGCACCCCTTCCCGACCATGGTCCGCCAGTTCCAGCGGGTCATCGGCAAGGAAGCGCGGGCGCAGCTGCTGGAGGCGGAGGGCCGCTTGCCCGACGCGGTGATCGCCTGTGTCGGTGGCGGCAGCAACGCCATCGGCATCTTCAGCGACTTCATTTCCGACGAAGGCGTTCAGCTGGTCGGCTGCGAGCCCGCGGGCAAGGGGCTCGACGGGCACGAGCATGGGGCGACCATCCTCAAGGGCAGCGTCGGCATCTTCCACGGCGCTCGGACGCTCGTGCTTCAGGACGGCGACGGGCAAATCAGCGACAGCTGGTCGGTCTCGGCGGGGCTCGACTATCCGGCGGTGGGACCGGAGCATAGCTGGCTGCGCGACAGCGGCCGCGGGACCTATGTCGGCGTCACCGACCAAGAGGCGCTCGACGCCTTCCAGTTGCTGGCCCGCTCAGAAGGGATCATCCCCGCGTTCGAAAGTGCGCATGCGGTGGCGCAGGCGCTGAAGATGGCGGAGGCGGCGACGAAGGAGACCGTGCTCGTGGTCAATCTGTCGGGCCGCGGCGACAAGGACATGGTGCAGGCGCAGAAGCTGCTCGGAGGCCGGGCATGAGCCGCTACGACGCGATGTTCGCCCGGCTCCACAACGAGGGCGCGCTCGGGGCCTTCCTGATGCTCGGCGACCCCGAGCTTGCGACCAGCGCGAGGCATCTGGACGCGCTGGTGGAAGGCGGCACCGACATGGTCGAGGTCGGCATCCCCTTCTCCGACCCGGTCGCCGACGGTCCGGTCATCCAGGCGGCGGCCGAGCGGGCGCTCAAGGCGGGCGTTCGGGTCGACGATGCGCTCGAGCTGATCGCGGGCTTCCGCAAGCGCCATCCCGACGTGCCGCTCGGAATCCTGACTTACGCCAACATCGTCGAGGTGCGCGGTCGCGAGCGGTTCATGGCCGACGCGGTGACGGCGGGCGCGGACAGCCTGCTGGTGGCGGATGTGCCGAGCCTCGAGGCCGAGCCCTACTCCGCGCTGGCCCGGGCGACCGGTATCGACCTCGTCATGATCGCCGCGCCGAACACCGGCGAGGAAGCGCTCGACCGGCTCGCACGGCTGTCATCGGGCTACACCTATTGCGTCGCCCGGGCGGGAGTGACGGGCGAGCGGAGCGACTTGGCGCTCGATCACCAGCAGCTGTTCGGCAAGCTGAAGGAGCGGAACGCACCGCCGGCCGTGCTCGGCTTCGGCATCTCCAGTCCCGAGCAGGTCCGCGCCGCGCTCGACAGCGGGGCGGCGGGAGTGATCGTCGGCTCGGCAATCGTTCGCATCGCCGCCGAGGGCGGCGACGTGGCTGGCTTCGTTGACAGTCTGAAGACAGCCACTAGGCGCTGAGCGCCATGGCAATCGATCTCAGCGGCCGCACGGCCATCGTCACCGGAGCCGGCGCGGGTCTCGGCCGCGCCCACGCCCTGCTGCTCGCCGAAGCCGGCGCGGCAGTGCTCGTCAACGACATGAACGGCGAGGCGGCGGAGGCGGTCGCGGCGGAGATCGTCGCGGCGGGCGGCAAGGCGCTGGCGCACGCCTGC
Source organism: Sphingomonas ginkgonis (assembly GCF_003970925.1). Taxonomy (NCBI): domain Bacteria; kingdom Pseudomonadati; phylum Pseudomonadota; class Alphaproteobacteria; order Sphingomonadales; family Sphingomonadaceae; genus Sphingomonas; species Sphingomonas ginkgonis. Next base: position 152,035 of record NZ_RWJF01000001.1, read on the forward strand.
TCGGTCACCGACTATCCGGCGGTGCAGGCGATGGTCGCCCGCGCCGAGGCGGAGCTCGGGCCCGTCGACATCCTCGTCGCCAACGCCGGGATCCTGCGCGACAAGAGCTTCGCCAAGATGGAGCTCGACGACTTCCGGCTGGTCGTCGAGGTGCACCTGATGGGCTCCGTCCATTGCGCCAAGGCGGTGTGGGACGGAATGCGCGAGCGCGGCTTCGGACGGATCGTCTTCACCACCTCGTCGAGCGGGCTCTACGGCAACTTCGGGCAGAGCAACTACGGTGCGGCGAAGATGGCGCTGGTCGGGCTGATGCAGACGCTGAGCCTCGAAGGGGCCAAGTCCAACGTCCGGGTGAACTGCCTCGCGCCGACCGCGGCCACGGGGATGACCGAGGGGCTTCTGCCCGCGCCGATCTTTGAGAAGCTGGGGCCGGAGAAGGTCAGTCCGGCGCTGCTCGCGCTGGTCGCGGACGAGGCGCCGACCCGGACCATCCTCGCCGCCGGCGCGGGCGCGGTCGAGCAGGCGCATGTCACGCTGACGCGCGGGATCGTCGCGGCCAGCGATGGCATCGCGGCGGGAGCGGATATTCTTGCCCGGATGGCCGAGATCGCCGACCGGGCCGACGAGACGGTGCCGGCGCAGGGGAGCGATCAGGGCCAGCTCGAACTCGCGAAGGTGATGCGCGCCGAGGGGCGCTAGTGGCACTTGAATCGATCGAACGGCTCCAGGCATTCGCGGCAGCGCCATTGCGCCTTGCACGGCGTGGAGCCGAACCGGCTGACTTCCTCCGTATCCGTCGAGCCGCATTGCGGGCAGGCCACCGTCGACGAGCGTTCCGGCGGGGCGATGCCGTAGCGGCGGAGCTTGTCGCGGCCGGCCTCGCTGATCCAGTCGGTCGACCAGGGCGGTGACAGGATTGTGCGGATGCCGACTTCGCCATAGCCGGCGGAATCGAGCGCGGCGCGGATGCTCTGCTCGATCGCCAGCGTCGCCGGACAACCCGAATAAGTCGGGGTAATCAGCACTTCGCCGTCCCCGACCGCGCGGACGATCCCGAGGTCGACCACCGAGACAACCGGGATCTCCGGGTCCGGGACGCCTTCCAGCACTTCCCAGACGCTGGCCATCAGACCTTCTCGACGAGCAGCGCGATGCCTTGGCCGACGCCGATGCACATGGTGGCAAGGCCGTAGCGGCCGCCGCTGCGCTGGAGCTCCTCGGTCAGGGTCAGCGCCAGCCGGGCGCCGGACATGCCGAGCGGGTGGCCGAGCGCGATCGCGCCGCCGTTGGGGTTCACCTGCGGCGAATCGTCCGGGATGCCGAGGTCACGGAGCACCGCAAGACCCTGCGCGGCGAAGGCCTCGTTGAGCTCGATGACGTCGAGCTCCTCCAGCCCGACCTTCTGCCGCTCGAGCAGCTTGCGGGTGGCGGGGGCGGGGCCGATGCCCATGATCCGCGGCGGAACCCCGGCGACGGCGCCGCCGACGATCCGGGCCCGCGGCGTGAGACCGTGGCGCGCCGCCGCCGCCTCGCTGGCGACGATCAGCGCGGCGGCGCCGTCGTTGACGCCCGAGGCATTGCCGGCGGTGACCGTCCCGTCCTTGCGGACGATCGGCTTCAGCCTCGCCAGCGTCTCGAGGTCGGTGAGCCGGGGATGTTCGTCGCGATCGACGAGCTTCGGATCGCCCTTGCGTTGGGGAATCGCAACGGGAACGATCTCGGCGTCGAAGCGGCCGTTCTTCTGCGCCTCGGCGGTCTTCTGCTGGCTACGCAGCGCGAAGGCGTCCTGGTCCTCGCGGCTGATCGAGAATTCGTCGGCGACGTTCTCGGCGGTCGAGGGCATAGTGTCGTCGCCATAGGCGTCGCGCATCTTCGGGTTGACGAAGCGCCAGCCGATGGTGGTGTCGTAAAGCTCGGCGTTGCGGTCGAACGCGCTCTGCGCCTTGGGCATGACGAAGGGCGCGCGGCTCATGCTCTCCGAACCGCCGGCGATGACGAGGTCGGCGTCGCCCGAACGGATCAGCCGCGCCGCCATCCCAACCGCGTCGAGCCCCGAACCGCACAGCCGATTGAGTGTCACGCCCCCCGAGCCATGCGGCAGGCCGGCGAGCAGCCCCGCCATCCGGGCGAGATTGCGGTTGTCCTCGCCGGCCTGGTTGGCGCAGCCGAGGATCACGTCGTCGAGCGCTTCCCAGTCGACGTCGCCATTGCGCTCGATCAGCGCTCGGATCGGGATGGCGGCGAGATCGTCGGCGCGGACCGACGACAGCGCGCCGCCGTAGCGGCCGATCGGAGTCCGGACCGCGTCGCAGATGAAGGCGTCTGCCATGCCGCTCAGATCACCCCGCGGCGCATCTGATCGAGCTCGATGGACTCGAACAGCGCCTTGAAATTGCCCTCGCCGAAACCCTCGTTGCCCTTGCGCTGGATGAGCTCGAAGAAGATCGGGCCGATGACGTTCTGGGTGAAGATTTGCAGCAGCAGCCCCTGCCCCTCGGTCGGCGCGCCATCGACGAGGATGCGGCGCTTCTCCAGCTCGGTGGTCGGCTCGCCATGGCCTTCGACGCGCGTGTCGACCAGCTCGTAATAGGTGTCAGGCGTGTCCTGAAAGGCGATGCCGCGGCCGCGCAATATGTCGACCGAGGAATAAATGTCGTCCGAGCCGAGCGCGATGTGCTGGATTCCCTCGCCCTTATATTCGCGGAGGAACTCCTCGATCTGGCTCTTGTCGTCCTGGCTCTCGTTCAGCGGGATCCGGATCTGGCCGCAGGGCGAGGTCATCGCCTTGGAGAAGAGACCGGTCTGCTTGCCCTCGATGTCGAAGTAGCGGATCTCGCGGAAGTTGAAGAGCCGCTCGTAGAACTCGGCCCAATGGCTCATCCGGCCGCGGTTCACATTGTGGGTGAGGTGGTCGATGTAGGTGAGGTGGCTGTCCGCCTCGGCCATCTGCGCTTCCCACCCGTCATCGAACCGGAAGTCGATGTCGTAGATCGACCCGGCCGAGCCGTAGCGGTCGACGAGGTAGAGGCGCGAGCCGCCGATTCCCTCGATCGCCGGGATGTTGAGCTCCATCGGGCCGACGTCGCCCTCGACCGCGGTGGCGCCAAGCTCAAGCGCCCGGCGGAAGGCGGCGCCGGCATCCTTGACGCGGAAGGCCATGGCGCAGGCCGAGGGGCCGTGGTCGCGCGCAAACTGCTGCGCAAAACTGTCGGGCTCGGCATTGATGATGAAGTTGATCCCGCCCTGGCGGTGGAGCGTGACGTCCTTGCGCTTGTGGCGGGCGATCGCCGGGAAGCCCATCTGGGTGAACAGCGAGCGCAGCAGCTCGGGATCGGGCGCGGCATATTCGACGAACTCGAAGCCGTCGGTGCCCATTGGGTTCTCGAGGCCCAGGGGCCCGAGTTCAAGCGTGGCGGTAGCCATGTGAAATTCTCCTCAAGCAGCCCAACTGCGCTCGCCCGGCGTGCGTTTCAAGGCCTCGAATGGTCCCAAAGGTCACACTGTCGAACCCCGCCGGCGGCGTTGTGGCGCCGCCCGCGCGGGCGAGACTTACGGGTCTGGACGCTGTAGGTCCGATCGCGGGCTGTAGGACAGGAGAAACGGCGGTGGCGATGGAGGACGGGTGGCGCGAGGCGGACGGCGCCCTGCTGAAGAGCTTTCGTTTCCGGGACTTCTCGGAGGCGTTCGGGTTCCTCGCCCGGGTCGCGCTGCATGCCGAGAAGGTCGACCATCACCCCGAGTTCACCAGCGTGTGGAACCGCGTCGACTTCCGGCTGACCTCGCACGACCGTGGCGGAGTGACCGAGCGCGACCATGCGCTGGCGGCGGCGATCGACGCGCTCGATCAGCGGACCAGCGCGTAGCCGAGCGCGACCCCGGCCAGCGAGCCGAACAGCGACGCCGCGGCATAGGCGAAAGCCCCCGCCCAGGCGCCGCGCTGCATCAGCGTGAGCGCGTCGAGGCTGAAGGCGGAGAAGGTGGTGAAGCCGCCGAGCACGCCGGTCATCAGGAAGACCCGGGGCGGCTCGGCCATGCCGCGGTGGGTGGCCCAGCCGGCGACCAGCCCCATGACGAGGCAGCCAACCAGGTTGACCGCCAGAGTCGCCGCGTAGGGCGGTTGCCCGAGCAGCAGCGCGAGCCGGCCGGCGAGATAGCGGAGAACCGCGCCGGCGCCGCCGCCGACGAAGACCAGCAGCGGCGGGATCAATGCGCGGTCCCGCGGGCCCGGTGGACGAAGTCGACCAGCTGCGCGAGGACGGCTCCGACCAGCGCCCCGACGGTCGCCGAGAGCAAAGCCCCGGTGAGCCACTCCCCCGCGCCGCCGAGCGGTCCGAGCGCCTCGCCCGCCCTGACGGCGACATCATGGACGAGGTGCGGCAGCGTGTCGTGCCCAAGCTCCTCGACCGCGTGGATCAGGATGCCGCCGCCAACCCACAGCATCGCGGCAGTGCCGACAACGGAAAGCGACGCGAGGAGCCTGGGCACGATGTGGACCAGGCCCCGCCCGATCGCCCTGGTGGTCCCGTTCTCCCGCCGGCACATGTGCAGGCCGATGTCGTCCAGCTTCACGATCAGCGCGACGACGCCGTAGACGGCAATGGTGATCAGAACGCCGACCAGCAGCAGCGCCGCCGCACGCAGACCGAAGCTGCTCGCCTCGAGCGAGGCGAGCGCGATGACCATGATCTCGGCCGACAGGATGAAGTCGGTGCGGATCGCGCCGGCGACCTGCCGCTGCTCGAGTTCGGCCGGCGTGTCGGCCTCCATCAGCTCTTCCTCGCGATGATCGTCGCCGCGCAACGCCTCGATGATCTTCTCGGCCGCCTCGAACGAGAGATAGGCGCCCCCGGCGAGCAGCAGCACGTTGATCAGCACCGGGGCGAAGGCCGAGAGGAGCAGCGCCACGGGGAGGATGATCAGCAGCTTGTTGCGGATGCTGCCCCAGGCGATCTTGGCGATGATCGGCAGCTCGCGCTCGGGGCTCAGCCCGGTGACGTAGCGCGGGGTCACCGCGGTGTCGTCGATCACCACGCCGGCCGCCTTGCCGCTCGCCTTCATGGTCGCGGCGCCGACATCGTCGATGCTGGAGGCGGCCAGCTTGGCGAGGGTAGCGACGTCGTCGAGGAGCGCGATCAGTCCGGAGGGCATGGGCGGATCCCTACCCCGCGCCGGGTCAGGCGTCGACCCGGCCCTCGATCGCCTCGACGAGCGCATCGAGCCGGGCCGGCACCGCCCGCTTGGCGGTCGGGCGATGCTCGATCGCGGCGAGCGCGGGCGGGGCGGCGATCGGCGCGCCGGTGATCGGCTCGATCACGTCGGCGAACTTGAAGGGGTGCGCGGTGGCGGCGACCAGCCACGGGCGGTCGGCGCGCTCGGCCTCGGAAAGACGGGCATAGGCCTCCGCCGCGCAGGCGGAGTGCGGGCACCAGATATAGCCGCTCGCCTCGAAGTCGGCACGGATGCGGCGGGTGATGGCGCCGTCGTCGACCAGCTCGACGCGCAGGCCGCGGTCACGAATGGGGAGTGCGACCAGCCGCTCGAAATTGCTTGGTGCGCCGACGTCCATCGCGTTGGCGAGCGTCGCGACCGAGGCGCGCGGTTCGTAGCGGCCGTTCTCGTACCAGTCGCGCAGTGTGCGGTTGGCATTGGTGGCGAGCAGCAGCGGGCCGACCGGCGCCCCCATCGTCCGGGCGAGCAGGAAGGAGAAGCCCTGCCCGAGGTTGCCGCTGGGCGCGACCACGCCGGGGCGGATCCGCGATCCGGTGAAGCTTTGAAGGACCGCGTGCGCGGCATAGGCGGCCTGCGGCAGGAGCCGGCCGATGTTGATCGAGTTGGCCGAGGTGAGGCGCAGCGCGTCCGAGAGCGGGCGATCGTTGAAGGCGGCCTTCACCAGCCGCTGGCAATCGTCGAAGTCGCCGTCCACCTCGAGCGCGTCGACCGGCTCGCCCCAGCAGGTCAGCTGCTTTTCTTGGAACGACGAAACCCGGCCCCTGGGAAAGAGGATGGTGGCGCGAACCGCCGAGCGGCCCTCCGCCGCGCACCCGACCGCCCCACCGGTGTCGCCGGAGGTCGCGACCAGCACGTGGAGCGGCGCCGAACGGTCGCCGATCCGGTCGAAGCAGGCGAGCAGGAAGCGCGCGCCGAAATCCTTGAAGGCACCGGTCGGCCCGTGGAAAAGCTCGAGCGCGGACAGGCTCGGTTGGGCGGGATCAGGGGCGACCAGTGGGACCGGAAAGTCGAACGCCTCGGCGCAGATCGCCGGCAGCTCGGACTCGAGCGCGTCGCCCGCGAACCAGGGCTTCAGGAACTCGGCGGCGAATGCGGCGAGCGGCACGTCCGGATCGAGGCGGGACCAGTCGGGAGCGGGAATCCGCTCGGGCATGTAGAGGCCACCGTCGGGCGCTGCGCCGTGGCGGATCGCCTGGCTGAGGGTGGCGGGCGGCGCCGAGCCGCGGGTGGAAACGAACTTCATGACACGGTCTCGTCGAGCTTGAGGAGCTGGACGCCGGGCGAGTCGACCGGCGCACGATAGGCGCGGGCGGCGAGACCGGCGTCGACGAAGGCCCAGCGCATCGCTTCCTCGACCTCGGCTGCGTCGGCGTCGAGCGCCCAGGCGAAGACCGACGGGCCGGAACCGGAGAAGGTGCAGCCGAGCGCTCCGGCGTCGCGGGCGGCGCGCTGGACCGCGGGGAGGACGGGAAGGAGGTGGGTGCGCTGGGGCTCGACCAGCACGTCCTCCAGACCGGCGCGGATCAGGCGCGGGTCGCTGGCCGCACAGCCGGCGACGAACGCGGCGACTCGGCGGCTGTGCTCGACCGCGGTGCGCAGCGAGACGCTCGGCGCGAGGATCGCGCGGGCCATGCGGGTCTCGATCTTGACCGCCGGGTGGAAGAGGATGGCGGTGATCTCGCGCGGGGTCGGCAGCCGCTGGAGCAACGGCGGACGCTCGCTGGCGGCGAGGACGAGGCCGCCAAGCAGGCTGGCCATGACATTGTCCCAGTGCGGGGGGTCGGAGGCGACGCGCTCGCCCTCCAGGGCATGGGGCAGAAGCTGGTCGAGCGTGAACGGTTCGCCGAGGAGGGCGTTGGCGGCAGCCGCGCCGGCGACGGCGGAGGCGGCCGAGCCGCCCATCCCGGCGGCCATCGGCACGCCCTTGTCGATGTCGAGCCGGACCCCGCAAGGCGCGCCGGCGGCGTTCAGCACCGAACAAGCGGCGGCCAGCGCGGTGTTGGTCGCCGGGCTGTCGGGCAATGTCCGGAACAGGCCCGACACCTTGCCGAGGCGGACTCCGGGCGTCTCCTCGCGGTGCGCGGTGACGGTGTCGCGCGCGGCATCGAAGGCCTGGCCGAGAATGTCGAAGCCGACCCCGACATTGCCGATACTCGCGGGCGCGCTGGCGGCGGCGCGATCGAGGGAAGCGCGGATCATGCGGTCAGCCGGAGCGGATCCGTCGCGGCGCGCGGTTCGGCGCGGCCGAGCAGCGCCCGCTGCGCGTCCATCACGTCGGCGAAGACCGCCAGCGCGGTCGGCCATCGTCCCGCTCCCTTGCCGAACACCCTGGTTACCGTCCCTGCGCCGTCGGTGAGCAGGAAGCAATTCTCCTCGCGCTGCGGCGCGGCAAGCGGGTGCTCCGCGGGCAGCGCGACGATCTGGACAGACGCGTCGAGGCTGCCGTTCCCATAGTGGCGGCAGGAAGCGACCTGCTTCAGTACCTCGCCACGAGCGGCGGCAGCGGCAATCGTCGCCGGGGTGATCTCGCGCAACGACTGCCTGGCGATTCGGTCGGGGGCGAGCGCGATCCCGAACGCCTCGCGGATGAGGATGGCGAGCTTGTCGGCCGCGTCATGCCCGTCGACGTCGCCGCTCGGGTCGGCCTCGGCAAAGCCCATCGCCTGCGCCTTAGCCAGCGCGGAGTCGAAGCCCCGCCCCTTGCCCATCAGGCCGAGGATGAAGTTGCAGGTGCCGTTCATCACGCCCTCGATCTTGGCCAGGTTGCGGCAGCGACGCACCGTCTCGATGATCGGGACGCCGCCGCCGACCGCGGCGGAGTAGCGCAGCTCACCGCCGCCCCGGCTCGCACAGGCATGGAGCGAGTCCCAGTGCCTTGCCACCGCGGCCTTGTTGGCGGTCACCACCTGGATTCCGTCCAGCAGCGCCGAGCGCATCAGGTCGGCCGGCCCGTCGGCGCCGCCCATCAACTCGATGAGAATGTCGGGGCGCGGGGCAAGCGCCTCCTCGACGGTGGCGGTGAAGAGCCCGGGCCCACGCGACGCGGCCAGGTTGCGGACCAGGACGGGCGCCAGCTCGAACTGGTCGGGCCTTGCCCGGAGCAGTTCGAGGACGCCGCCGCCCACCGCCCCGCAACCGAGCAGGGCCACCCGCAGCCTGCGCGGTTCGGCATCGGCTCGATCGGGATTGGCCGTCGGAGCTTCGGCGACGACGCTGACCGACTCGCGCGAGAAGCCCAGCCGGTCGAGACAGTCGGTCAGCCGCGTGCTTGCATCGGGCGCCACGGCAAGGACGCGCTCGCCGCGACGCCAGCAGTCATAGATGACCGAAGCGGCACCGAGCAGGTCCTGCTCCTGCTCGAGCGGTCCGTCGAACCGCAGCAGGCGCGGGAGCGCCGCCTCTCCTCCACCCGTTGCGTCGACCTTGCCCGCGCTCATCGCCTTGCCTTCGCCCTCATGAAAAGACCCGCCCTCCGGTTGCCGGGGAGCGGGTCGGTGATCCTGGTTGTTCTCGTCGGAGAACCGTCAGCCGATGCCCCCTGGCGCGAGCCGGGTCATAATGATCCTCGTCATCATGGCTTGGCCGCGCACCGCTCCGCTGCCGGGAACCGGCGACCATGCGAGGCGGTGAGAAATACAGTTCATGGGATCCCAAATCGCACGAGCCGGGCCCGAGCGTCAACGGGAGAAATTCGCACAAGCCTAAGCGGGGGACCGGCTTGACCCCGATCATGGGATACAATCAGGGGCGCACCTGCCCGGAACCGCGCAGCTGATACTTGAAGCTGGTGAGCTGCTCGGGTCCGACCGGGCCGCGGGCGTGGAGCTTGCCGGTGGCGATCCCGATCTCCGCCCCGAAGCCGAACTCGCCGCCGTCGGCGAACTGGGTCGAGGCGTTCCAGATGACGATCGCGCTGTCGACCTCGGCGAGGAACTTCTCGGCCGCCGCGGTATCGGCGGCGACGATCGCCTCGGTATGGCCGGTACCGTAGCGACCGATGTGGTCGACCGCCTGTTCGAGGTTCCCCAGCACCTTCACCGCGAGGATGGGCGCGAGATACTCGGTGCTCCAGTCGGCCTCGGTCGCCTCCTTCATCGGCACGATGGAGCGGGCGAACTCGTCGCCGCGCAACTCGCAGCCGTCGAGGGCCCCGGCGATTTGCGGCAGCAGCCCGGGCGCGACCGCCGCGTCGATCAGCAGCGTTTCGGTCGCGCCGCACACCGAGATCCGGCGGAGCTTGGCGTTGCGGACGATGTCGATCGCCATTTGCGGGTCGGCGCTGGCGTGGACGTAGGTGTGGCAGACGCCCTCGAGATGGCCGAGCACGGGCACCCGCGCCTCGCGGCTGACCCGCTCCACCAGCGCCTTGCCGCCGCGCGGGATGATGAGGTCGATCGTGCCGCCCAGGCCGTCCAGCATCATGCCGACCGCGGCGCGGTCGGTGGTCGGAACGAACAGCACCGGCGGGACGGTCAGCCCGGAGTACCGAAGCGCCCGCTGGATCGCCGAGTAGATGGCGAAGCAGCTGTTGAGCGCCTCCGACCCGCAGCGCAGGATGATCGCGTTGCCCGAGCGGAGCGCGATCGCGGCCGCATCGGCGGTGACGTTCGGGCGGCTCTCGTAAATCATGCCGATCACCCCGATCGGCGTCCGCACCCGGCTGATGTCGAGCCCGTTCGGGCGGGTCCAGCGGTCGATCACCGCGCCAACCGGGTCGGGCAGGTTGGCGATCTGCTCGACCGCCGCGGCCATCGCCTCGACCCGCTCCTCGTCGAGCATCAGGCGGTCGAGGAGCTGGGTGGCCGCCGCCATGTCCTGCGCGTTGGCGGCCAGAATCTGGTCGCGGGCGCGGCGGATCTCGCCGGCCATGGCGCGGATCGCCTCGCTTCGCTGATACGCGCCCGCGTCGCGCAGCCGATTGGCCGCAAGCCGTGCCGCGGTGCCGAGCTTCGGAAGGTCTTCGGCGATGTTCACATCAGCACCAGGTCGTCGCGGTGGATCACTTCGTCGGGCCCCGCATACCCGATCCGCGCCGCGATTTCGCCGCTGGCGATGCCGCGGATCGCGCCAACCTCGGCGGCCGAATAGGCGCTGATCCCGCGCGCGAGCTCGCGGCCCTCGACCGTCAGCACCTTGAGGCAGCTGCCGCGCTCGAAGCCGCCGGCGACGGCGCGGATGCCGGCGGGGAGCAGGCTCTTGCCGGCGAGCAGCGCGGCCGCCGCGCCGGGATCGATGGTCAGGCTGCCGGCGGGAACGAGGGTGCCGGCGATCCACTGCTTGTAGGCGCGCGCCGGGGAGCCGGCGGCGGCGATGACGGTCGAGCGTGCGCGATTATCACCGAGCGCGGCCAGCGGATGGGCGTCGAGCCCCGACGCGACGATCGTCGCGCAGCCGAAGCCGCGGGCGATCCGCGCGGCGGCGATCTTGGTCCGCATCCCGCCCGAGCCGACTCCGGTCACTGAGGCCTCTCCCGCGAGCGCCTCGATCGCCGGCGTGATGTCCGGGATGTGAGGCAGATGCTCGGCGGTGGGGTCCTTGCCCGGATCGGCCGAATAGACGCCGTCGACGTCGGAGAGGAGGATGAGAAGGTCGCTCCGCATCAGCTGGGCGACCCGGGCCGACAAGCGATCATTGTCGCCGTAGCGCAATTCCTCCCGCGCGACGCTGTCGTTCTCGTTGACGATCGGCAGCGCGCCGGCACCGAGCAGCACTTCCATCGTCGCCCGGGCATTGAGCCAGCGGCGCCGCGATTCGGTGTCGTCGAGCGTGAGCAGCAGCTGCGCCGCCGGGATCCCGTGCGGGTCGAGTGCGCGCTGCCAGTGTGCCATCAGCAAAGGCTGGCCGGCCGCCGCCGCCGCCTGCTTGAGCTCGAGCCGGGGCGAGCGCCTGAGCCCTAGGTGGCCGCGGCCGAGCGCCACCGCGCCAGAAGAAACGACCGCAAGCTCTTTGCCGTCGGCGCGGAGAGCAGCGAGGTCGGCAGCGAGTGTCGCCAGCCACTCGGCGCGCATGCCCTGCCCGTCCGCCGCGACCAGCAGCGAGCTGCCGACCTTGACGGTGATCCGCCGCGCAGCCGCGATCAGCGCGGCGGCCGGCGCGTCCTTCTGTTGCACCTCGGGCATCGCCAAGCCTTTATCTTGGGATCCCATTGACAGGCAAGGCGGCTTGGGTCACTGCTCCGGTCGATCGCGGCTCCGCAAGGGGCCGGCGGGCCTTTCTTCGGAGCCACCGACGATGAGCAAGGCAGCTGACCTCATCTCCTCGCGTCCGCGCGGCTCCTTCGCCCTTGCCTGGTTTAGCAGCCGGTTCGCCTGAGGGCGGCCGGGCTTTTCCAACCTTCACCTGACAGGTAGGCCGCCCGTTGCCAGGGCGGCGGCAAGAGACGAGACGATGACCGAACAGCAGAGCCGGCGGCTCGCGGAACTCCGCGGCGAGCTAGACCGCATCGACGACCAGATCCTCGACCTGATCGAGCAGCGGATGGCGGCGGCGAGCGCGATCGCGCGGGCCAAGGACGACGAGGGCGACCAGCGGCTGAAGCTGCGGCCGCGGCGACAAGCGCAGATCGTCGAACGGCTGCACGCGCGGGCGACCAGTGCCCGCCCCGAGCTGATCGCCAATGTCTGGCGCGAGATCATGGCGCACAGCCTGCAGGCGCAGGCGGCGACCGAGATCGTCCTGGCGCCGAGCGACACGCCCGAGCTGCTCGAGGCGCGCGCACGGGCGCATTTCGGGTCGGCGGCGGCGATCCGCTTCGCGGTCAGCGCGGCGCAGGCGCTCAAGGCAGCGCTGAGCGGCGAGGCGATCGCGGTGCTGCAGGAGCCGATCAGCGGCGACGATCACCTGCGGCTATTCGACATGGTGCTGGGCGAGGACCGCCAGCCGCTCGGCTTCGCGATCGGGCGCGTCGCGGCGGAAGACGCGCTGGCCGAGGAAGCGCCGGAAAAGAAGCGGCGGGTCCGCTTCGCCGATCACCAGAGCCCGAGCGACTGGACCCCGGTTGGCTGGCGCGAGCGGCGCGCCGAGCAGCAGCCCGACTATCCCGACGCGGGCGCGCTGCAGCGGGTCGAGCGGCGGCTGGCGGGCAGCGCGCCGCTGGTCGAGGTCGCCGACATCATCCACCTGCGCGCCTCGCTGAGCCAGGTCGCGAACGCCCAGGGCTTCATCCTCCAGGGCGGCGATTGCGCGGAGAGCTTCGCCGAGTTCAACGCCGAGAAGGTGCGGACCACCTACAAGCTGCTGCTGCAGATGGGGGCGCTGCTCCGCTCGGCGACCGCGGGCGAGGTGGTGCACCTGGCGCGGATCGCCGGCCAGTTCGCCAAGCCGCGCAGCGCCGGCAGCGAGACGATCGGCGGGGTAACCCTGCCGAGCTACCGCGGAGACGCGGTCAACGGGCCGGCCTTCACCGCGGCGAGCCGGACCCCCGACCCCCGCCGGCTGCTCGACGCGCACCGCCAGGCGCAGGTCACGATTGAGCTGCTCCACGCCTACGCCTCGGCGAGCTACGCCGACCTGGCCGAGCTGCACGCGGAGACGGGGCTGGAGGGACCGCTCCGGCCGGTGTCGATGTTCACCAGCCACGAGGCGCTGCTGCTCAACTATGAGCAGGCGCTGACCCGCTGGGACGCGCCGAGCGAGAGCTGGTGGGCGACCACCGGGCACATGCTGTGGATCGGCGATCGTACCCGCCAGCTCGACGGCGCGCATGTCGAGTTCTGCCGCGGCGTGGCCAATCCGATCGGGCTGAAGTGCGGACCGTCGCTGAAGGTTGACGAGCTGCTCCGGCTGGTCGAGCGGCTCGACCCCGAGAACCGCGCGGGGCGGCTGGTGCTGATCGGGCGGTTCGGCTCGGCGAAGGTGGCGGAGCATCTGCCCGAGCTGATGCGGGCGACCCGCCGCGCGGGGCGGAACCTCGTCTGGACGATCGACCCGATGCACGGGAACACCCGGAGCGCCGGCGCGCGCAAGACTCGGCTGGTGAGCGACATCCTCGCCGAGATCGCCGCCTTCTTCGCGATCGCCCGGGCGGAGGGCGTGCACCCGGGCGGGATGCACCTCGAAATGACCGGCGGCGACGTCACCGAATGCCTCGGCGGCAGCGCGAGCCTGGTCGAGGAGGATCTCGAGCGGCGCTACCTCACCCATTGCGACCCGCGGCTCAACCGCGGCCAGGCGATCGACGTCGCGGCGGCGGTCGCCGGGCTGCTCGCGCCCGAGCGGCGATCGGACGCGGCATGAGCGTCACGGCGATGAGCCGGGCCGAGCTGACCGGGTCGCCGGGCGGTCCCTTGCGGGGCCGGATCGCAGTGCCGGGCGACAAGAGCATGTCGCACCGCGCACTGATTCTCGGCGGGCTGGCGGATGGCGAGACCCCGATCAGCGGCCTGCTGGAAGGCGACGACGTGCTCGCGACGGCGCGCGCGGTGGCGGCGTTCGGGGCGAGCGTTGAGCGGCTCGGGCCGGGCGAATGGCGGGTCACCGGCGCGGAGTGGACGAGCCCGGCCGAGTCCGTCGACTGCGGCAACAGCGGGACCGGGGCGCGACTGCTGATGGGCGCGGCGGCGGGCTTTCCGCTGACCGCCACCTTCACCGGCGACGCGAGCCTCAGCGGACGGCCGATGGAGCGGGTGCTCGGGCCGTTGCGCCAGATGGGCGCCGTCACCGAGGGCGCCACCCTGCCTGTCACGATCCGCGGCGGCGGTCTGCACGGGATCCGCTTCGTCAACGCCAAGGCCTCGGCGCAGGTCAAGTCGGCGATCCTGCTCGCCGGGTTGCGGGCAGAGGGCGAGATCATCGTCGAGGAGCCGGCGCGCAGCCGCGACCATAGCGAGAACATGCTTCGGGCGTTCGGCGCGGAGGTGGAGGTCGCTGCGGACGGCACCGTCCGGCTCGGCGAGAAGCGGGCGTTGACGGGAACCGACGTCGCCGTCCCGGGCGACCCGAGCAGCGCCGCCTTCCCGCTCGTCGCGGCGCTGCTGGTGCCGGGATCGGAGGTGCGGATCGAGGGCGTGATGCTCAACCCGCTGCGCACCGGCCTGTTCGCGACCCTCGTCGAGATGGGCGCGGACCTCATCGTGAGCGGCGAGCGCGATGTCGGCGGCGAGCGGGTCGGCGACCTCCTTGTCCGGGCGTCGGCGCTGCGCGGAGTCGAGGTGCCGGCGAGCCGCGCGCCGTCAATGATCGACGAATATCCGATCCTTGCCGTCGCGGCGGCCTGCGCCACCGGACGGAGCGTGATGCACGGGCTGGCCGAGCTCAGGGTCAAGGAGAGCGACCGGCTGGCCGCGATCATCGCCGGCCTCAACGCCTGCGGCATCGAGGCCTGGGACGAGGGCGACAGCCTGATCGTCGTCGGAGCCGGCGGACCGCCGGCGGGCGGCGGGTCGGTGCAGGCGCACCACGACCACCGGATCGCGATGAGCTTCCTCGTGCTCGGGCTCGCCGCGCGGGCACCGATCGGGGTCGACAGCGCGGCGATGATCGCGACCAGCTTCCCGACCTTCGTCCCGCTGATGCAGGGCCTCGGCGCGGGGATCGCGTGAGCGTCGCCTACCAGGGCGCGCCCGGGGCGTTCGGCCATGCCGCCTGCCGCCGCTTCCTGCCCGGGCACGAGCCGGTCGCCCGCCCCAGCTTCGCCGAGGTGATCCGCGCGGTGGAGGCGGACGAGGCGGACCTCGGCATGCTGCCGCTGGAGAACAACCATGCCGGGCCGACCGGCGCGGGTCCGCTGATCGCGGGATCGACGCTGCGGATCGTCGCCGAGCACGACCTTCCGGTGCGGATGCACCTGCTCGGGTTGCCGGGGACCGAGCTTCGCGACATCCGGCTGGTGCGCAGCCACCCCGTCGCGATCCGCCAGTGCGCGGCGACGCTCGGCGGGCTGGGGCTGGCGAGCGAACCCGCGGAGAACACCGCGGTGGCCGCGCTGGCGCTCGCCGACCGCGGCTGCGCGGTGCTGGCGAGCGAGGAGGCGGCGGCGCTCTACGGGCTGGCGATCCTCCGGCGCGACGTGCATGACCGCCCCGACAACGCCACTCGCTTCGCGGTGGTCGCCAAGGGAGCGGCATGAGCCTCAACAGCTTCGGTCACCTGCTGCGCTTCACGACCTGGGGCGAGAGCCACGGGCCGGCGATTGGCGCGGTGGTCGACGGCTGCCCGCCGGGCCTGCAACTGAGCGAAGCGGACATTCAGCCCTGGCTCGACCGGCGCCGTCCGGGCACCAGCCGCTTCACCACACAGCGCCGCGAGCCCGACCAGGTGCGGATCCTGTCCGGCGTGTTCGAGGG
Source organism: Sphingomonas ginkgonis (assembly GCF_003970925.1). Taxonomy (NCBI): domain Bacteria; kingdom Pseudomonadati; phylum Pseudomonadota; class Alphaproteobacteria; order Sphingomonadales; family Sphingomonadaceae; genus Sphingomonas; species Sphingomonas ginkgonis. The sequence goes on from NZ_RWJF01000001.1 coordinate 167,547, forward strand.
CCGGACCACGGGCACCCCGATCAGTCTGTTAATCGAGAACGAGGACCAGCGCTCCAAGGATTATTCGGAGGTGGCGCAGGCTTATAGGCCGGGACACGCCGACATCACTTACGACGCCAAGTACGGGCTTCGCGATTGGCGCGGCGGCGGGCGGAGCAGCGCGCGGGAGACGGCGTCGCGAGTGGCAGCAGGCGCGGTGGCGCGGCTGGTGATCCCCGAGGTGAGCATCCGTGCCTATCTGGTCGAGCTCGGCGGCGATCCGATCGACCGGGCCGCCTTCGACGAGGCGCAGATCGAGGCCAACCCCTTCCACTGCCCCGATGCGGCGGCGGCGGAGCGCTGGGCTGAGGCGGTCGACGCCGCTCGCAAAGACGGATCGTCGCTGGGCGCGGTGGTCGAATGTGTCGCGACGGGCGTGCCGGCCGGCTGGGGCGCGCCGCTCTACGCCAAGCTCGACGCCGAGCTCGCGGGGGCGATGATGGGGATCAACGCGGTCAAGGGCGTGGAAATCGGCGACGGGTTCGGCGCGGCGCGGCTGCGCGGCGAGCAGAACGCCGACCCGATCCGCCCCGGCCCCGCATTCGACAGCAATCATTCGGGCGGGATCCTCGGCGGCATCTCGACCGGCCAGCCGGTGGTCGTGCGGGTCGCGTTCAAGCCGACCTCGTCGATCCTGACGCCGGTGCCGACCATCGGGCGCGACGGACAAGCCACCGAGATCGCGACCAAGGGACGGCATGATCCCTGCGTCGGGATCCGGGGCGCGCCGGTGGTCGAGGCGATGATGGCGCTGGTTCTCGCCGACCAGAAGCTGCTTCACCGCGGCCAGTGCGGATGATCAAGACCATCCCCGTCGAGCTCGGCGATCGCGCCTACGAGGTGCGGATCGGCGACGGGCTGCTCGGACGCGCCGCCGAGCAGCTAGCCCCTTTCGCGCGCGGCGGGCGGCTGATCGTCGTCAGCGACGAGACGGTGTGGGCGGCGCAGGGGGACGCGCTTCGGACCGGCGCCGAGGGGCTGGCACTCGAGCCGGTGCTGGTGCCCGCGGGCGAGGAGAGCAAGGGCTGGGCGGGGCTGGCGTTGGTCTGCGACCGGCTGCTCGCGCTGGGGATTGAGCGGAAGGACCATCTCGTGGCGTTCGGCGGCGGCGTGATCGGCGACCTCGCCGGCTTCGCCAGCTCGGTAGTCAATCGGGGTTGCGGCTTCGTGCAGGTGCCGACCACCCTGCTGGCGCAGGTCGACAGCTCGGTCGGCGGCAAGACCGGGATCAATGTCGCGGCAGGAAAGAATCTGGTCGGCGCCTTCCACCAGCCGAGCCTGGTACTGATCGACCCCGAGGTCCTCGCATCGCTCGACCCGCGGCAGGTCCGCGCCGGCTATGCCGAGATCGCCAAATATGCGCTGATCGAGGATGCCGAGCTGTTCGGCTGGCTCGAAGTCGATGCGCCGGCGGTGCTGGCAGGCGACCCGGAAGCACGGCGGCGGGCGATCGCCGCGGCGGTCGCGGGCAAGGCGCGGATCGTCGCCGAGGACGAGCGCGAGACCAGCGGCCGGCGGGCGCTGCTCAACCTCGGCCATACTTTCGGTCACGCGCTGGAGGCGGAGACCGGCTATTCCGACCGGCTGCTCCACGGCGAGGCGGTGGCGCTGGGAACGGTGCTGGCGTTCGCCTACTCGGCGTCTCGTGGGCTCTGCCCGGCGGTCGATGCCGAGCGGGTGCAGGCGCACTTCGAGGCGGTCGGCCTGCCCACCCGCCTGTCGGAGGTTGGACTCGATGCAATGGGCGCGCGGCTCGCCGGGCACATGCGACTCGACAAGAAGCGTGAAGCCGGGCGGGTCGCCTTCATCCTTGCCCATGGAGTCGGCCAGGCGTTCGTCGACAAGGGCGTCGAGCTGGACGAGGTGGCCGCCTTCCTCGACGGGGCGCGCTGATGCGCTTCGCGGAGGTCATCGGCGACCCGGTCGCCCAGTCCCTGTCCCCGGCGATCCACCGCCACTGGCTCGAGGCGCTCGGGATTGACGGCGATTACCGGGCGAGCCGGGTGTCGCCCGACGAGCTGCCCGACTGGCTGGCGAAGCGGCGCGCCGATCCGGACTGGCTCGGCTGCAACGCGACCATCCCGCACAAGGAACGGGTGCTCGCGCTGCTCGACGAGGTCGAGCCCGATGCGGCGGCGATCGGAGCGGTCAATTGCCTCTACCGGCGGGGTGACAAGCTCGTCGGGGCCAACAGCGACGTCGAGGGAATCGCGGCGGCGCTCGACGACACGAAACTGGAGGGCGAGCGGCTGGCGCTGATCGGCGGTGGCGGGGCAGCCCGGGCAGCGATCGCCTATGCCGCGCGGCGCCGGGTCGCTGCGCTGGCGGTGGTGGTTCGGGATCCCATCAAGGCACAGGCGCTCCGCTCGATCGCACCGCATCTCGAGCTCACGCTGCTGACCGTCGCCGAGGCCGACGAGGCGTTCGACGGCGCGGCGGCGATCGTCAATTCGACCCCGCTCGGCATGGCGGGCGCGGCGCCGATGCCGCCCGACCTGCTCGCCGCGCTCGGCAATCATGGCGGCAGCGCGACACTGTTCGACATGGTCTACAAGCCTCGCGCCACGCCATTTCTCGCGCTGGCAAAGGGATCCGCCGAGCGGCGGGTGGAAGGGCTGGTCATGCTGGTCGGTCAGGCCCGCCGCGCCTTCCATCTCTTCTTCGGCGCCGAACCGCCGGCCGATGACGCCGCACTGCGTGACCGGCTCGCCACGCTCACCGGCGGTTCAGCCGGCTAGTGCGATCCCGAGCGCGCAAATCGATTGACAGGATCCCAATCTGGGTCTTGGGAGAGACGAGATGATGTCGAACGCCGTCCTTGCCCATCGTGGCCGCGCCCTGCGCGGAACCTCGGCGTTCGCCTTTACCACCTATTATTACGGATCCGCCCGGGCGGAGACGGACTGACGCGCTAGCTAGCCAAGCTCGACAGGAACCGAACCCCGCCCGGACCGTCCGGCGGGGTTTTTTCTTGTCCAAGGAGATGAGGACCCCATGAGCAACCCCATTGAACAAAAGGACGCAGCCGCCAAGCATGGCGTGCTCGCCTCCCCCGTGCCGCCGCCCGAGGCGGCTGCCGACTGGACCGTGCCCCAGCATTGGGAGGAGCTGACCGCCGAGGACCACTGGGTATGGGACACGCTCTACGCCCGGCAGAAGACGCTGCTCCACAATCGCGCGGTGCATGCGTTCGAGGAAGGGCTGGACGTCCTGTCGCTCTCGCGACCGGGTGTGCCGAACCTCGACGAGCTCAACGAGAAGCTCGGGGCGCGGACCGGCTGGAAGGTCGTCGCCGTGCCCGGGTTGGTGCCCGACGACGTGTTCTTCCGCCACCTTTCCGAACGCCGCTTCCCGGCCGGAAACTTCATCCGCGAAGCCAAGCAGCTCGACTATCTGGAGGAGCCGGACGTCTTCCATGACGTGTTCGGCCATGTTCCGCTGCTGTCGAACCCGGCGGTCGGCGACTTCATGCAGGCGCTCGGCGAGCTTGGCCTACAGGCGATCGATCGCGGCGCGCTGCACCGACTGGCGCGGCTCTACTGGTACACGGTGGAATTCGGGCTGGCGCGCGAGGACGGGCGACTGAAGATCTATGGCGCGGGAATTCTCTCCAGCTTCGGCGAGAGCCACTATTCGCTCGAAAACCCCAAGCCGCACCGGCTTACGTTCGACTTGAAGCGGGTGCTGCGAACGCGCTACCGGGTCGACAATTTCCAGCAGAGCTACTTCGTGATCGACCGCTTCGAGGACCTCCTCAAGCTCGTCGAGCGCAGCGATCTTCCGTCCCTCTACGAGGAACTGGCGACGCTGCCCGACATCGACCCGTCGGTGGCCGACCCAGAGGAGCGGCTCGCCGCATGAACGATTGGACGCGCGTCACCCCTTCCCGCTATGAAGCTGGGGAGGAGAAGAGTGGTGACGGGCAAGGCAGAGGGCGCCGCGTGGACAGCCGCGTAGCGCAGCGCATCCGCGAACTGATTGTCGAGGGCGTCCTGCCGCCGGGCAGCCGGGTGGCGGAAGCCTCGATCGCCGAGCGGCTCGGAGTCTCGCGCACGCCGGTCCGCAACGCGCTTCCGGCGCTCGCCACCGAGGGGCTGCTCGAGCCCGCGGGCAAGCGCGGCTATGCCGTTCGCGCCTTCACCACCGAGGACAGCTTCAAGGCCACAGAGATCCGCTGTGTGCTGGAAGGCTATGCCGCGCGCGAGCTGGCGTCGAGGCCGGACCGAACGCTCATCGTCTCTCAGCTCCGGGAAGTGCTGAAGGAAGGCGATGCGATCTTCGCCAAGGGCCATGTCGTCAAGGACGACGAAGAGGCCTACGCGCGAATGAACGGCCGTTTCCACGACCTCATCAACGAGGGCGCGCGGGATACATTGCTGGGCGAGCTGATCCAGCGGGTCTACTCGGTCCCGTTCGTCGCGCCCAACGTCGTCGCCTTCAACCGGGTGCCGCTGGACGAGATCTTCCCGATCCTCGTGTCGGGCCATCACCAGCATCACGCGATCGTCGATGCGATCGAATCCGGACAGGCCGACCTTGCCGAGACGCTGATGCGCGGACACAGCAAGCCAGCAGCGCGGAGCCTGGGGCTGGAAGGTGGGTCCGCTTCGGTCAAGGAATGACTTGACCCAGAGTGATTGGATCCCATAAGAACGACTCCGTTCGGTCCAGCACCGGACAAGCATCAAGAGTGGACGGACGGCCAACAGGCCCGATGCCCACGCCAACCTGCCCAGCCCGGGCAAGGTGGCGGTCCTCACGGGACGATGCGGCCGACCAGGCAACCAAGCGGGTCACGAAGCCACATCATCCCCGAACGACGAAGAAGGGGAAGATGACGCTGTCCGTCCTGTCACCGCGATCGCTGGAGCTGAACGACGCAAGCGTCGAGGCCGAGTGTCGGCCCGCGCCCGTCGTTCTTCACGAGGTTCCGCTGCCGGTCGAGCTCGCCCGTTACGGCGACAAGGTCCGCGCCGCGCTGGCCGGCAACCCGCTCGGCGAGCCGGTGGTAGTGCTGGGCGGCATCTCCGCCGATGCCTGCCCTCTGGTCCGCCCCGATGGTCGGGCCGGCTGGTGGCCGCGCTTCGTCGGTCCGGGCGGTGCCGTCGACCCGGCGCTGCACCGGATCATCGGGCTCGACTTCGCGGCCGACGAGAGCGGTGACTTCGCGCCCTCCACCGCCGACCAGGCCGACGTGGTGCTGGCGGCGCTTGATGCACTGGGGAGCGAGCGACCCGTCGCCTTTGTCGGGGCCTCCTACGGCGCGATGGTCGGGCTGGCGTTGGCCGAGCGCGCTCCGGAGCGGGTGGCCCGGCTGGTGGTCATCTCCGCCGCCTGTGCCCCGCATCCCGCCTCCACCGCCATCCGCGAGCTGCAGCGGCGGGTCGTCTGCATGGGGCTGCGCAACGGCTGCGGCGAGGAAGCGCTGACCATCGCCCGCGGCATGGGAATGATGACCTACCGCACGCCGCAGGAGTTCGCCGAGCGGTTCGAAGGCGGGATCGAGGCGGCGGAGAGCCGCAGCTGCTCCGCGCCGGGCGATTATCTCCGCAGCCGCGGCGATGCCTTTCTTTCGGTCATGTCCCCGGGACGCTTTCTCAGCCTGTCCGCCTCGATCGACCGCCACCGGATCGACCCGGCCCGGATCGGCGCGCCGACCCTGCTGATCGGGGTGACGAGTGACCAGCTGGTCAGCACCGCGCAGATGGAGACGCTCTCGCGCCGGCTCGGCGGGCCGGCCGAGCTCCACTTCATCGATTCCCTTTACGGCCACGACGCTTTCCTCAAAGAAGCGGATCGCATGGCCGAGATCGCCCGCCCCTTCCTGGCCCCCGCCGCTTGAGCAGCCCGCGCGACCCCGCGACGGTGGTCGCCGGCGCACGCCCGGACCGCAGCGACGGTGGCGTCGTGCCGCCGCTGTGGATTTCGGACACCTACCGCTGGGCATCGCCGGACGAAAAGCCGGACTATGACTATTCGCGGACGGTGAACGCCAACCGCACATTGCTGATCGAGGCGCTTGCGGAGCTGGAGGGTGCAGCCGGCGGAGTGGTGACGGGGAGCGGCCAGTCCGCCGCACTGTTGGCGCTGCTGCGGTTGCCGGCGGGTGCGCGGGTGATTGCCCCGCATGACTGCTACGGCGGGACTTACCGGCTGCTCGATGGTCTGCAGAAGCAGGGCAAGCTCGTTGCCCACTTCGTCGACCAGGGCGACGCGGCAGCGGTGGACGCGGCAATGGCGGAGCAGGTCGACCTGCTGTGGATCGAAACCCCGAGCAATCCACTGATGCGGGTCGTCGATATTGTTGCCTTGGCAGCTCGGGCGAAGGCGGCCGGCGCGCTGACGGTCGCGGACAACACCCTGCCAACGCCCTTGCGCCAGCGACCGCTCGAGCTGGGCTGCGACCTCGTCATGCATTCGACGACGAAGGCGCTCAACGGGCACAGCGACCTGTTTGGCGGCGCGCTGCTGGCGAAGGATGCGGCGTTGGCCGAAGAACTCGCTTGGTGGAGCAACGCGGCGGGTCTGAACGCCTCGGCGTTCGACGCGTCGCAGATCCTGCGTGGGCTGCGGACGCTCCCGTTGCGAGTGGACCGGCAGGAGGAGACCGCAATGCGCCTCGCCGCCTGGCTGGCGCAGCAGCCGGCGGTCGAGCGGGTCCATTATCCGGGCCTTGCCGATTATTCCGGCCATGCGCTGGCGGTCCGCCAGCAGCGCGGGCCGGGCTTCCTGATGAGCTTCGAACTGCGGGATGCCGGCGCCGCGTCCCGCTTCCTCGGCGGACTGAGGCTGGTCACCCTCGCCTCGTCGCTCGGCGGCTTCGCGACGCTGATCTGCCAGCCGTCCACCATGACCCACCGCGGCATGCCGCCAGAAGCGCAGGCGGCGGCGGGGATCCGACCCGACCTGCTCCGCCTGTCGGTCGGGCTGGAGGCGGCCGAGGACCTGCAGGCAGACTTCGAGCGCGGTTTCGCGGCGCTGGCATGAGGCTGACCCTTGTCTTCTTCGGCCGACTGGCCGACGTTGCCGGGCGCGAGCTGCCGTTCGACAGCGCGGCACGGAACGTCGGCGGATTGCGAAGGGAGCTGGCCGGACGCTTCCCCGGGCTTGCCGAGGATCTCCTGGGCAGTCGCGTCCGGATCTGCATTGCCGACTCGCTCGTCAGCGACGATGAGGCGCTTCACGATGGACAGCGGCTCGACATCCTCTCCCCGCTCAGCGGCGGCTGACCCGCGCCGCCGTGCGCGGCTCGCGCATGGCGCGTTCGACCCCGCGGCCGAGCTCGAGGCTCTGATCGCCGCCAGCGACGGCGCAGGGGCGGTGGTGAGTTTCACCGGGCTTACCCGGGGCCATGCGGGCGCAGTCGGCATGCTGGTCCTCGACCATCACCCGGTGCTGACCGAGTGTTCGCTGCAGGACATTGCCGCTGAAGCCCTCGCCCGGTTCGACATCGGCGCGGCGTGGGTGGTCCATCGCTGCGGCGCGGTCCCCGCGGGCGAGCCGATCGTCTTCGCCGGCGCCGCGAGCCGCCATCGCCGCGCGGCGTTCGAGGCGGCCGACTATATGATGGACCGGCTGAAGACCGACGCCGTGTTCTGGAAGCGCGAAGTGGGACCGGCCGGCGAGCGCTGGATCGAACCCACGGCCGGCGACTATGACGACCGCTCACGCTGGAACCGAGACGATGCCGGGAATTGACGAGAGCCTGATCTTCCACCCGCTGCGGATTGCGGTGCTGACGATCAGCGACACGCGGGACGAGGCGACCGACAGGTCGGGGGCGCTGCTCGCCGAGCGGCTGACCGCGGCCGGCCATGCGCTCGCCGACAAGCGGATCGTTACGGACGAGGTGACGGCGATTCGCGGAGCAATCGAGCCGTGGATCGCCGACGAGGGCGTCGACGTAATCGTCACTACCGGCGGCACCGGCTTTGCCCCGCGCGACGTGACTCCGGAGGCGGTGAAGCCGCTGTTCCGGCGCGAGATGGACGGCTTCTCGGTCGTGTTCCACCAGGCGAGCCTGGAGACGGTCGGCGTGGCGACTCTCCAGTCGCGGGCCTTCGCCGGGCAGGCGGGGGACACGTTCATCTTCTGCCTTCCGGGCTCGACCGGCGCCTGCCGCGACGGGTGGGACCGGGTGCTCGCCTTCGAGCTCGACAGCCGCCATCGTCCCTGCTCGCTGGCCGGGCAGATCCCACGGCTGCGGGACCACTGCGCATGAGCCGGCTGACCCATATCGACGCCGAGGGCCGTGCGCGGATGGTCGACGTATCAGGCAAGCCGGACACGGCGCGAGTGGCGCGGGCCGCCGCGACCCTGCTGTGCGAGCCGGCGACGCTTGCCGCAGTGATCGAGGGGCGCGCACCCAAGGGGCAGGTGATCGCCACCGCCGAGCTGGCCGGCGTGATGGGCGCCAAGCGAACCAGCGATCTCATCCCGCTTTGCCACCCGCTGGCGCTCAGCAAAGTGGTGGTGACGATCGAGCCGGATGCGGCGCTGCCGGGTTTCCGGATCGCTGCCGAGGCGCGGACAACCGGGCCGACCGGGGTCGAAATGGAGGCGCTCACCGCCGCCTCGGTGGCGGCGCTGACGCTGTACGACATGCTAAAAGCGCTCGATCGCGGGATGCGGGTCACCGACCTCCGGCTGCTTGCCAAAAGCGGGGGTCGGTCGGGCGACTGGACCGCCGAATGATCGGGTTTGACGAGGCGAGCGCGATCCTTGCCGCCGTTTCCGAGCGAACGCCGGTTGAGACGGTGCCGATTGCCGAGGCCGCAGGGCGGGTGCTGGCGGCCGCGCTCACGGCGGCGCTCGACTCTCCGCGCAGCGACGTTTCGGCGATGGACGGCTATGCCGTTCGCTCGGACGACCTGTCCGCGCTTCCCGCACGGCTGCCGGTCGACCTGGTCAGCTATCCCGGCGGACCCGGTCTGCCTCCGCTCGGACCGAGTCAGTGCGCGCGGATCTTCACCGGGGCGCCGCTGCCGCCGGGCGCCGACCGGGTGATCATGCAGGAGGATGTCGAGCGCGAGGGAGATGTGGCGGTGATTGCCGGTCCACCCGGTCCCTCTCCGCACGTTCGAGCGCGAGCCTCCGACTTCGCTGCCGGGACCGAGCTGCTGAGCGCCGGTACCCGCCTCACTCCCACCGCGATCGTCACCGCCGCCGCTGCGGATGCGGCGAGCCTGCCGGTGCACGGACGACCGCGGATGATCATCCTCGGGACCGGCGACGAGCTGGCCGCGCCGGGCACCGCGCGCGAGCGGCCACGCGCGATCCCCGAAAGCCTGTCGCTCGGGGTCGCCGCCATGGCCGAGCGCTGGGGCGCGACCTGCCTCGCCATCCGTCGCCTTCCCGACGAGCCGGCGACCCTGGAGCGCGCCGCGGCCGAGGCGCTCGAAGAGACCGACATCGTCGTCGTGACCGGCGGCGCTTCGGTCGGCGAGAAGGACTTTGCCAAGGCGATGTTCGCGCCGGCAGGGCTCGAGCTCCTTTTTTCCAAGGTCGCGATCAAGCCGGGCAAGCCGGTTTGGCTTGGGCGAGCGCGCGGACGGCTCGTGCTCGGCCTGCCGGGCAATCCCAGTTCGGCGATGGTCACCGCCCGGCTGTTCCTCGTCCCGCTGCTGCTGCGGCTCTCAGGGGGGGACCCCGCGGAAGGCCTGCGCTGGCGGCCGGTCCCGCTCGGTGCCGCGCTGCCGGCGGGCGGCGCGCGCGAGGAATTCGTCCGCGCCGCCTGGCGGGACGGGGCGGCCGAACCGCTCGGCGACCAGGTCAGCGGCTCGCAGCGGCCACTCGCCAATGCCGAGCTTTTGCTCCGGCGACCCGCGGGCTGTGACGCCACGGAGGCGGGGTCGAACGTGCCGGCCCTCTGGTTCGAGTGAGATGCTTCGAAGGCCGATCTTTCCGTTTGCGCTGCAAGCTGGCAGGAGCGCGCGCGTGACCCGGCAATCCTCCAACTGCGACTAAACCGTCGATGCGCGCCATCATCCTCAGCGCCGGGCGCGGCTCGCGGCTGCTGCCGCTGACCGAGCTGATGCCCAAGTGCCTCGTCCCGGTGGGCGGCCGGGCGATCCTCGACCATCAACTGCGGGCGCTCGCCGAGGCCGGGGTCGAGCGGGCGGTGGTGGTCGCTGGCTACCGCTTCGATCAGGTCGGCGCGCACCTGGCCCTGCACGCCCCGCCATTGCCGGTCGAGCTTCGCTTCAATCCCTTCTGGGCGGTGTCGAGCAGCATCGGCAGCGTATGGGCGGCGCGCGACCTGCTGGACGAGGCATTCTGCCTGATGAACGGGGACACCACCCTCGATGGGGAGCTGCTCGGGCGCGCGTTCGCGGCGGCAGGTCGCGGCGTCGGCCTGGTGGTCGAGCCGCTCGCCGAGCCGCACTCCGATGACATGCTGGCGACGGTCGAAGGACGCAAGGTCACCGCGGTCGCCAAGTCGCTCGATCCGGCTTCGGCGACTCACCGCTCGCTGGGGGTCGTGGTCGCCGGGGCGAGCAGCGACTACCCGATCGTGCTGGAACGGGTGATCGCGGGCACCGACGGCATCAACGCCTACCACCACGACGTGGTCAACGCGCTCGCCAGCCAGGGCGAGGTGGAGGCGATCGTCGAGGACAGCGGGTCGTGGCAGGAAATCGACCGGCCCGAGGACATCGAGCGCTGGTCGGCCCGGGCGAACCGCCGCGAATGAGGCGCCGGGTCGCCTTCCTGTTCCTCGGCGAGACCCTGCTCATCCCGCACCTCTTCCCAATCGTCGAGGCGCTTGCCGGGCTTGATCCCGGGCTGCCGATCGACCTGTGGGTGGCGACCTCGGTGCACGAGGATCTGCTGACGCGCTGGACAGCCGAGTTCCGCTCGGTGCGGATCCGCCGCGCACCGGGCTTCCGGACCGTGCGGGCGAGCGACGGCCGCAACCCGCCGTTGCCGCCCAAGCTGCCGATACTGCTGCGGCTGGTACCATACCTGCTCCGAACGCCCGTGGCGGTCTGCGCCGAGCAGACCAGCCTGTGGATCCCCCGCGTCCTGCCCTGGTTGCCGACCCGGTTCGTCAAGACCTCGCATGGCGTCGGATCGATGAGCGCGCGCGACGACCGGCGGCGGATGGCGGCCTTCCACACGCTGGTGCCGAGCGAGCAGGAGCGGCGCACCTATCTCGACCGGGGAATGGCGCCCGAGCGGATTATCGCCACCGGCTACGTGAAGGCCGCGTTTCGCCAGCGCACCCCGGCCAAGGCGCTGTTCGCCGATGAGCGACCGATCCTCCTCTACACGCCGCATTGGCAGGCGCACCGCTCGTCGTGGCCGGCATGGGGGCGTGCCGTGGTCGAACAGCTGGGTGCGCAACGGGACTGGAACGTCATCCTTGCTCCACACCAGCGGCTGGTCGAGACCGCCCCGGAGGTCCGCGAGGTACTGGCGGGGGTGTCCGGGCTGCCCCACGTACACGTCGATCTCGACAGTTTCGCGATGGTCGACGGCAGCTACACGGCGGTGGCCGACCTCTATCTTGGCGATACCTCAAGCCAGCTGATCGAATATCTGGTGCGTCCCCGCCCGGCGCTGTTCCTCGACCCTGCCGGTCGCGACTGGCGAGCCGATCCGGGCTACGCGATGTGGGCGGCGGGAGAGGTGGTGACCGACCTCGCCGATCTCGCACCCGCGATCGCGCGGGCGCCGGAGCGGCATGCCGGCTTCCTGGCGGCCCAGACGAGGACCGCCGCCGACGCGGTCGGCGACACCAGCGGCGCCGGTGCCGGGCGCGCGGCCGAGGAGATACTGCGCGTTCTCGCCATGGCGTGAGCTTTGGGCTAACGGGCCGCCCGATGGAGCCTTTCCGACAAGCCCGTAATCTTCCCGTCATCTTCGCCGTGGGCGACAACCCGGTTCCGATCTGGGGAATGAGCGCACGCGAGCGGCTGCGGCGGATCGCCGCGGCGCAGGATTTGCCTTTCGAAGCGGGCGCCGCGGACACGCTGATCCTTGCCAATCTCGCGTTCGTCTTCGACCCGTCGTGGCTGGCCTGGCTGCGGAACCGGCCAGGCACTGTGCTGACGCGTGGCGGCGTTCCGGTGCTGGCTCATGTGGCGGAGCGTGATCGCGCGAGGGTGAGCCATGCCATGGAGAGCGGCGGCGAGGCTCCCGCGGGGCTGGAGGAAATGCCGGCCGAGCGCGAGGAAGGGATTTTCAACGAGGCGCTGCGCAAGCGCGAGCGGCCATTCGCCGAGCGGCTGGTGCCGGAGAACGTGCCCGCGATCGAGCGCGCGACCTATGTCGGCGCCTACAAGGGCGTCACGGACCTGCTCACCAAATATCTCTGGCCGGAATGGGCCTTCTGGCTGACCCGGCTTGCCGCCCGGGTCGGTCTCTCGCCCAACGGCGTGACCGCGATCGGCTCGCTGCTGTGCATCGTCGCCACTATCGCATTCTGGAACGGATGGTTCTGGAGCGGGCTGGCGGTGGGTCTCGTCTTCATGGTGCTCGACACGGTCGACGGAAAGCTCGCCCGCTGCACGATCACCTCGTCCAAGCTCGGCAATGCCTGGGACCATGGGGTCGACCTTGTTCACCCACCCTTTTGGTGGTGGGCGTGGGCGACCGGCTGCGCCGCTTACGGTCGGCCGCTGTCGGACGAGACCTTCTGGTTGGTGATCGCCGCCATGCTGTTCGGCTATGTCGCGCAGCGGCTGATCGAGGGCGCCTTCATCGTTCGCTTCAAGATGCACATCCACGTCTGGGAGCGGTTCGACAGCCAGTTTCGGCTGGTCACCGCGCGGCGCAATCCGAACATGGTGATTCTGTTCGCTGGGCTGCTGGTCGGTCGTCCCGACTGGGGGATCGTCGCGGTCGCGGCGTGGACGATGCTGAGCCTTGTCGTCCACCTCGTCCGCCTTCTGCAGGCGATGGGGCGCGGCCGGCGGGGCGAGCCGATCGTCAGCTGGCTGGCCTGACCTCAGACCCGTCCGCTGCGCGGGCGAAGCGGAGGACGTTGAGGCCCAGCAGCAGCGCACCGAGCAGCGAGGCCGCGAAGACTCCGATGCTCGCGCCCTCCGCGCCGATCCGCGGCAGGAGCCAGACCATCAGCAGCAGCTGCAGCGCTACGCCGGCACCACGGCTGGCGACCGCGCTGCCGGACCGATTGACGGCGAGCAGCACGGGCTCGAACGCGACCACCGCGAGGTCGATCGCGCCGGCCGCCGCAAGCCACAGCAGCAAGGGGTAGGCCTCGCCGTAGACATGGTTGCCGCCGACCAGCACCAGACCCGGCCGGCCGACCAGCGCGACGAGCAGGAGAATGACGAACCCAGCCGCCGCGCTGGCCCAGAACAGGCGGTTGAGCACCCCGCGCAGCGCGGACCCGGTCACCCCGCGGACCGCACGCACGACCTCGGGAAAGGCGGCACGGCTGATCAGCTGGGACAGCTTGGCAAGCGCCTGCGCGAGCTGCGCGGCCAGCCGGAACCCGCCAGCGGCGGCCGGCCCGACGAACCCTCCGACGAACAGCAACGGCAGCTGCTTGGTGGCGAGGCCGAGCGTCGAGGCGATGTTGGTGCTGACGAGGAAGCGTCCGAACTGCGGGTTTTCACGGCGGACCAGGGCAAGGCTGAACGGCGCGCCGAACGCCAGCGACAGGTCGCCGCTGCGCCCGAGCAACAACCAGTAGGCCGCGGCGGTCGCCACCTCCGCTACCGCCCAGGCCCAGAGAAAGCCGTGGAGGTCGGGCGCGAACAGCGCCGCGGCGAGCGCGCCGAGCATCCGCCCCAGCGGGGTCACGCTGTCGGCCGCGGTAGCGTGACCGAATCGGTCGTTGAGCCGGAGCACCCCGAGCGCGGCGGAGCGGAGCGAGACCAGTTCGGCGACCATCAGCACGATCGTGTCGCGCAGCAGCGCCGGGGTGATCCCGAGCTCGTCGCGCCAGACGACAATGATCAGCACCGCCGCGACCACGCCGACGATCGCGCTGACAGCATCCAGCAGCATGCAGGCGCGGTACAGCCGGCCGAGCGCCGCCTCGTCACCGCGAGAACGATGGTCGATGCCGTAGCGGACCACCACCTGCCAGGTCTGGAAGCCGACCAGCACGCCGAGCGACTGCGCCGCGCCGGTGACTAGCGCGAAGCGGCCGAAGTCGGTGACCCCGAGCGTCCGCGTCGCGATGCCGAGGTAGAGAAGCGACAGCACCGCCACCACGCCGCGGCCGGCGAGCAGCCAGCCGAGGTTGCGCACCGCCGCGCGAACCCCGCTGACGCGCGGCTGATCCGATGCTGTCGAAGGTTCGCCCACCGGCAGCGGCGTAGAAAGCGCGGCGGACCGCCGCAAGCCCGCGGCGACTACTGGTAGTCGACCGTGACCTGGATGGTTCCGCTGTAGAGCCCGCCGGTGGTCGTCGCCGGAAGGTCGATCCGGCCGCCGACGTTGAAATCGTTCCCTGGGACACCCGAGCTGGTCAGGGTCACCGACGCGGGTGCGCTGGGCGTGAAGCTGATCCTGCTGCCGTCGCTCTGGTTGACGAGTTGGCTGGCCGCCGTGCTGATGAGCACGACCATCTTGTTGGTGCCTTGAACGTTGAGGGTCGCGGCAGCGGGTGCGCCGGCACAGCTGAGCCCGGCGCCGCAGCTGACCACCCCCGCCTGGCTGATCGACACGCTGCTCGCGGCAGCGACCTGCGGCAGGACGATGGTGCCGAAGTTGAGGTCGGACTTGCGGGTGAGGACCAGCGGCTTCACCACCGAGGCGGTGGCCGAGACGCTGATCGTCGCGGCATAGGCGGGCACCCCGGCCAGCAGCAGCACCGCCGCAGCCGGCCAGCAACAGACACGCTGGCGCCAACTTCCCATGCCGTCGGCCTTAAGGTCGCGCGGTAAAGAAGCGTTTAACTATAGACCAGGCGAATACGGCTGGCCGCGGCGACCGCCAGCGCCTTGGCTTCCTCGACCGACTTGGCCCTGGCGAGCGCGACAGCCATCCGCCGGTTCTTCAGCGTCCTCGGCTTGGCGAACAGCCGTACATCGACCGGTGCGGCAGCGCTGCCGAGTGAGAGCGCCTCGGCGACCCCCTCGAAGCCGAACGAAACGCTTTCCCGGTCGGCCAGCACCACCGCGGAGGCGGCGGGGCCGGCGCTTTCGATCGCCGGGATCGGCAGGCCAAGGATCGCGCGGAGGTGAAGCTCGAACTCGTTCGGACTCTGTCCGATCAGCGTCACCATGCCGGTGTCGTGCGGGCGCGGGCTGAGTTCGGAGAAGATCGCCTGATCGCCGGCGATGAAGAACTCCACACCGAACAGCCCTTGTCCGCCGAGCGCGCGAACGACCGTCTCGGCCTGTCGCTGGGCACTCTCGACCACGGCCGGGGAGAGCGCCGCCGGCTGCCAGCTCTCGCGATAGTCGCCGCCTTCCTGGCGGTGGCCGATGGGTGGGCAGAAGAGCACGCCGTTGCGGGTAGCGACGGTCAGCAGGGTAATCTCGCTGTCGAAGCGGATGAACTGCTCGACGATTACCCGCGGGCGGTCGCCGCGCATGTTGGAAACCGCATGGTCCCAACCGGCACCAACCTCGTCCAGCGTCGCGGCGGTGCTCTGGCCCTTGCCGCTGCTCGACATAACCGGCTTGACCACGACCGGGAGCCCGATGAACTCCGCCGCGGCGACCGCCTCCTCGCGGCTTTCGGCGAACCGGTACTGCGAGGTGGTGAGGCCAAGCTCGCGCGCCGCGAAGTCTCGGATCCCGTCGCGGTTCATCGTCAGCTGCGCGGCCCTGGCTGAAGGCGCGACCCGCCATCCCTCCTGCTCCAGCGCAACCAGGGTCGCGGTGTCGATCGCCTCGATCTCGGGAACGATCACGTCTGGACGGTGCTTCTCGACCGCCGCTCGGAGCGCCGCGCCGTCGAGCATCGAGAAGACCTCGCCCGCGTCAGCGACCTGCATCGCAGGCGCATCGTCGTAGCGGTCGCAGGCGATCACCCGGCAGCCGAGCCGCTTGGCGGCGATGGCGAATTCGCGGCCGAGCTCGCCGGCGCCGAGCAGCATGAGTCTGGCAAGATACATGGCGGACCGTTAGCGTGGCGTCCGACGATCGTCACGTCTTCGGGGGAGTTCGACCATGCGCCTGTTCTTTGCCGCGTCCGCGCTGGGCTTGCTTGCTGCCGCTCCGGCCCCGGCCCCGAGCAAGGATCAGACCCCGACCGACATCGTCAACGCCGCACCGGTCGCCGCCTGGCGCGCCATCCCCGCCGACGACCTGATGCTGATCGACTTCGAGGGCGGCGGGCAGGCGATCGTCCAGCTCGCGCCCGACTTCGCACCAGTCCATGTCGCCAACATCCGGGCGTTCGCTCGCGGCGGCTATTGGACCGGCGCGACAGTCTATCGGGTGCAGGACAATTACGTCACCCAATGGGGAACCAACGACGACAAGAAGGGATTTCCGGCCGGCGTCGTGGCCAAGCCACCGCGCGAGTATGAGCGGCCGGTCCGCGGCCTGGCGCCTGTCTCGCTCCCCTATCCCGACAGCTATGCCGCTCGGGTCGGCTACTGGCATGGCTGGCCGCTCGCCTGGGATCCGCGGCGCGGCATGGCGAACCTCACCCACTGCTACGGCATGGTCGGTGTCGGGCGCGACCTCTATCCCGACACCGGAGCGGCGGGCGAACTCTACACAGTGATCGGACAGGCGACCCGCCAGCTCGACCGCAACATCGCGCTCGCCGGGCGGGTTGTCGAGGGCATGACCCTGCTGTCGGCCCTGCCGCGTGGGACGGAGGCACTGGGCATGTACAAGGAGGGAACAGTTGCCCGGCGCATTGTCCGGGTGCGGTTAGCCAGCGAACTGCCGACACACGAGCGGCCGTCGTTCGAGTATCTCGACGAGCGAAGCCCGAGCTTCGCCGCCTATGTCGCCAAGCGGGCGAACCGGAAAGACGCGTTTTACGAGGTGCCGATCGGCGGCGTGGACCTGTGCAATGCGCCGGTGCCCGTCAGGCGGACACCGGCACAAGCGGCACGCTGACCGGGGTCAGCAGTAAATCAGGCCGCCCAGGCGTGCGAGCGGTTTTGGTTCCGATGCGAGATGATGGCCGGTCCGTTATGGTGGCGCGTGCTGGCCTCCGCGAGCGGAAGCGCCGTGGCGCAGAAGGCGCACTCGGCTGACATCCGGCCGATCAGCCAGTGGGTTCGGCCGCAGCCGGGGCAGTGGTTGACTTCATGCTCGCGGTACACCGCGTGATAGCCCCGCCCAGCCAGATCGTGCTTCAGCCCAAATTCGCCCAACGTCGGGAAATTCGTCATCGCCCTGTTCCTTTCGCGGGGGGATGAACGACCTGACGCCCATTTCGGTTTCATTGCAGGACACTAAAGCGAGCGCAGCGCCTCCGCCGGCCGGGCGCGAAGAGCAGGCCAAGCGGCAGCCATCGCGACCAGGATCGCGAGCGCCACACCAGCGAGCGGAAGCAGGACCAGTTCGCCCCAGCCGGGCTCGAACCCGAAGTCGAACAGCTTTACCACCAGCAGCCAGGCGGCGAACGCGCCGAGCCCGAAGGCAGCCAGCGCAATCACCCCGCTCATCGTCGCGAATTCGACCAGCTGGGCGGCGAGCACTTGGCCGCGAGACGCGCCGACCAGCTTGAGCAGCACGGCCTCGCGCTGCCGTTCGCGGCGGGTCGCCGCGACCGCTCCGGCCAGGACGACGATGCCGATCAGAATGGCGAGCGCGGTAGCGAGCCGGATCGCCACCTCCAACGCGGTCAGGATGGCGGTGACCCGTTCGACGACGTCGCCGACCCGGATCGCGCTGACCATCGGGAAGTCAGATGCCACCTGCCTTTCAAAGGCAAGGGTCGAGACATGCGGCCCAGGCGCGACTGTCGCCATCATCGTGTAAGGAGCCTGCTCGAGCGTCCCAGGCGCGAAGATGATCGCGAAGTTGAACCCGAGCGAGCGCCAGTCGATCTCGCGCAGCGACGCGATCCGGGCGACGATCGGTCGGCCGAGCACGGAGACGGTGAGCGTGTCGCCGACCTTGAGCTTGAGCGCAGTCGCAGCCGCGACGTCGAGCGAGATGAGCGGCGGCCCGCTGTAGTTCGCCGGCCACCATCCGCCCGCGACCACGCGGTTGCCGGGTGGCAGGGTGCGCGCGAAGGTCAGCCCGCGATCGCCATTGAGGATCCAGGCGCCCTCCGGGATGTCGTGCATCTGGCTGACTGGGGTTCCGTTCACCGCGGTCACCGGTCCGCGAAGCGATGGGACGAGGCGGAGCTCGGCGCTCGGCAGCAGGCGCTGCGCCAGCCCGGCGAAGCGTTGCTGCCCGGCAGCGGGGATGTCGAGCAGGAACAGCGCGGGAGCCTTGGCCGGGACGGTGGTGCGGAGCTCCGCAAGAATGCTCGCGCCCGTTCCCGCCAGCGCGATCAGCAGGGCCAGGCCAAGCCCGAGCGCGACGCTCAGCCGCACGGTCGCGGCCCCCGGGCGATGCAGCGCGGCGAGCCCGAGACGCGCGACCGGGCTTCCCCGGTGCGACACCGCACGAGCGCCCCGCGCGATCAGCCGGCCGAGCCCCGCGAACAGCAGGGCGAGGAACAACGCCGCGGCGACCACTTCCAGAGCGAAGCGATGGTCGCTCGTCTGCAGCACCGCGATCCCGACCGCGCCCAATCCGGCGACCAGTGGAACGAGGAGATGACCGCGTCCGGTCGCGGTTTCGACCGCCCCGCGCAGCACCGTGGCGGGAGGGTCGCCGGCGGCGCGGGCGAGCGGCGCCCACGCCGCGGCGAGGGTCGCCAGCGCGCCCACCAGCGCGGAGAGGCCGAGCGCGCGCCATTGCGGGTGGGGATCCGGGACCACCGGCAGCAGTCCGGCGGCGGCGCGCCCGACCAGTTCCGGCGCGAGCGCGCCGAGCAGCAGCCCGCCGACGATCGCACCCACGCCCAGCAAGCCGACCTCGCCAAGAAGCATCAGCAGCAAGGTCCGCCGGCTCGCTCCGTGGATCTTGAGGATGGCGATGGTCGGTCGCCGGCTCGCCGCGAAGGCCGCCACCGCACTCGAGATGCCGATCGCGCCAATGCCAAGCGCGCCGAGCGCGATCAGCAGCAGTAGTTGGGCGGTCCGGTCGGTGAAGCGCCGCATGCCCTGCGCTGCGTCACCGCGGTCGCTTGCCCGCCAGCCGCCATCGGGGAAGCGGGCCTGGAAGGCCTTGCCTAACGCTTGGCCGTCGGCGCCGTCGGGTAGCCGCAGCCGGTAGGCGGAGGAATAGAGACTACCAGGCTGGAGCAGGCCGGTGGCGGCCAGCCCATCGCGGGTGACCAGCACTGGCGGGGCAAGCGCGAAACCCGCTGCCGAGGGCATCTGGTCGATGACCCCGCTGACCCGCAAATCCGCATTGCCGATCCGCACCGCGGCGCCGGGTTGAAGGCCGAACCGCTCGGCAAGGTCGCGCCCGATCGCGGCGGTTCCACCATCCAACGGCATCCCGCCGGCAACGAAGCTGACCGACCCGGCCGCCGGCCAGGGCCGGTCGGTCCCGCTCAGCTCGACCAGCGAGGCATCGCCCCTCGCGGTGCGGAGCATGGCCCGGAGCGTCGCGCTGCCGCTGACCGGGCCCAAGCGCCGCATCGCCGCCAGCTCTTCCGTCGTCGCCTCGCGTTGGCTGGTGACCAGCAGCAGGTCGCCGCCGAGCAGGTCGCGGCTCTTGCCGTCGATGGTTGCGCCGATCGCGCTCGCGAGGCTGGTGACACTGGCGAGGCCGGCGACCGCCAGCAGCAGGCAGGCGAACAACAGCCAGAGGCCGCCGGCGCCCCCCGCAAGGTCGCGCCGGGCGAGCCGCAGCGCGGCGCTCACGCCTCACTCAGCCGGCCGTCGGCCATGCGCAGGATCCGCCCGGCGCGTGCCGCGACGGCGGGATCGTGGGTGATGACGAGGAGCCCCGCCTCGGCGGCCGAAGCGCGGTCGAACAGCAGTTCGATGATCGCCTTGCCGGTCGCCTCGTCGAGGTTGCCTGTCGGCTCGTCGGCGAGCAGCAGCCGCGGACGGCCAGCGGTCGCGCGGGCGATCGCCACCCGCTGTTGCTCGCCGCCCGACATCTGCGCCGGATAGTGGCTAGCGCGGTGACCAAGACCGACTGCCACCAACTCGTCTCGGGCCCGCGCAAACGGATTTGCCGCGCCGGACAGTTCGAGCGGCACCGCGACATTCTCGAGCGCGGTCATGGTCGGGAGGAGATGGAAGGCCTGGAGCACGACCCCGATCGAACGGCCACGCAAGCGCGCCAGCTGGTCTTCCCCGAGCGAGGCGAGGTCCTCGCCGAGAACCCGGATCGAACCACCGTCCGGCCGCTCGAGACCAGCGACGATCGAAAGAAGGCTGCTCTTCCCCGATCCCGAGGCGCCAAGCACGGCGACGGTCTCGCCTGGCTGGAGCGCGAGATTGACGCCATGCAGGATCTCGGTGCGGACGTCGCCGCGACCGAGAGTCAGGTTGAGGTCGCGAGCGTCGATCAGCGGTTCGGCCATTGGCTGCCCGAGCTAGGGACGTTGCCCCTGCGCTTCAACCGATTACATCGACGGGCATGCTTCGGACCCTTTCCGCCCTGCTGCTGCTCGCCGGTGCCTCGCCGGTCGCGGCAGCCCCGCCCCGTCCCCTGATCCTCGCCTTCGGGGACAGCCTCACCGCGGGCTATGGCCTGGGTCCGGGCCTCGGCTTTGCGCCGCAGCTGCAGGCGACGCTCCGGCGTAATGGGGTCGCTGCCACGGTCGCCGACGGCGGCGTGTCGGGGGACACGAGCGCGGCAGCGCAGGCGCGGCTGGGCTGGACCCTGCAGGGCCTCCCGCGGAAACCGGACCTGGTGATCGTCGAACTCGGTGCCAACGACATGCTGCGCGGGCTCGACCCGCAGGTCACCGCGAAGAACCTCGACGCGATCTTGGCCGAACTGAAGCGCCGCAACATCCGGGTTCTGCTCGCGGGCATGCTGGCGTCGCGCAATCTCGATCCCGGCTACCGCGCCCGCTTCGAGCCGATCTACCCATCGCTCGCCAAGCGCTATGACGCGCGGCTCTACCCCTTCTTCATGGATGGTGTCGCGCAGAACCGAGCGCTGCTGCAAGGCGACGGAATGCATCCGACGCTACGCGGCGTTCAGACGGTAGTGACCCGGATCCTGCCGATGGTCACCGCGACGCTGAAGGACTAGTCCGCCGAGGGTGGCAGGCTGTCGGCGGGCAGCGGATCGGTGAACTCGGCCCCGAGCTTGCCCGCGGCGGTCCAGCGGACGACCGCGTTGGCGCGTTCGCGACCCGGAAGCATGAGCCAGACCCGCGCGCCGACCTCGAAGTCCTCGTCGACCTCGGCCATGAACCCCGTCTCGGAGATGTTGACGACCCGCGCCTCGCTGCCGGCGGTGCCCAATTCCCGGAGCTTGGCCTCAATGTCGACGGGGAGCCGCTCGGAACGCCGCCGCTCGGGCCCGCCCCGGTCTTCCGCAATGCGCGCCCTGATCATGACCCTGCCACCACCTTCGCCGTCGCTCCGGCGATCGTCGCCTTCGAAACCCCAATCGGTCCCGCGTGCA
The DNA here is from genome assembly GCF_003970925.1 of Sphingomonas ginkgonis. NCBI lineage: Bacteria > Pseudomonadati > Pseudomonadota > Alphaproteobacteria > Sphingomonadales > Sphingomonadaceae > Sphingomonas > Sphingomonas ginkgonis. The sequence continues at coordinate 189,137 of NZ_RWJF01000001.1, forward strand.
GCAAACATGTCCAAGGTTCATTCCCCGTTCAAGACGCTACAGCGCGGAGCCGCCCTTCCCCGATGTGGCATCGCGCGCCGTGGTTCAACCATCGCGCAGCGCTGCTTAAGATATTCTTTGCGGCAAACCGAGCGACTGTGTCCACGCCGACACTGGAACAGCCCGTTCAGCTTTGGTAATGTTGCAATCCTGCACTCGCGACAGGCGAATTCGTCGCGAACTGAGCAACTTGGGGTGGGGTGAAGAGCGTGAGGAAATTGTTTCTGCTGGCTGCGGCCGGCACCGTCCTGCCAGCTGTCACGGCGGTCGCCCAGACTCAGGTGACGCCGAGCGGGCAGGTGCTGCCACGTCGCCCGTCGATAAGCGCGCCCGTGGTCACCCCGCGCCCCGTCGCGCCGGTTGCCGCGCAGCCGGTGCCCGACGAGTTGGCGCCGACCCCCGATCCGACCCTGCCGCCTGCGACCAATGCCGTCCCGGTACCGGCCCCGCTCGACCTGCCGCCGCCGCCATGGAATCCGCGCGACGCGGCCGAACTGCTGAGCTTCGTCAACCAGCTCGGCGCGGAAGGCCTCTCGCCCGCCGACTATGACCCAGCGACGCTTTCCGCGGCGTTGCGGGCGGGCAATCCGCTCCAGCTCAACAAGGCGGCGACCGACACTTTCCGCAAGGTCGCGCGTGACTTGGCGCTCGGCCATGTCCGGATGGACTCGCGGCAGGATTGGCACGTCAAGGATCCGGACCTCGACGGCGACCGTCTCTCGCTCCTGCTCGCCACCGCGCTCGACCAGCACAGCGTGACCGCGACGCTGCGCGGACTGCTGCCGACCCATCCGCAATATGGGGCGCTGAAGGCTGCGCTGGCGCTGACCCCGGCAACCGACACCAACAAGCTGAACCGCATCCGCCTCAACATGGACCGCTGGCGCTGGCTGCCGCGCGATCTCGGGCAGAAGTACATTATCGTCAACGTGCCGAGCTTCTACGCGACGTTGGTCGAAAACGGGCAGACCCGCTGGAAGCAGCGGGCGATCGCCGGCGCGATCAAGACCAAGACGCCGCAGCTCAATGCGCTGGCGACCGGCGTCATCCTCAATCCCTGGTGGGAGGTTCCACCCTCCATCTCGGGCGAGGTCAGCGGCAAGAAGGGGTTTGTCGCGGTCAAGGGCAAGGACGGCAAGGTCCAGCGCTGGCGCCAGCCGCCGGGACCGTCGAACGCGCTCGGACAGCTCAAGTTCGTGATGCCCAACCAGTACAACATCTATCTGCACGACACGAACGCGCGCAGCCGCTTCAACAGCGAGGTCCGCGCGCTCAGCCATGGCTGCGTGCGGACCCAGCATGTCGTCGATCTCGCCACCGAGCTGCTCGGTGACGACAACGGCGAGTGGACGGGCGACCGGGTGCAGGCGACGCTCGCCAGCGGCAAGTCGGTCCAGGCGAGCTTCGTCAAGCCGGTGCCGGTCTATATCGTCTACTTCAGCTCGGCCGCGCTCAACAACGGCGACATCGTTGATTACAGCGACCTCTACAAGCGGGACGGGCTGGTGATCTCCGCGCTGCTCAACAAGGGCGGGTCGAGCATGGTCGCCAAGAAGGCGGAGGACGCGACCAAGGCCAAGGACAATCAGGAGCGGGCGAAGGAAGCGGCCGACTCGAGGCAGACCGCCTTGCGCTGATTAGTTCTCGGCCTGCTTCCTGGCGCCGTCGAGCTCTCCCGCCATGGCGAGCAGCAGGTCGATCTTCTCGTGCAGGCTGGCGATCTCCGCCTCGGAGCGAAGGTTGGTCTCATAGTCGAGCCGCGCCTCGAGCCGGTCCTTCGCTGCTTGGCGATTCTGGCTCATCATGATGACCGGCGCCTGCAGCGCCGCGAGCATCGAGAGCATCAGGTTGAGGAAGATATAGGGGAATGGGTCGAAGGCCCGGCTTGCGAGCACCACCGTGTTGAAGATGGCCCAGCCAAACAGGAACAGGCCGAAGGCAATGATGAAGCCCCATGAGCCGCCGACCGCGGCAACCCGGTCGGCGAGGCGCTCGCCGACGGTGAGGCGCTCCTCGAACATCCGGTTGACGTCGGGGACACGGACATCTCGGCCGAAGGTACCAGCCAGGAAACGGAACGCTGTATTCATCACTCACCTCGTGCGACCACGCCCTTCGGCAGCGGCGGCAGGGGAGTGACCGGGTCAGCTCATCCGCGCGGTGCCACCGACAGGCACGGTCCTTCGACTATGATCGTTGTCGGGCATTGGTCCCTCGGGAGGGTGGCGGAACGAGGCTCGGTGAGAGCCTTGCCGGGACTTGGGTCGTCCCGGTGGAGCCGTCAATTGGTCTGCGGATGAGAAATCGGACAGGTGCCGCGCTGCTCAGGCGGCGATCTTGCTTCCCGGTGCCGCACCGGCTTCGTCTCGGAGCGCGCCGAGCGCGCCGCTAGCGCGCGCCTTGCGGCCGTAGACCCACTCAAACAGCGGCGAGGCCATGAGCGTCGTCAGCACGGCCATTAGGACGAGGATCGAGAAGAGGCCCGGGCCGATGAGCCCCTTCTGCAGCCCGATGTTGATGATGATCAACTCCATCAGCCCGCGGGCGTTCATCAGGGCGCCGATCGCCAGCGCCGTGTCGTTCTTCTGCCCGGTGAGCCGCGCGGCGGCCCAGCAGGCGCCGAACTTGGCGAGAATCGAAGCGGCCAGGATGCCGAGTGCGGCGAGGAGCAACGCCGGGTTGGCGATCAAGTCGAGCTGGGTGCTGAGCCCGGAATAGGTGAAGAAGATCGGGAGCAGCAGAACGACGGTGATCGGCTCTAGCTTGGCGCGGAGCTCGCGGGTCAGCACACCGCGCGGCATGGCGGTGCCAAGAAGGAAGCCGCCGAAGACCGCATGCATCCCGACCCAGTCCATCGCGAAGGCGCAGAGGAGGAACAGGATGAGCACGGTCGCGAGCAGCGAATGGGTGAGCTCGCCCGACCGCTCGGCCAGGCGTCCGAGCGGCGCCAGCAGCCGCGGACCGAAGCCGATCATCAGCGTGGCGAACAGCGCGGCACCGACGATCGCCTTGATCGCAACCCCGGGACCACCGCCGAAGGAGGCAAGCACAATCGCCAGCACCGTCCAGGCGCCGGCATCGTCGATTGCCCCGGCCGACAGCGAGAGCGAGCCGAGTGGTGAATTGGATAGGCCGCGCTCGTGGATGATCCGGGCCAGCATCGGGAAGGCGGTGATCGAGATGCAGGCACCGAGGAACAGCGTCGACTGCACCGTGGTCAGCTGCGGCGCAAACAGGCCTGGGTGGCTCATCAGCCAGGGGGTGAGCAGCACCGCGACGAGGAAGGGGGCGGCCATGCCGGACAGCGAGACGGCCCCGGCACTCCTGGCATTGGCGTGAAAGTGCGAGCGGTCGAAGCCAAGCCCGACCAGGAACATGTAGAGCCCGACGCCAAGCTGCGCGCCGACGTAGAGGATCGACTTTGCTTCCTTGGGGAAGAGGGAAGCCTCGACATGCGGAAAGAGAAGCCCGAGCAGTGATGGGCCGAGGAGGACGCCGGCGATCATCTCGCCGACGACTTGCGGCTGCCCGAGAAAGCGCTGGCACAGCCACCCGGTGGCGCGCGCCGCGGCGAGGATCGCCGCCAGTTCGAGGAAGAAGGTGAAGCTGAGCTGCGCCGGTGTCATGATACGCCCCCGAGAACCGTCACCGGGTCTGGCATGACGGGAGGACCGGCGCAACGGCCCCCGTCACGGTCGTTCAAGCGATCTTGTCGGCGTAGATCATCCGGCCGCCGGCGAGCCGCCGCATCACGGCGTCCTGGCTGGCCTTGCCGAACGCGAAGCAGCCTTCCGACCGGCCGAGCTTGCCGTGGCTCGCGATCATGTCGGGCTCGGCGTACCACGCGTTGTGGATGACGATGGCGCGCGCCATCGCATTGTTGTTCGACGTGTCGAGCCCGGCAACCCGCAGGCTGAGACCGTACTTGCCATTGTAATAGTCGGCCGTCGTGTAGGCGCCGCTCGAGGTGGCGTTGCTGCCAAAGTCGTTGCTGAACCGCTCGACGAAGCCCGAGTGGTCGGGATCCGAGCCGCGACCGTGGGCGACGAGGAAGCTTTCAACCTCGCCGCTCATCAGGTTGACCAGATGGAAGCGCGGGTCGCTCGACACCTTCGAGAAATCGGCGATGCCAATCCAGTCGCGCGCGGCGACCTGGTGCTGATCGAGCGCCGCCTTGGCGCGAGCGAACAGCGCCGGGTTGATCCCGCCCGGCGCCGGAGTGGCCAGCGGGGTCGAGGTGGTCGCCACTACCGGTGCGGGGGTGACCGGCGCCATGGACGGCAACGGTGCGAGCGGATCCGCATCCGGAACAGTGCGGAAGGCCAGCGCCGGCAGCCCGGAGGTCGCGGCGGAGGACAGCATGGCGCCGCCTGCGCCAATCGCAGCCCAACGCAGCATCTCACGGCGATTCATCGTCATTGAAGCCCCTCGCTCAATTGAGTAGGCGTTCTACACGATCGGAAGTTAACCGCCGATAAGCATGTTAGCCTATCTAAACCGTTCATCCTGTTGGACTTTCGACTCATCGCGGAGCATGGATCAAAAGGGCCAGCTTGTATTCTCCTCCCTGTCCGTGTAGTGGGCCGCCCTCTCGGCGCCGGCATGTGCGGGCGACGGACCAAACATCATGGTTTCAGCGGCCAGTGATTCGGTGCCCCTCGGCCCCGGTCGCGAGACCGCCAAGGCTCAAGGGAGTGTGACGGCACTTTATGCAGATCATCGTTCGCGACAATAATGTCGACCAGGCGCTGCGGGCGCTCAAGAAGAAGCTGCAGCGTGAAGGCGTCTATCGCGAGATGAAGCTTCGTCGTCACTACGAGAAGCCGAGCGAGAAGCGGGCCCGCGAGCGGGCCGCCGCGATCCGCCGCGCCCGCAAGCTGGAGCGCAAGCGGATGGAGCGCGAAGGCGCCCGCTGAGGCGTCTTCGTGATCGCCTGATCCGATGAGCAACATCACCGCTGTTCCGCTTCGCCCGGTCGAGCGCTCGACCGTCACCCGACTCGTCCTCGGGCTGGTGCTGATCCTCGGCGCCGCCTTCCTGCTCGCCTTTGCCGGCACCAAGCCGCTACGTGGCGTGAAGACGCCGGGCGGCGTGATCGTCCGCACCGTCAAGGCGGGCACCGGCCCCAAGATCGGCGTCAACGATGGCGTGCTGATCGAATATACCGGCAAGCTGACCGATGGCACGGTGTTCGACCAGACGCAGGGTCAGCCCGTACCGATGCTGGTCGGGCGGGTCGTTCCCGGCTTTTCGGAGGCGCTGCAGCAGATGCAGAACGGCGGCTCGTACCGGATCCGGATTCCGTCCAAGCTCGCGTACGGCGCCTCCCCGCCGCCGGGTGGACCGATCCCGCCCAACGCCGACCTAGACTTCGACGTGAAGGTTGCACGGGTCGTGCCGAACGCCGCGGTGATCGCCGCTCAGCAGCAGATGCAGCAAATGATCCAGCAGCAGCAACAACAGCAGGGTGCTGCCGGTGCGCCCCAGCCGCCGACGGAGCAGGCGCCGCAGTAACGGCAGCGTCTCCAGCACAACGATCAGGCGCCCGCCTGCCACCCGGCAGGCGGGCGTTTTCGTGCATGGGTCCTAAGCGGGTCCGGTCAGGCGTTTGTAGAGCCCGAGAAGCTGCTCGCTGGAGCCTCACAGGCGAATGGTCAGCGGCACTTTCAGGAACGACGGCGCGGTAGCTCTAGCCCGCCGGCATGGCGGCCAACGAGCCGATCGAGCCCGAGCTCAGATCCCGCCCTTACCTCGCAGCGACCCGCCCGAGCGTCCCGTGCGGAAGGCGTGCAACCAGCTGAGCGGATTGAGGAAGCTGCTGTCGCCGTTCATGCTGAAGGTGATGAACTCGGCGCGGCCGCCGATATTCTCCCACGGCACCGGACCGCCGAGCCCGTTCTCCGGCGCGCCGAGCGCAAAGCGGCTGTCGGCGCTGCGGTCACGATTGTCGCCCATTAGGAAAAGGTGGCCGGCGGGGACCTGGACGGGACCATAGTCGTCCCCCGGGCTCGGTCCCAGGTCGATGGTGTTGTAGCTGACGCCGTTCGGTAGCGTCTCGCGCACGAGCGGAAGGCGGCAGTAGCGCTTGCCGCCCGGACCATCGACAAGGTTGCCGGGGAACTCGAGCAGGTCGCACGGCGCGTTCGCGTCGACCGGGACCATGGCCGGCGGGATCACCTGCGAGGGCACACGCACGCCGTTCAAAATCAGCCGGCCGCCCTTCACCTCGATCGTATCGCCAGGAAGGCCGATCACCCGCTTGATGTAATCGTCGCTCTGCCCCGGCGGGGTGACGATCACCACGTCGCCGCGCTTGGGGAGGCGCCCGAACAGCCGCCCCTGCCAGTGCGGCAGGACGTGAAAGCTGGGGCTGACCCACGACCAGCCGTAGGGATATTTGCTGACCACAAGCCGATCGCCCTTGAGCAGGATCGGCATCATCGATTCCGACGGAATGTAGAAGGGCTTGGCGACGAAGCTGTGGAAGGCGAGCACGGCGAGGAGCACCCAGGCAACGCCCCTGACCTCGCGCCACAGCACGCTGCCCTTGTCCTCGCGGACCGTCTCGGTCGCGTTCGCCTCGTCCCGGGCGGCCACGGCCTGAACCTCGTCGCTCATTCGAACTCCAGTCTGCGGGCTTCGAGGATCACGAACGCCTGGGCCCAGGGATGGTCGTCCGTCATCGTCAGATGGACATGGATGGCGTGGCCCGCCGGGATCAAGGCGTCAAGCCTCGCCCGAGCACCGCCGGCGAGCTCCAGCGTCGGCGCGCCGGAGCGCAGGTTCACCACCCCAATGTCCTTCATGAACACGCCCCGGTTGAACCCGGTGCCAACCGCCTTGGCGAAGGCCTCCTTAGCGGCAAAGCGCTTGGCGAGCGTTCCCGCCGCGGTGAACGGCCGGCTGGCAGCCTTGCCCTGCTCCGTCGCGGTGAACACGCGGCGGAGAAATCGGTCGCCGAAGCGGTCGAGCGAAGCCTGGATCCGCTCGATGCTGCACAGGTCCGAGCCGAGGCCGACGATCACCGCGCCGAGTCCATTGCCTCTCGCATCCGCCGGATGCTCTCGCCAAGGCCGACGAAGATCGCCTCGCCGATCAGGAAATGGCCGATGTTGAGCTCGGCGATCTGCGGGATGGCGGCGACCGGGCCGACGTTCTCAAACGTCAGCCCATGACCCGCATGCGGCTCGATCCCGTTCTTGGCGGCGAGCGCGGCCATGTCGGCGATCCGCCGCAGCTCTTCCGTCCGCGCTGGCCCGGAGCGATGCGCATAGCGGCCGGTGTGAAACTCGACTACCGGCGCCCGCAGCGCGATCGCCGCCTCGACCTGGCGCGGATCCGGTTCGATGAACAGGCTGACGCGGATACCAGCCGCGGACAGTCGCTCGATCAGCGGCCGGAGCGTGTCGCGGTGCCCGTCGGCGTCGAGCCCTCCCTCGGTGGTCCGCTCCTCGCGGCGCTCAGGAACGATGCAGGCGGCGTGGGGGCGATGGCGGAGCGCTATGGCGGCCATCTCGTCGGTCGCCGCCATCTCCAGATTGAGCGGCACGGGGATGGCGTTCATCAGCTGATCGATGTCGTGATCGGTGATGTGCCGGCGATCCTCCCGCAGATGAGCGGTGATCCCGTCGGCGCCCGCTTCCACCGCGATCAGCGCGGCACGCAGCGGATCCGGATGCTCGCCGCCCCGCGCGTTGCGAACGGTCGCGACATGGTCGATGTTGACCCCGAGCCGGAGACCGGCGCGCGCCTCTCCCGCGCTCATGCCGTGGCGGCCCGGCTGCCCGGCTTTACCGCCGGGACCGCCGCTAGCTCGGGCGGAAGCGAATCGGGCTGGTAGGTGGGGACATCGATGCGGATCAGCGCCGTGTAGGGCACTCCAAGATCGACGTTGCCGCCAGAGCGATCGACCAGACTCGCGGCACCGATCACCTCGCCGCCCGCCTCGCGGATGGCTCTGATCGCCTCGCGGCTGGACAGCCCGGTGGTCACCACGTCCTCCACCATCAACACCTTCTCGCCCGGCCGCAGCGCAAAACCGCGCCGGAGGTGGAACACGCCGTCCGGCCGCTCGACGAACATGGCCGGTCGACCGAGCGCACGGCCCATCTCGTGGCCGATGATGACCCCGCCCATCGCCGGCGAAACGACCGCGTCCACCTGCGAGCGGATGGCCTCCGGGAGCTTGTCGGCCAGCGCCCGCGCCAGCCGCTCGGCCCGCGCGGGGTCCATCAGCACTCGGGCGCATTGCAGGTAGCGGGGGCTGCGCAGGCCCGACGAGAGGATGAAATGGCCGTCGAGCAGGGCATCGGCAGCCCGGAACTCGGCGAGGATCTCGTCGTCGGTCATGGTCATGGCCTGAGCTGAATAGGGATGCCCCCGCTCCGCTTCAATGCTTCCCAACTGCCGCTTGAGAGACTGGGTGCCTCTGCCTATAAGGCCGCCGATCTCCGTTCCGCCCCTCGGCGGACCGGCAACCCACGCAAGCCAGGGGCATCGGGGCTGGAATGAAACTTATTGGATGGGCGATTGCGCTGGCGGCCGCCGGACTGACTCCAGCCGCCATGGCGCAGAACGCACCCGCGGCAGCAACCGCGGCGAGCCCGGCTCCCGCGGCCACACCGGCCACCGCGGTGGCACCGGCCGGGACCGACACGGCCAAGGCCATGACCCCGGGTGTCGCCCCGGCAACGGCGGCCACTCCGGGTGCCGCCGCCGCGGCGGTGACCAAGCCGGCCACCGGCGCGGCCTCGCCGCCGACCTCTACCGGCGGGATCGAGGAATATGCCCCGACCCCGGGCGTCGGCCAGCCGGACGGGCGCTACGGCACGCAGGAGCAGTTCACGCCGATCGGCCATGAAGCGGCGGCCTTCCACAATCACTGGCTGCTGCCGCTGGCGACGATCATCAGCGTCGTCGTCCTCGTCCTCCTGCTCTACACGCTGGTGAAGTTCCGCCGGGGCGCTCATCCGACCCCGTCGAGGACCAGCCACAACACGGTGCTCGAGGTCGTCTGGACGCTCCTGCCAGTGCTGATCCTGGTGACGATCGCGATCCCCTCGATCCGTCTTCTGCGCCACCAATATTCGCCGCCGCCGGCCGATCTCACGGTCAAGGTGATCGGCAACCAGTGGTTCTGGACCTACCAGTATCCCGATAACGGCGGGATCGAGCTGGTCTCGAACATGCTGAAGGAAAAGGACCAGGTGAAGGCGGGCGAGCGCTTCCGCAACGACCGCGACGGGCCCAAGCTGCTCGCCGTCGATGAGCGGATGGTCATTCCTGCCGGCAAGGTCGTTAAGTTCATCGTCACCTCGAACGACGTGATCCATTCGTTCGCGATGCCGGCCTTCTGGATCAAGATGGACGCCAATCCGGGCCGCCTCAACGAGACCTGGGTCAAGGTCGATCGGCCGGGCGTCTACTTCGGCCAGTGCTCAGAGCTTTGCGGTGCGCGCCACGGCTTCATGCCCATCTCGATCCATGGTCGTCCCGCCGGCCGAGTTCGCCCGCTGGGTCGCCTCGAAGGGCGGCACCATGCCGGGCGCCCGGCCCGCGGCGACGCCGGACAGCACCGCGGCCACGACGGTCACCCCGTCGGCGGTCCCGGCAGCGGCTCAGCCCGCTCCGGCGGCGGCCGCGGCAACCAATGCCGCGGCGCCTGCCGCTCCGTCCGCCAAGCCCACCACCGCGCCCACCCAGGGCGCGACGAACAACAATTAAGGCGAGCCCAGTCATGGCCACTACCGCCCCATCCGGCACCGTCAGCCCGCTCACCGGACACGACGCGCACGACCATCACCACGACGCGGACCACAAGCCGGGCTTCTTCGCCCGCTGGTTCATGTCGACCAACCACAAGGATATCGGGACGCTCTACCTGATCTTCGCAATCATCGCGGGGATCATCGGCGGCGGGATCTCGGGCATCATGCGCGCCGAGCTCGCCCACCCGGGCATCCAGTATCTGACGATGGCGTGGCCGATCGGCGCGGGTGCCACCGCGACCTTCGACGAAGCGCTGCACCACTGGAACGTGCTGATCACCGCCCATGGCCTGATCATGGTCTTCTTCATGGTCATGCCGGCGATGATCGGCGGGTTCGGCAACTGGTTCGTTCCGATCATGATCGGCGCGCCGGACATGGCCTTCCCGCGGATGAACAACATCAGCTTCTGGCTGCTTGTCCCCGCCTTCCTGCTGTTGCTCGGTTCGACCTTCGTCGGCGGCGGCACGGGCGCGGGCGCGGGCACTGGCTGGACGGTCTACGCTCCCCTGTCGACGGCGGGCTCTGCCGGTCCGGCGGTCGACATGGCGATCTTCGCGCTCCACCTCGCGGGTGCCAGCTCGATTCTCGGCGCGATCAACTTCATCACCACCATCTTCAACATGCGCGCGCCGGGCATGACCCTGCACAAGATGCCGCTCTTCGTCTGGTCGGTGCTGGTCACCGCCTTCCTGCTGCTGCTCGCGCTTCCGGTCCTCGCCGGCGCGATCACCATGCTGCTGACCGATCGTAACTTCGGCACCACCTTCTTCGATGCCTCGGGCGGCGGCGACCCGCTGCTCTATCAGCACCTCTTCTGGTTCTTCGGACACCCGGAGGTGTACATCATGATCCTGCCGGGCTTCGGCATCGTCAGCCAGATCGTCGCCACCTTCAGCCGCAAGCCGGTGTTCGGCTATCTCGGCATGGCCTACGCCATGGTGGCGATCGGCGTGATCGGGTTCGTCGTGTGGGCGCACCACATGTACACCGTCGGCCTCGACGTGAACACGAAGATGTACTTCACCGCCGCAACGATGATCATCGCTGTCCCGACCGGCGTGAAGATCTTTTCCTGGATCGCCACCATGTGGGGCGGCTCGATCAGCTTCGAGACGCCGATGCTGTGGGCGATCGGGTTCATCTTCCTGTTCACCGTCGGCGGCGTCACGGGCGTGATCCTGTCGAACGGTGGCGTCGACAACTACATGCACGACACCTACTATGTGGTGGCGCATTTTCACTATGTGCTGTCGCTCGGTGCCGTATTCGCGCTGTTCGCGGGCTTCTACTACTGGTTCCCGAAGATGAGCGGGAAGATGTACAACGAGTTCCTCGGCAAGCTTCACTTCTTCGTGATGTTCGTCGGCGTGAACACCATCTTCTTCCCGCAGCACTTCCTTGGGCTGGACGGCATGCCGCGCCGCATTCCGGACTACACGCCGCAGTTCGAGCACTGGAACACGGTGTCGACCTACGGCTACATGATTACCGCGGCGAGCATGGTGGTCTTCTTCGTCAACGTCGCCATCAGCTTGGCGGCGGGCAAGAAGGCGCCGGACAATCCATGGGGCGAAGGCGCGACCACCCTCGAGTGGACGCTGTCCAGCCCGCCGCCCTTCCACCAGTTCGAGACGCTGCCCAAGATCGACTGATCAGGACCGCGAGTCGCAACGAAGACGCCTCGGCAGAAATGCCGGGGCGTTTTTCATGACACCGATGTAAATCCGGTTTGGCTGCGTCCCAGGCTGAAACCGGAAAGAACCTGGCCTTTCGATTGCGTCGTTTCGGTGGCAGATAGCACCCTGTTCAAAGGGGAGCTGTCGTGTTGGTTCATTCCGCGTCGAACGCGCAGAAGCTGGCGGTCGTCCTCGCCATGCTTCAGGGCGCCTTGTTGATCCTGGACGAAGCGAAGGCGCCGCTGGAAATCGGGGCGCGGCTAAGCGATCTGACGATCCAGCTCAGCGCCCATCTTCAGGAGGGGCATACAGCGCACTAGTGTCGAGCACGGACCGGACCAGTTGTTCCCCGTCCGCACTGATCCGAACCAGCGGATCTTCCTCGTCATCAGGCATACGGTCGAGCAGCCCGCGCGACTGCAGCGCAGCCACCCAGCGCTCAATGAGCGGCACCGACGAGCCCAGCTCGCCAGCTGCCTGGACCAGGCTCAGCGACCGCTGCTCGGCGGCAGCGATGAAGAAGGTGAGCAGAAGCTCCCACGCCGGCTCCCCAAACAGATCAGCACCGAACCGCTGATCCCTGTTCCGGCGAACGGCGATAAAGCGCCGCGCCAGTTCTTCCGCTTGCACGTGGGCCTCCCGAGCACTCGTCGACTGGACTGCCCCACGCCAACGCCAAGATGATGTAACCGCTTTCAGTTGTTGCCGCTACGGCAAGGCGGGCCGGACGCCAAGCCTTAAGCTTGCGTCAGGGAAGCCGGGTGACCTTCAGCACCTTGACCGGCTTGGCCAACATCTGCCCCTTGAAGTAGTTGTCGCCCTTTGCGGGATCGATCGGCGCTGCCAGGATCGCCTTCACGACATCGAGCCCCTCGACCACGTGGCCGAACGTAGCGAATCCCGGGTCGCCGGCCTTTGCGTCGAAGCCGGGGATCGGGCCGGCAAGAATGAAGAAGGTGGCCCGCGCGGTGCCCGGCGTGGTCATTGCCATCGAGATGGCGCCAGCGTCGTGATGCAGGCCGGTCTGCTCGGTCGACTCGAATTTGACCGGCGGGTAAAGCTTGGCGGGATCGGTGATCCCCGACTGGATCATGCCGTTGCCCGGCTCACCATAGGGCATGGCGCGATAGAAGCTGATGCCATCGAAGCGGTGCGCATCGACGTAACGGAGGAAGTTGGCGACCGTTGCCGGTGCCCGACCGCGGTCGAGCGCGAGCACGATCCGCCCCTGCTCCGTTTCCATAGCCACCCGGACCAGGTCGGACTGGGCCGCCGCAGCGGCCGGCGGGGTGGTGGGCACGGCCGGTGTCAATGGCGCGGCTGTCTGGGCAAGGAGCGGCGTGGCGGAGAGCAGCGCGAGCGCGGAGGTGATTCGCAGGAACATTTCCGCAGCATAGCTCGGCCGCCGCTTCGGCAAGAGGGCTTTTCCGCCTGCCTCCAGCAAGTTATAGCGCGCGCCGATCATGACTCCCGCCATCACCGCATCGACCCTCCCGGCCGATTGGCGCGACCTTCTCGCGCTGACCAAGCCGCGCGTCATGAGCCTCGTGGTGTTCACCGGCCTGTGCGGGCTGCTGGCCGCGCCGGTGCCGGTCCACCCGGTGCTCGGATTCGCCGCCATCCTCTGCATCGCGCTGGGCGCAGGCGGCGCGGCGGCGCTCAACCAGTGGTACGAGGCCGACCTCGACGCCAAGATGAAGCGAACCCGCAATCGGCCGTTGCCCGCCGGTAGGCTGGACCGCCAGTCCGCGCTTCACTTTGCGGTCGGGCTCAGCGTCTTCTCCGTGATCCTGATGGATCTCGCCGCCAATCATCTCGCCGCCTTGTGGCTGGCTATCTCCATCCTCTTCTACGTCGGCGTCTACACCGTCTGGCTGAAGCGCCGGACGCCGCAGAACATCGTCATCGGCGGCGCGGCCGGCGCTTTTCCGCCGTTGATCGGCTGGGTCGCGGCGACCGGGCATGTCGACCTGCTGCCGATGTTGCTGTTCGCATTGATCTTCCTGTGGACGCCGCCGCATTTTTGGGCGCTGAGCCTGTTCGTCCGTTCCGACTACGCCAACGCCGGTGTGCCAATGTTGCCGGTCGTTGCCGGTTTCCAGCATACCCGCCGGCAAGTAGCACTCTACACGCTGCCGATGAGCGCCGCCGCCGTGGCTCCCTGGGCGCTCGGGCTGACCGGGCCGATCTACGGCGTCGCTGCGACCCTCCTCTCGGGTGCCTTCCTCCTGCTTGCGCTGCAGGTTGCCGCAAGCCGGGAGACCGATCCTGCGGCGATGCGACCCGAGCGGCGGCTGTTCGCCTTCTCGATCATCTACCTGTTCGCGATCTTCGGCGCGCTGGTCGTCGATCGTTGGCTGCTCGCATGAGCGAGCCGCAGCACGACTATGAGGACCTGGTCCGCGCGCGCCAGCAGAGCCGGGCGCGCGTAACCGCCATCCTGCTCGTCCTGTTCGTCGCGCTGGTCTTCGCCATCACGATCGCCAAGATGACGGTCAACAGGTGACCACGCTTGCAGCGCGCAAGAACCGCACCGCGCTCTACGCGGCCGGGTTCGTCGCGTTCATGCTGGCACTCGCCTTCGCCTCGGTCCCGCTCTACCGCATGTTCTGTCAGGCGACCGGGTTCGAAGGTACGACTCAGCGAGCGAAGCGGGCCCCAGGTGCCGATCTCGCCGCCGGCATGATGCAGGTGCGTTTCGATGCGAACGTCGCGCCCAACCTGCCGTGGAAGTTCGAGCCCGAGCAGGCGACGGTCGAAATTCGGCCCGGCGCGCGCACGCTGATCTACTACCGGGCCAAGAACCTCGCCGCGCGGGCGATTACCGGGCAGGCCGCCTACAACGTCTCGCCCGACCAGTCCGGCATCTATTTCAACAAGATCCAGTGCTTCTGCTTCAACGAGCAGACGCTCGCCGCCGGCCAGGAAGTCCGCATGCCGGTGGTCTTCTACGTCGATCCCAAGATCCGCACCGACGAGACGACGCGGGACGTGCACGAGATCACCCTCTCCTACACGTTTTACCCAGTGGAAAAGTCCGGCGCGTCCGGCTAGGTCCAGCGGCAAAAGACACTCGAGGAACGCTCATGGCCGCTTCGACCAAGAACCATCAGTACCATATCCTTCCGCCGAGCGCGTGGCCGCTGATCGGCTCCTTCTCGGCGCTCGCCCTCACCGGCGGCGGCGTGATGTGGATGCACAGCAACCCGTACGGCAAGTTCGTGCTGCTGCTCGGCCTGATCGGCGTTCTGGCCACGATGTTCAGCTGGTGGAGCGACGTCATCAAGGAGGCGCATGCCGGCGACCACACGCCGATCGTGCAGCTCCATCTGCGCTACGGCATGATCCTGTTCATCGCCTCGGAGGTGATGTTCTTCCTTGCCTGGTTCTGGGCCTTCTTCGACGCCTCGCTCTTCCCCAGCGCGGTCGACGCGGTCGGTGGCGTGTGGCCGCCCAAGGGGATTACCCCGCTCGACCCTTTCGCCTTCCCGCTGCTCAACACGCTGATCCTGCTCTGCTCGGGCACGACCGTGACCTGGGCGCACCATTCGCTGATCCATGGCGATCGCCGGGGGCTCAAGACCGGGCTGCTGCTGACGATCATGCTCGGCCTGCTGTTCACCTCGATCCAGGCGTGGGAGTACATCCACGCGCCGTTCGCGTTCAAAGGCAACATCTTCGGCGCGACCTTCTTCATGGCGACCGGTTTCCACGGTTTCCACGTGATCGTCGGCACCATCTTCCTGATCGTGAACTACATCCGCGCCGTGAAGGGCGACTTCACGCCGCGGCAGCACTTCGGCTTCGAGGCGGCAGCCTGGTACTGGCACTTCGTCGACGTGGTGTGGCTGTTCCTCTTCACCACCATCTACGTCTGGGGTGGGTGGGGCGCGACTCCCCACGGCTGATGGCCGACCAGCCCCCGCTCGGCACTGTCCTGCGTGGACGGTGCCCGCGCTGCCGGGAAGGTCGGCTGTTCGCCGGCGTCGTCCGCTTCGCCGAGCGCTGCAGCCACTGCGGTCTCGACTTCAGCCGTTACAATGTCGGCGACGGCCCGGCGGCCTTCCTGATCCTGGTGGTCGGCGCAATCCTCACCGGCGGCGCGGTCTGGCTTGAGCTGGCCATCTCGCCACCCTTCTGGGTCCATGCGATCTGGATCCCGCTGGGATTGGGGCTGACGCTTGGTGGGCTGCGGCTGGGCAAGGCGTGGCTGCTGGCGCAGGAATATGTCCATGACGCGCGCGAGGGCCGGTTGAGCCCATGACCCGACGCTTCCCAGTGGTCGCCACCTTGATCGTGGCGATCGCCGTAGCCACCATGATCGCACTCGGAGTCTGGCAGATCAGCCGGGCCCACTGGAAGGAGGCGCTGCTCGCCCGCTACGAGGCTGCGCAGAACCTTCCGCCGGTCGCCTTTCCCATCGCGCCGACGAGCGCCGACCTCCCCCTCTATCGACGGGCGAGCGGGCTTTGCCTGCAACCGGTCAAGCAGCAGGCGATCGCCGGCGAGAATGCCGCGGGCGACCCGGGCTTCAGCTTTCTCGTCGACTGCCGGACCGGTGCCGAAGGGCCGGGCATGCGGATCGACATCGGCTGGTCCAACAATCCCAACGCCGGCAAGGGCTGGCGCGGCGGGGCAGTCAGCGGCGTGCTCGCCCCCGATCGCGACTTCCGGGTCCGGTTGGTGTCCGGCCAAGGGCTTGCGGGCCTTGCCGCCAGCCGTGTCCCGAGTGCCCACGACCTCCCCAACAATCATCGCAGCTACGCCCTGCAATGGTTCCTGTTCGCGGCGGCGGCGCTGGTGATCTACGTGCTTGCGCTGCGCCGGCGCCTGGCGGAGACGCGGCAATGAGCGCCAGGCTGCATCGGCTGCCCAACGGCGTCACCCTCCTGTGCGACCCGGTGCACGGGGCGCAGTCGGCGGCGGTCGGCGCCTACCTGGCGGTCGGTTCGCGGTTCGAGGCGGAAGGGCTCGGCGGCCTCGCCCACATGGTCGAGCATATGCTGTTCAAAGGCGCGGGGCAGCGTGACGCCAAGGCGATCGCGGAAGCCATCGAGGACGTCGGCGGCTCGCTCAACGCCTGGACGGCGCGGGACCAGACCGTCTTCCATGCGCGGGTCCTTCCGGCCGATGTCGAGCTGGCGGTCGAGCTGATCGCCAGCCTGTTGCGTAGCCCGCACCTCGATGGCGAGGAACTCGAGCGCGAGAAGAATGTCGTCTTGTCCGAGCTGGGCGAAATCCATGACACGCCGGACGATCTCATCGGCGACCTCCTGTTTGAGGCGGCCTTCGGCGACCATCCGCTCGGCCGACCCGTGATCGGGACCGAACCGAGCATCCGGGGCTTTTCGCGTGCCGACCTGACGCACTGGGTGAGCGACCAATTCGTGCCGGGGCGGCTGATGCTGGTCGCAACCGGCAAGGTCGACGAGCAGGCGCTGCTCCGGCTCGCGGAGCGTCACTTCGGCGACATGGCAGCGACGGTGGTCGAAGAACCGCGCAAGGCACGCTTTTGCGGTGGCCGCAAGCTCGATCGTCGGTCGTTCGATCAGGCGCACTGGCAGTTCGCGCTCGCGGGTGTTCCTGCGACCGACCCCACCGCACCAGCGCTCAGCCTGTTCACCCAGGCGGTCGGCGGCGGCATGTCGTCGCGCTTGTTCCAGCAACTCCGTGAGGAGCGTGGGCTCGCCTACTCCATTTTTGCCTGGAACCAGGGCTTTGCCGACACGGGCCTGTTCGCGATCGGGTGCGCGACCGACAAGGGCACTGCCGGCGAGACACTGGCCCTCAGTCGGGACATTCTCGCCCGCGCGGTGGACGAACTGAGCGAGGCCGAGGTCCGGCGCGCACGGGCGCAGATCGAAGCATCGCTGCTGATGAGCCTCGAGACGGTCCAGGGCCGAGCCGATCATCAGGCGCGGATGGTCGAGCTGTTCGGGCGAGTGGTGCCGCTCGAGGAGAGCCTCGCCGAGCTCCGGGCGGTCGACGTTGCGGCGGCGCGTGCGGCCGGTCGCGCCTTGCTCGACGGACCATCGGCGCTGGCGGCGATCGGCGGCGGCAGGCTCGCGCTCGCCGCATGAAGGGCCTCACGACGATCGTTGCCGAGCCTTGGGACGACTGGGGACTGGTCGACAGCGGGCACGGCCGCAAGCTCGAGCGTTATGGCAAGGTGCGCGTGATCCGGCCCGAGCCCCAGGCCATGTGGGCGCCCGCCACCGCCGACTGGCACGCCGACGCCACCTTCATCCCCGGCTCCGACGAGGAAGGCGGTGGTCGCTGGGTACAGGATCGCCCGGTGCCGCGCGACTGGCCGCTCGCGCGCGGACCGATCCGCTTCCACGCCAGTCTCACCCCGTTCCGCCACCTCGGCTTCTTCCCGGACATGGCGCCGCAATGGGCCTGGATGCGCGAGCGCGCGGTCGACGCCGATGTCCTCAACCTGTTCGGCTACACCGGCGTCGGGACCCTGCTGCTGAGCGAGGCCGGCGGCCGGCTGGTCCATGTCGACGCGTCGAAGAAGTCGGTCGAAGGCGGGCGGCGCAACGCCGAGCTGTCGGGCCTCTCCGACCGTCCGATTCGCTGGATCGTCGACGACGCGGCCAAGTTTACCGCCCGCGAAGGCCGGCGCGGACGTCGCTACGACGGCATCCTGCTCGACCCGCCCAAGTTCGGCCGTGGACCTGAAGGCGAAGTATGGCGGCTGGAAGAGCATCTCGCGCCGCTGCTGCAAGGGTGCCGGGCACTGCTCGACGCGGACAGCCGCTTCCTCGTCCTCACCGTCTACGCGGTGCGGATGAGCGCGCTGGCGATTGGCGAACTGGTCCGGCAGACGCTTGCCGACCTGGGTGGCACGGTCGAGTGCGGCGAGATGGCCGTCCGCGAGGAGGCCCGCGGACTTCTTCTCCCGACCGCCATCTTCGCCCGCTGGAGCCGCTAGCTTCGCCCCGCACGAAACGCCGCCCCGGCGACGAACGGCGCTGCGGCGCAAAGGAACAGCGACACGGCCGCTTCCAGCTTGAGCGCCCCGCTGGCCGCGTCGCCGCTCGCCGCCGCCGCGAAGATCAGCAGCGGAATGGCGAGCGGGAGGAGCAGCAGGCCACCCAATGCGGAACCCGCGCGGACGCCCGAGGTAAGGGCGGCAACCCCCACCGCCAGCGCGGCAAGGCCGGGCGTTCCGACGGCAAGGCTGACCAGCGCCCGGCCGAGTGCCGCCCCGTCGAGGCCGAGCAACGCCGCTCCCGGGACGGCGGCGAGCAACAGCAGCGGCCCGAAGCTCAGCCAATGGCCCAGCGCCTTGGCGAAGGCGACGGCCTCCTCGCTGACCCCGCGCAGGCTGAGCTGGTCTAGCACCCCGTCGGCACGGTCCGGCTCGACCAGCCGCTCGACCGGGAGCAGCGCGGCGGTCAGTGCCGCCACCCACAGTGCGCCGCCGCCGATCCGCGATAGCAGCGTCGGGTCCGGCCCCACGGCAAAGGGGATCAGGGTCGCGACGATCAGGAAGAACACGACCGGAAGGAAGGCCGCTCCGCCGATGGCACGTCGCCATTCCCGCGCCACCAAGGCGCGGATCACCGGCCAATCTCCAGCGAGCGCCAGCCGTTGCCCGCGAGCGGCAGGTGCGAGGCGACGACCACCGCCCCACCCTGCCTCCTGTGTCTCGCGATGGCTAGGTCGAGTAGGCCGACGCTTGCCGCATCAAGCCCGTTAAGCGGTTCGTCCAGCAGCCACAGCGGCGCGCCCGAAGCCGCCACCCGCGCCAGCCGGGCCCGGCGCGCCTGCCCGGACGAGAGCATCCGCACGGGCACGTCCGCGAGCGCGGTCAGCGCGAACGCATCCAGCGTCGCCGCGAGGCGCTCCACTCCGCCGTCGAGACCAGCCCAGAAGCTCAGCGCGCGTGCCAGCGGAAGCTCGCGATCAAGGGCCAGTGCGTCGTCTGCGAGCGACAGGGCAGCTTGGCGCTGCACCTCGCCCTCGTCGGGCTCGAGCAGCCCGGCCGCGAGCCGCAGCAGGCTGGACTTTCCCGCTCCGTTCGGACCGGTCACCAGCAGCGCATCACCGCTCCCGACGACAAGATCGATTTGCTCGAACAGGCGCCGGCCGCCCCTCTCCAGCGCCACGTCCGCGAACCGCAGCAGCGGGCTCAAGCCTGCTCCTTGAGACGGTGCATGTCCTCGTCGGACAAGCCAAGGTGATGGCCTGCCTCGTGGATCAGCACATGCGCGACCAGCCGCTCCAGGCTGTCGTCACCGCCTGCCCACTCATCAAGGATCGGGCGGCGGAACAAGCGGATCCGGTCGGGCGGGCGGCCGCTGTCGCTGACGCTCCGCTCACCGATCGGCACGCCTTCATAGACCCCGGTCAGCTCGAACGGGTCCTCGATCCCCATTTCGGCCAGCAGCTCGTCGTCGGCGAACTCCTCGACCATCAGGACCACGCCCTTCAGGGCAGACGCGAACGGTTCGGGCAGGCCGGTCAGCGCATCACGCGCGAGCGCTTCCATCTCGTCGGCGGAAGGCGGCTGTCCGAAGTTGCGCATTGCCGACGCATACGGCCGTGCGACCGTCCCCGGCAAGGTTGCGGCGCCCGGCCGTTCCGCCTAGAGGAGCGCGATTCCAGGTATCCAAGTGCGGAGCGGTGGCCGAGTGGTCGAAGGCGCTCGCCTGGAAAGTGAGTATACGGCAAAACCGTATCGAGGGTTCGAATCCCTCCCGCTCCGCCATTCTCCCATTGCTGGACCGGCGCCGCTCTGCTCTTGAGGGCCGTGGATCGAACCTGGTCATTCGCCATCGATCGGGGTGGCACCTTCACCGACATTGTTGCGAGCAGTTCGGACGGACGGCGGCGGGTCGCCAAGCTGCTGTCGGAAGATCCCGGGCGCTATCCCGATGCTGCGCTCGAGGGCATTCGGCGGATCCTCGCCGATGGGGGCGGGACGCTGGGTCCGGTGCGGATGGGGACGACGGTCGCCACCAATGCGCTGCTCGAGCGCAAGGGCGAGCGGACAGCGCTTCTGACCACACGCGGCTTCGCCGACGCGCTGCGCATTGGCTACCAGGCGCGGCCAGAGATCTTCGCCCGGCACATCATCCTGCCCTCGATGCTGTACGACACGGTGATCGAGGTGGAGGAGCGGGTCGGCGCGACCGGGGATGTCATATGCCCGCTCGACGAAGCGGGCGCGCGAGCCGCATTGCACGAGCTTCGGACAGCGGGTTTCGACAGCCTGGCAATCCTGCTGATGCACGGCTGGGCCTTTCCCGATCATGAGCGACGGCTCGTCGAGGTCGCCCGCGAATTCGGCTTTGCGCAGGTGTCGGCGAGCTACGAGGTGGCGCAGCTAATCAAGCTTGTCAGCCGCGGCGATACGACCGTTGCAGACGCCTATCTCTCCCCCGTGCTCCGCCGTTACGTGGACCGGGTCGCAGCCGGGCTTTCCGAAGGTGCCGAGCTCCACTTCATGCAATCCAACGGCGGCCTCGCTGAGGCGCGGGTATTTCGCGGCAAGGACGCGATCCTGTCCGGGCCGGCCGGCGGCGTCATGGGGATGATCGCCGCCAGCGCCGCGCACGGAGGCGAGCGGCTGATCGGGTTCGACATGGGCGGGACGTCGACCGATGTCTCCCACTATGCGGGCCGCGCCGAGCTGGCCGAGGAAAGCGTGGTCGCCGGCGTCAGAATCCGCGCGCCGATGATGCAGATCCACACGGTCGCTGCGGGCGGGGGATCGGTCTGCCGCTTCGATGGCATGCGGTTCCGGGTCGGACCCCAGTCGGCGGGGGCGCAGCCGGGGCCGGCCTGCTACCGCAACGGCGGCCCGCTCACCGTGACCGACTGCAACCTGCTGCTCGGACGGATCGTCCCTGGACTGTTTCCTACGGTGTTCGGGCCGGACGGCGACCAGCCGCTCGATCCCGCCGCCTCCCGGGCGCGAGTCGACGAGGTGGTCCGCGCGGTGGAGGCGAGGGGCGGGCGCAGGCTGACGGCGGAGGAGGTTGCCGAGGGGTTCCTCGCGATCGCGGTGGAGAATATGGCGGCGGCGATCCGCAAGATCTCCACGGCGCGAGGCCATGACGTCAGCCGCTACACGCTCGCCTGTTTCGGCGGCGCCGGCGGCCAGCACGCCTGCCGGGTCGCCGACCGACTCGGCATGCAGCGGATCCTCGTTCACCCGCTCGCCGGAGTGCTGTCCGCCTACGGGATCGGCCTCGCCGAGGTGAAGGTGCTGCGCGAGCAGAGCTGGCTTCGGCCGCTGGAAGAGGTCCGTGATGGGGGCTTCTCCGCCCTCGAGGCGGAAGCCGTTGCGGCGCTCGCCGAGCAGGGCGTCGCGACGGCTCCGCGCCTCGCCCACCGCCTCCGCCTGCGACTGGCCGGCAGCGACAGCTCGCTCGAGCTTGAGCGCGCTGCATGGCAAGCGCTGGTGCGGGACTTTCACGAGCAGCATCGCCAGCGGTTCGGCTATGCCGACGAGGCCGCCCCCATCATCGTCGAATCGCTGATCGTCGAGGCGACCGCCGGAACCTCATCCGCCGTCCCGATCACCGCGCCGGCCGGGCCGGGAGCGCGTCCGGTCCGGCATGGCGGGTGGGACGGCTATGCCCGCGCCGAGCTCGCCGACTGGCAGTGCATCGCCGGCCCCGCGCTGATCTTCGACGAGTCCTCCACCACGGTCGTCGAACCGGGCTGGAGCGCGGAGCGAACCACGGATGGAACGCTGGTGTTGAGCCGCTCCGCCCCGCCAGCCCGGGTCCGGGCGGCGGGCGCCGACGTCGATCCGGTCCGGCTGGAGATCTTCAACAACCTGTTCATGGCCATTGCCGATGAGATGGGGGTCGCGCTGCAGGCGACCGCCACCTCGATCAACATCAAGGAACGGCTCGATTTTTCCTGCGCGCTGTTCGACCGCGACGGGGCGCTGATCGCCAACGCGCCGCACATCCCAGTCCATCTCGGGTCGATGGGCGAGAGCATCCGCACGGTGATCGACTCGCGCGGCGGCGACCGCGACGGGCGCGGCATCCGGCGTGGCGACGCCTATGTCCTCAACAATCCCTACCGCGGCGGCACCCACCTGCCCGACATCACGGTCATCGTCCCGGCGTTTCTCGGCGATGGCGACAAGCCCGCCGCGTTCGTCGCCGCCCGGGGCCACCATGCCGACGTCGGCGGCATCGCGCCGGGATCAATGCCGCCCGAGAGCCGGACCATCGCCGACGAGGGCGTGCTGATTGACGACTGGCTGCTGGTTGACGAGGGCCGCTTCCGCGAGGCGGAGATGCGGGCGCTGCTCGGCTCGGGCGCGTGGCCGGCGCGCAACCTCGACCGCAACATCGCCGATCTCCGCGCCCAGCTTGCCGCGTGCAGCCGCGGCGCCCGGCTGCTCGAGCAGACCGCGACGGAGCACGGCCCGGAAGTGGTCGAGGCCTACATGGGCCATGTCCTCGCCAACGCCGAGGAGTCGGTCCGGCGGCTGCTCGACCGGCTCGACGACGGCGCCTTCGCCTACGAGATGGACAATGGCGCGCAGGTCCGGGTCGCGATCCGGATCGATCGCGCCAGCCGCTCGGCAGTGTTCGACTTCGCCGGCACCAGCGAGCAGCGCCCGGACAATTTCAACGCTCCTCGGGCGATCAGCCGGGCCGCCTCGCTCTATGTCGTGCGCACGCTGATGGACGACGACATCCCGATGAACGACGGCTGCCTTCGGCCGATCCGGATCGAAGTGCCCGACGGCTCGATGCTCAGCCCGCGCTTTCCGGCCGCGGTGGTCGCCGGCAATGTCGAGACCAGCCAAGTCGTCACCGACGCGCTGTTCGCGGCGAGCGGACGGCTCGCGCCAAGCCAAGGCACGATGAACAACTTCACCTTCGGCAATGCGCGGGTGCAATATTACGAGACGATCGCCGGCGGCTCGGGCGCCGGCTCCGACCATGACGGCACGGCGGCGGTGCAGACCCACATGACCAACAGCCGGCTGACCGACCCGGAAATCCTGGAAACCCGCATGCCCGTCCGGCTCGAGCGGTTCGCCATCCGCCATGGCTCGGGCGGTGACGGCCGACACCGCGGCGGGGACGGCGTCATCCGCGACATCCGCTTCCTGGAGCCGGTCCGCGCCAACATCCTCGCCAATCGTCGCCGGGTCGCCCCCAAGGGGCTGGCCGGCGGTGCCGACGCCCTACCCGGCCGCAACCGGGTGGAGCGCGCCGACGGGCGGGTCGAGCATCTCGGCGCGACCGCTTCGGCCGAGATGCTGCCCGGGGACCGCTTCGTGATCGAGACGCCCGGCGGCGGCGGCTATGGAGAGCCCGAATGAACTACTGGCCGCTGCTCGGCATCCTGCTGGTGGTCGCCGGCTTCGCGCTGCGGATGAACCCGATGCTGGTGGTTACCGCCGCGGCGCTGGCGACCGGGCTGCTCGCCGGGCTCGACCCGGTCGCGGTCGTCTCGACCTTCGGCAAGGCGTTCAACGACAACCGGATCATCGCGATTGTCTGGATCGTGCTGCCGGTGATCGGCCTGCTCGAGCGGTTCGGGCTGCAACAGCGCGCGGCGGCGCAGATCCGGGGGATGCGCCGGGCGACCGCCGGCCGGCTGCTGCTCTTCTACCTCGGCTATCGCCAGCTGACCGCGGCGATCGGGCTGCAGGCGACCGCCGGCCATCCGCAAACGGTCCGACCGCTGGTCGCGCCGATGGCGCTTGCCGCGGCCGAGCAGCAGCACGGCGAGCTCGACGCGGACACGGCGGACAAGGTGAAGAGCTTCGCCGCCGCCACCGACAATGTCGGGCTCTTCTTCGGCGAGGACATCTTCCTCGCGATTGGCTCGATCGTGCTGATCCAGCAGACGCTCGCCACCTATGGCGTGCAGCTCGCCCCGCTGCAGCTCGCGCTGTGGGCGATTCCTAGCGCGATCGGCGCCTTCCTGATCCATGGCGCGCGGCTGCTGTGGCTCGACCGGTCGCTCCGCCGGGCGAGCCAGCGATGATCACGCTCCACTGGCTCTATGCGTTGGCCGGGCTGATGTTCGCCGGCTTCGCGCTGCTCAGCGCGTTCGACCGCAGCAACGCCAAGCGGCTGGGCAACGCCGCCTTCTGGGGGCTGATGGCGCTGAACCTGCTCGCCGGCGACTGGATCGGCAGCTTCGGCAACGGGCTGCTGGTGCTCGGGCTGGCCGGGCTGTCAGGCTTCGGGCTGGTCGGGCGCGGCGACCCGCCGACGACCGGCGAAGCGGAGCGCGAGGCCTCCTCGGCCCGGCTCGGGAACCGGCTGTTCCTTCCGGCGCTGGTGATCCCGGCCGTCGCGCTCGCCGGCACCCTCCTCTGCAACTACACGCCGCTCGGCTCGCTCGGGCTGTTCGAAGCGAAGCGCGAGACCTACGGCCTGCTCGCGCTGGGCGTGCTGGCCGCGCTGGCGCTGATCTTCGCCTGGCTTCGGCCGCCCGCGCTCGCGCCGCTGCAGGAAGGCCGGCGCCTCATCGATTCGATCGGCTGGGCGGTGGTTCTGCCGCAGATGCTCGCGGCGCTCGGCGCGCTGTTCGCCGCCGCGGGCGTCGGCGATCTCATCGGCGGGCTGGTGCAGTCGGTCATCCCCGACGGCAGCCTGTTCGCCACCGTGCTGGTGTTCGGGCTGGGCATGGCGCTGTTCACCATCATCATGGGCAACGCCTTTGCCGCCTTTCCCGTGATGGCCGCGGCGATCGGCGTCCCCTTGCTGATCCGCCGCTACGGCGGCGACCCGGCGGTGGTCGGCGCGGTGGGCATGCTGGCCGGCTTCTGCGGGACCTTGCTGACGCCGATGGCCGCCAACTTCAACCTCGTGCCGGCCGGCCTGCTGGAACTCAAAGATCGCTATGGGGTGATCAAGGCGCAGGTCGGGACCGCGCTCCCGCTGCTCGCGCTTAACATCCTCCTCATCTACGGAGTCGCTTTCCGATGACCCGGCTCGACGCCGCCACCGCCGCCCGCTTCGCCGCCATCGCGCTCGGCCATGTCCGGCAGGGATATCCGCACAAGCTCGACCATGTTCTGCTCGTCGACGAGGACGCGCGGCCGCCGCGCGAGCTTCACCCGATCTTCTTCGGCAGCTTCGACTGGCACAGCTGCGTGCACGGCTGGTGGACGCTGCTGACGGTGGCGCGGCTGTACCCCGGGTCGGGCGAGACGGCGCGCATCGCCGCGCTGGCGGACGACAGCTTCACCCTCGCCAACGTGGCTGTCGAGCTCGCCTATCTCGACCGGCCGCAATCGGGCGGGTTCGAGCGGCCCTATGGCTGGGCGTGGCTGCTGATGCTCCATCTTGAGGCGACCCGTCACCCGGATCGCCACTGGGCCGAAGCGCTCGATCCGCTCGCTCGCGCCTTCGCCGAGCGGCTTCGCCGGCACCTGCCCGTGCTGACCTATCCGATCCGCACCGGGACCCATTTCAACACGGCCTTCGCGCTGGTGCTGGCGAGCGAATGGGCGCGCGCGTTCGACCCGACGCTGGCGGAGCTGGTCGGCGAGCGGGCGTGGCACTGGTTCGGCGGCGACCGCGACTGCCCGGCGTGGGAGCCGAGCGGCGACGACTTCCTCTCGCCCGCGCTGGTCGAGGCGCTGTGCCTGATGCGGACCGCTCCGCCCGAGCGGTTCGGGCCGTGGCTGCGCGCCTTCCTGCCCCGGCTCGGCGAGGGCGAGCCCGCGACCCTGTTCCGCCCGGTCACCGTCAGCGACCGCTCCGACGGCAAGATCGCCCATCTCGACGGGCTGAACCTCAGCCGGGCGTGGTGCTGGCGCTCGCTGGCGACCGCATTCGAGCCCGCCGGGCGCGACGAGGCAGAGCGGGTCGCCGACACTCATCTCGCCGCCGCCCTGCCGCACCTCTGCGGCGACTATGCCGGCGAGCACTGGCTGGCGACCTTCGCGCTGCTCGCGCTGCTCGCCTGAGCGCCGCGCCGGCGGCGGCCCTAGTGGAAGTCGTGGCTGCGGATGCGGACGGCTTCCTCGGGGTCGCAGCCGGTGCGGAACGGGGGATGGTAGAGGCTGCGCGGCTTGGGCTTCCACCCCGGCTCGCCGCGGTCGGGCGGCCCGGCGTGGGTCGCGCCGTCGCCCGGGCTAGTCAGCCGCGGCAGCTCCATGTCGCCGACCTGGCGGAGCATGCCGGTGAGGTCGTGCAGCCGGTCGGCGATGACGTGGATCACCTCGCCCTCGCGCTGGACCTTGCCGACGACGCTGATCATCGCCGAGCTCATCACCACCGTCCGCTGCGCCTCGAACCGGTCGGGCCAGAGAATGATGTTGGCGACCCCCGTTTCGTCCTCGATGGTGATGAACAGCACGCCCTTGGCGCTGCCCGGCTTCTGGCGGACGAGGATGATCCCGGCGACCTCGATCTTGCGCCCGTCCTTGACGTGGCGGAGCGCGCCGCAGGGAATGATCCTGCGGCTGGCGAGCTCGTCGCGGAGGAAGAAGACCGGGTGCTGGCGCAAGGTCAGCTGGGTCGCGCGGTAATCCTCGACCACCTCGCGACCCGCAGTGAGCGGGAGCAGCATGACCGGCTCCTCGCGCCGCTCGGCCGCCTTGAGCAGCGGCAGCGGCGCCTCGCCGAGCCCGCGGATCGCCCACAGCGCCTGCCGCCGGTCGAGCCCCAGCCCGCGGAAGCCGTCGGCCTTGGCGATCTTCTCCAGCGTCGCCAGCGGCACCCGGGCCCGGCGCCAGAGGTCCTCGACCGAGGCGAACGGCCGCGTTCCGCGCGCCTCGATGATCCGCGCCGAGTCGACTTCGGCCAGCCCGTGGACGACCTTGAACCCGAGCCGCACCGGCAGGCACGCGCCGCGCCCCTCCAGCCGGGAGTCCCACTGGCTTTCGTTGACGCACACCGGGTGGATCGCCACGCCGTGCTCGCGCGCGTCACGGACGATCTGGGCGGGGGCGTAGAAGCCCATCGGCTGGGCGTTCAGAAGCGCCGCGCAGAAGACGTCCGGGTGGTGGCACTTCATCCACGACGAGGCGTAGGCGATCTTGGCGAAGCTCGCCGCGTGGCTTTCCGGAAAGCCGTAGGAGCCGAACCCCTCGATCTGCTTGACCAGCCGCTCGGCGAACTCGGGATCGATCCCGTTCGTCGCCATGCCGGCCATCAGCTCCTCCTTGAACTGGCCGACGCCCTGCGTGTATTTGAACGTCGCCATCGCCTTGCGGAGCTCGTCCGCGCGGGCCGGGGAGAAGCCCGCGCCCTCGATCGCGACCTTCATCGCCTGTTCCTGGAACAGCGGCACGCCATAGGTCTTGGCGAGCACCGCCTTCAGCTTCTCGGACGGATAGTCGAACTCGATGGCGGGGTTGCGCCGCTTCTGGTCGCGGCGCTTGAGATAGGGATGGACCATGTCGCCCTGGATCGGCCCGGGGCGGACGATCGCGACCTGGATGACGATGTCGTAGAACTCCGTCGGCAGCATCCGCGGCAGCATCGCCATCTGCGCCCGGCTCTCGATCTGGAAGGTGCCGAGCGTGTCGGCGCGCTGGATCATCCGGAAGGTCTCCGGATCGTCGGTCTGCATCTCGGGCGAGGCGAGCGTCAGGCGCAGGCCCTTGTGCTCCTCCAGGAGATCGAAGGCGCGGCGCATGCAGCCGAGCATGCCGAGGCCGAGGATGTCGACCTTCATCATGCCAAGCTCCTCGATGTCCTCCTTCTCCCATTCGACCACCCAGCGGTCCGGCATGGCGGCGGGCTGGACCGGGACCAGCCGGTGCAGCGGGTCGCGGGTGAGGACAAAGCCGCCGGGGTGCTGCGACAAGTGCCGCGGGGTGCCGATCAGCTCGCGGGCGAGCTCGAGCGTGAGGCCGAGGCGCGGGTCGGAGCGGTCGAGGTTGAGCGCATCGACATGGCTGTCGGCCACCCCCTCGCTCGACCAGCCCCACACCTGGCCGGCGAGCGCGCCGGTCATGTCCTCGGGCAGTCCCAGCGCCTTGCCCACCTCGCGCACCGCGCCGCGCGCGCGGAAGCGGCTGACCACCGCGGTCAGCGCGGCATGGTCGTGGCCGTAGGTGCGGTAGATCCACTGGATCACCTCCTCGCGCCGCTCATGCTCGAAGTCGATGTCGATGTCGGGCGGCTCGCGCCGGTCGGGGGAGATGAAGCGTTCGAACAGCAGCTGGTGCGCGATCGGGTCGATCGAGGTGATCCCGAGCACGAAGCAGATCATCGAGTTGGCCGCCGAGCCGCGCCCTTGGCAGAGGATGCCCTGGCTGCGCGCATAGCTGACGATCGAGTTCACCGTCAGGAAATAGGGCGCATAGCCCATTCGCTCGACCAGCCGCAGTTCATGTTCGAGGAGGTCGAGATAACGCTGGTCGGGGATGCCGTCGAACGGCGACCGGGCGAACAGCTCGCGAAGCGCGGCGCGCGACAGTTCGGCGAGCGCGGCCTGCGGCGACTTGCCGCTCATCACCAGCTCCTCGGGATATTGGTAGCGCAGCTCGCGCAGCGAGAAGGTGCAGCGCTCGGCGATGGCCTGGGTGGCGGCGATCGCCTGCGGGTGGCGGGCGAAGCGGCGCGCCATTTCCTCGGGCGGGTGGAGGCAGCGGTCGGACGAGCGCTCGCGCCGAAGCCCGAGCTCGTCGATGGTGCATTTCTCGCGGATCGCGGTGACCACGTCCTGCAGCATCCGCCGGCTTGGATGGTGGTAGAGCACGTCGCCGGTCGCCAGCGGGGTGAGGCCGAAGCGCCGCGCCTCCGCTTCGGTCCGGTGGAGCCGCCGGCTGTCGTCGGGGCGGCGGTTCTGGGTCAGGCAGACATGGCCAGCATCGGTGCCGAAGATGTCGGCCATCCAGCGTAGCTCTGCCTTGGCGACGCCGTCCGCGCCGGGAACCAGCGCCCCGACCAGCCCCTCGGCCGCAGCGGCGACATCCTCCCAGTGGAGGAAGCAGCGGCCCTTCTCCCCGGCCTTGGGATCGGCGCGGTTGTTGCCGCGGGTCAGCATGGCGGTCAGCCGCGACCAGGCGGCGAGGTCTTCCGGCCAGACCAGCAGCGAAGCCCCGCTGACGAGGTCGAGCCGGCACCCGGCGACGAGCTTGACCTCGAGACCCTGGTCCTGGCGGATCTGCTCGCTGGCGTAGAGCGCGCGGACCAGCCCGCCGACCGAGTTGCGGTCGGTGACTCCGATCGCGTTCATCCCCATCAGCGCGGCGGTCGAGAACAGCTCCTCGCACGACGACACGCCGCGTAGGAAGCTGAAGTGGGTCGAGACTTGGAGTTCGGCGTAGGTCATCCGACCCGGCCGTGGAGGAACCAGTTGAGGTCGCCGGTCTCGCCGTGCACGCCGTCGCCGCGGCGGTAGAGCCAGAAGCGCTGGCCGTCCTCCACCTCGACCCGGAAATAGTCGCGCACCGCCTGCCGCTCGGCCGGGCGGCGCCACCATTCGCCAGCGATCCGCTCCGGCCCTTCGGCGCGCACCACGCGGTGACTGACCCCGCGCCAGGTGAAGCGCCGGGGCGGCTGGTCAGGCAGTTCCGCCAGCACGTGGTGGACCGGCTCGGGCCGGCTCAGCAAGCGCACCGGGCGCGGCCAGCGCGTGTGCCAGGGATGATCGGGCGGACGCTCGTCCAGACGCCGCACGTCGTCGCGCCTCAGCGCCGCTGCCCGCGGGGGCGGCGGAGTCAGCGGCGAGGTGGGGACCAGCGAGCGCTCGGGAACGTCGCTGTCGACCGGCGCCACCCGCCACAGCCGGTCCATCCCGATCCGGTTGGCGAGCGCGTCGACCAGCGGGGCAAGGTCGGGCTCGCCCTCGTCCGCCAGAGCCGGCGCGAGCGACTGTGGGCCGAGCGGATCGGCGCGGCGGACGTGGAGCAGCAGCGCATCGATCCCGTAGCCGGGCTCGACCTCCTCGATCCGCCTGACCGCCAGTCGAAGCATGTGCGCGGCGTCGCGGGTCGGGCGGGCGAAGCCGAGGCGGAGACGCTGCGGCACCCCGTCGACCCGTTCGGCGATCAGCTCGACCGCGCGCGCGCCCCGCCCGGCCTCGGCCAGTGCCCTGGTCAGTCGCGGCATCAGCGTGCCGAGCCAGTGCTCGATCGCCTCGGCGGTGGCGATCGGCTCGAAGAAGCGCTGCTCGACGAGCACCGGGACAGGTGGGACGACCGGGTCGAGCGGCTCGGGCGCGCGGCCGGTCGCCTGGTCGAGCCGGCCGACGATGCCCGGTCCGAAGCGGCGGACCAGCGGCGCGCGGGGCAGCTCGGCGAGCTGGCCGATGCGCTCGACTCCGAGCCTCGCCAGCAGCTCGAGCGCCGCCGGCGCCAGTCGCAGCGCGGCGACGGGGAGCGGCGCGATTGCCTCGACCTGCACGCCCGGCGGGACGATGGTCACGGCCGCCGCCGGTCCCATCCGGGCCAGCGCCCAAGCCGCGCCGGCAGTGTCGGCGATCGCCAGCCGGGCGGTGATCCCATGGCGGGCGAGCAGCCGCACCAGCCGCGCCGCGAAGCGTGCCTCGCCGCCGTGGAGATGCGCGACCCCGCTCAGGTCGACGAGGATCCCGTCCGGGTCGGAGACCGCGACGATCGGGGACCAGCGCCGCGCCAGCAGCTCGGCGAGCTCATGGAGTTCGGCCCGGTCGCCGTCGGGGTCGGCGGGGCGGACCTCCAGCCCCGGCGCCTGCGCCCGGGCCATGGTCAGCGCCATGCCGCGATGCAGCCCGAGCCCGCGCGCGGCGGGGTTGGCGGCGGCGATCTCGACCCGCGAGCCGATCTTGTGCGCGATGACCAGCGGCGGCTCGTCGGGCGGAGCCAGCATCGCCGCCGCCGGCTCCTCCTCGCGGCAGATCCGCGCCACCACGCTGCCCAGCGTCCGCCCAGTCTGGAAGAAGCGACCCTCGCCATAGCTCGGCGCGGTCGGCTCGCTCTTGCCGTGATTGTCGGGGTGCGGCCCCTCGCCGGGGAACTGCACCGCGGGCATGGCGGCGAGCTGGGCGAGGCTGGGGGGCGCGATGTAGCCCGCCTCGCCGCCGTGCCCGTCGCGCGCGCTGCGCCGGGGCGCGCGATGGTCGCGCTGGGCGGCCCGGGCGGCTATGTCCTCGCCTGGGAACTGGACCGACGGCAGCGCCGCGGCCTGCGCCAGCGACAATCGGGGAGCCGGCGCCTCGTTGCGATACCGCTCCCGGGCCTCTCCGCGCAGCGCGGCGCCGCGTCCTGCCTTGGCGGGGGAGTCCTCGCCGGGGAACTGGAGCGGCGGCAGGGGAATGTGGCGGCCCGTCTCCGCCTCGTCGGTGGGCAGCGGCCGGAACGGATTGTCGGTCACCTCGCTGCGCCGCGACAGCTCCTGGAAGGAGGGCCGCTGGTGCGCGGGGAGCGCGTCGATCGCCGCCTTCACCGCCTCGCCCCCAGGCGCCCAGCCGCGCGAGCCGGGCCGGAACGGATGTTCGGCCGCCTCAGTCCGGCGCGACAGCTCGCGCAGCGGCGCGGGCGGCGCGACCCGCTCCTCGGGCGGGCGGGACAGGCCATGCGAGCCTTTGAAGGGGTTGTCGGCCGCCTCGCTGACCCGGCCGAGCTCGCGCTGCGGCGGGCGGCGGTGCGCAGGAAGTGCCTCGACCGCGGCCTCCACCTCCTCGCGCGAGCCGGCCAGCCCGCTGCTGCCGCCGCCGTCCGTATCGCTGCGCGCCCAGCGCGCGCCGGGCCGCCAGCCGCCCTCCTTGGGCACCGAGCAGTGCTGCGCCCGCTCGACCGCCGCGTCGGCGCCAAGCGCGTCGAAGGCGGCCCGGCTGTCGGCCTCAGCCGACGGCGCGAAGCGGCGCTCGGCCCTCCGCAGCCGGTCGATCGACCAGTCGGGCAGGTAGAGCGAGGCAACCCGTTTCATCTGGAGCCTCCACGGTGAGTTCGAACGGATCGCCGCCGCGCTGGCGGGCGCAGGCGAGACGCCAGCAGGCGCGGCCGAGCCCTTCCCACGGGACCGGCAGCGAGGGCGCGCTGGCGACCCGCCAGCGGGTGACCGCGGCGGACGGCTGGCCGAGCGGGTCGGCACCGTCGCGCCCCGGCCGCTTGAGCAGCAGGGCGATGCTGCTCCCGCCCTCGGCGGCGAGCTGGAGCCGGCGGGTGGCGGCCATGGCGACCTTCTTGGCCTCACCGATCACCGCGCCGAGTCCGCGATGGCGGAGCCCCTCCTCCATCAGCGCGAGCAGCTCGAGATCATCGCGCGCCTCGGCATAGAGCACCCGGGCGGGATCGAGCCCGGCCTGGTAGAGCCCCGGGGCGAACAGGTCGCGGCGGCGCACCACCCACAGCACCGGTCCCTGGGTCCGGGCCGCGACGGCAGCGAGGAACAGGGTGGCCGCGGCATCGTCGCCCCACCCCGCGCCTTCCCCGGCCACCTCGTGCAGCGCATCGAGCCGGAGCCCCTCGTCGGCCAGCCGCGAGTCGACCGGGTCCAGCCCGAAAGACAGCACCGGACGCTCGCTCCGGCCGTCGCCCTCAATGGCGCTCAGCTGCTTGCGCAACTCGGAAATCATGGGATTGGAAGCAGGCACGGTGCGACTCGAAACAGAATGTGTTCCTGTTTTGTTCCTACCGTTCCGCGGAGTCAATCGGCGCTCCCTCGACTCTTTTGACCTGAGTCTATCCCGCCATCCGCCACGTCTTGCCAGCCGTGGCTGCGCCCCCATGTTCACTCGCGAGACACGAATCTTCGCTAAAGAGCCCCCAAATGGATTGGAAAAAACCTCTTTTTGCCGCTGCCGCCCTGCTGGCCGTCGCCCCGTCGATGGCGGCAGCCTCGCCGCTTGAAGGCCGCTGGATCAACCCGAAGCACAGCGTCACGGTCCGCATCGGCGCATGCGGCCCGACCATGTGCGGGCGGGTTGTCGACGCCTCGCCGCGCGCGCGGGAGAAGGCCGCCGCGGGGGGCACACCCAACCTCATCGGCACCCCTCTGCTGACCAATCTTGCCGCCGCCAACGGGGGCTGGAAGGGCAGCGTGTTCGTTCCCGATCACAATATCCGCGCCTCCGCCAACCTGAAGCTGCTCGCGCCCAACCAGCTCAAGGTGCAGGGCTGCGTCCTCGCCGGCCTGCTGTGCCGGAGCCAGGTGTGGACGCGGATCGACTGATGCGCGCGCTGCTCCTCGTCGCCGGCCTCGGGCTGGCCGCCGCTCCCGCCGCTGCCCGCTCGCCGGTCGAGGGCAACTGGTCCAACCCCGCGAACAGCGTCACCGTCCGGATCGCGCCGTGCGGCGGCGCCCTGTGCGGCCGGGTGGTCTCGGCCAGTGCCGGCGCCAAGGCGGACGCCGCGGCGGCCGGAACCGAACGGCTGGTCGGCACCGAACTGATGAGCGGCCTCGAACAGACCGGCGACCGGAGCTGGCACGGCGAGGTGTTCGTCCCCGACCGCAACATCCGCAGCGAGGCCGACTTCACACTGACCGGGCCGAACCGTCTGCTGGTCCGCGGCTGCGCGCTCGGCGGCTTCCTGTGCAAGGAGCAGAATTGGACGAGAGCGGCGGCTGCCCCTGTCCGCACCACTCGCCGACGCTAGCCCAGCCAAGCCCCCGCGATCCCGCCGGCCAGCATGGCCGCCTGAACCGCCGCCATCTCGTCCGCCCAGTAGCGGTCGCGGGTGAGATGCCCGCTGTGCTCGCGGACCCGGGCATGGATCGGCTGGAGCGAAGGCCCGGTCGCCAGCGGCGCGTGATAGTCGATGCCCTGCGCGGCGGCGATCAGCTCGATCCCGACGATCCCCGCGACATTGGCGACGATCGCCCGCGCCTTGCGCGCCGCGATCGGGGCCATCGAGACATGGTCCTCCTGCCCCGCGCTGGTGGGGATGGAGTCGACGCTCGCCGGGAAGGCCATGCTGCGGTTCTCGGCGACCAGCGCCGCGGCGGTGA
Source organism: Sphingomonas ginkgonis (assembly GCF_003970925.1). NCBI lineage: Bacteria > Pseudomonadati > Pseudomonadota > Alphaproteobacteria > Sphingomonadales > Sphingomonadaceae > Sphingomonas > Sphingomonas ginkgonis. The sequence goes on from NZ_RWJF01000001.1 coordinate 223,460, forward strand.
CCTGCGGGATCATCATCCCCGAATTGACCCCGCCGTCGGGGGTGAGGAAGGCGGGCAGCCCGCTCATCTTGGGATCGACCAGCACCGAGATCCGCCGCTCGGACAGCGAGCCCACCTCGCACATCGCCATGGCGATCATGTCGGCGGCGAAGGCGGCCGGCTGGGCGTGGAAGTTGCCGCCGGAGATGGCGCTGCCCTCGTCCGCGAAGACGATCGGATTGTCGGTCACCGCCGCCGCCTCGATCTCCAGCGTCCGCGCGGCGTTGACGAGGAGGTCGAGGCTCGCGCCCATCACCTGCGGCTGGCAGCGGAAGCTGTAGGGGTCCTGCACCCGGCCGCAGCGGCCATGGCTGGCGAGGATCTCGCTGCCCTCGAGCAGCCGGGCAAGCTCGGCCGCGACCCGGACCTGCCCGGGCTGGCCGCGCAGCGCCGAGATGCGCGGATCGAACGGCTTCGCGCTGCCCTTCAGCGCATCGACCGACAGCGCGCCGGCGGCGATGGCGGCGGCGAACACCCGCTCGGCGCGAAACAGCGCGTCGAGCGCGAGGGCACAGCTGAACTGCGTCCCGTTGATGAGCGCGAGCCCTTCCTTCGGACCAAGTTCGAGCGGGCTCATGCCGAGGCGCTGCAGCGCTTGCGGCGCCGGCAGGGTTTCGCCGGCGAGGTCGATCCGGCCATGCCCCATCAGCGCCGCGATGAGGTGCGCGAGCGGGGCAAGGTCGCCCGACGCGCCGACGCTGCCCTGGCTGGGGATGACCGGCATGGCATCGCGGTCGAGCAGCGCCTGGAGCGCATCGATGACGGCGAGCCGAACGCCCGAATGGCCGCGCCCGAGACCGAGCTGCTTCAGCACGATCATCAGCCGGACGATGTGGCGCGGCGTCGGTTCGCCCAGCCCGCAGCTGTGGCTGAGGATGAGGTTGGTCTGCAGCTCCGCCAGCCGGTCGTCGGGGATGCGCGTGTTGGCGAGCAGCCCGAAGCCGGTGTTGACGCCATAGACCGTCTCGCCGCCCGCGACGATCCGAGCGACCGCCTCCGCCGAAATAGCGATCCGTTCACGGCTTGCCTCGTCGAGGCGCGCCTCGGCACCGAGCCAGAGCTGGCGGAGGAGGTCGAGGGAGACTTGTTCGGGGTCGAGGCTGATCATCGGCCGCTGTTTGGCAGAACGCCGGGCTGCGGGCCAGCGCGGCCGATCAGGCCGGGACGGCGGTCCAGCGGGCGCGAATGTTCACAATGTTCACACTCGTGACGCGTTCGAGACGCAGCCGAGCGGGCTTGGTAGTCGCTTAGAGTCGAGGCACGAAGAGGTTTGATGGCCCAATGCATGGAGGGATCGGAGCAGGGCATCTCCTACTTGGCAAGTGGCGGTTTGAAGTCTGCTATGGAAGCGGACACTAGCGCTGCTATGCTTCAGCCGTATGCGCTACTGCCTGACTGCCTTGGCCGCCATCGCTGCCGTTCCCGCTCCCGCACAGGCCCCGTCCAGTCTTGAGAGAGGCTTCACCGGCGCGCTTCGAGGATGCGAGGAATGGGTGCTTAATCCTGCCAGTTGGGCGGATGGCACGGGGCCATTCGTGAAGGCTGTCGGACTTGGCGACCAGATGGGCCTTGTCGATAAAGTGGAGGAGGCCAACCTCCCGCCGCAACAGCTACGAAGAGCAAACCACTATTGGCGTATCAATTCCACACCAGGCGCTGGCTATGTCCTTGTCGTCTCTGACCAGCTGCCGATGTGTCACATTACTGGGGGCGGCAATACGGACCTGGAGCCTGTTGTAGAGGCCGTGCTCACATCCCGAGAGTTCGGGGCGCGATGGGAACGTGTCACAGACAGATTCAAAGCCGACATGTCGTCCACAAAATATCGCAACCGAGAGGACGCACGCCTTTCAATCGTGATCAGTCGGGCGAAGCAGCCGGGGCAGCGGTTGGACCGAGTTCAGGTGCTCGCAACGGCCACCTACAACACCGACAAGTGACAAGCTTCGCCCGCTCCTAATATCCGCAACGGGTCGGAAGCAGACATCCACACTCCGTGATGCTGAACTTGTTTCAGCACCCATCCACGCATCGGCCAGCCACTCACGCGATGAGCCCTGAAACAAGTTCACGGTGACGCCTGACACAACGCCCTAGATGTGTGCTTCCCGTAGCCGCCGCTGCTGGACGACCGGGTTCGCCATGATCAGTGATCGGCACCGGAGAGAGCGCGGACGGCCTTTAGAACGAGAGTGATCGGGTCGTGGCCTGCGCCATAGCCGTACTGGGCTGCCTCGCGCTTGCCGCAGCGCCGTTCCCCACGGAAGAGGCCGCAGGGTGCAAAGTCACCGGCGCCGAACGCCAGACGCGGCCTGATCTCGGCCGCGGCGCCCGGTTGGCTTCGCAGCTCAGGCGGAAGGCGGAAGCGGTCGGAGCGACGGCCGCACACGACGATGGCGCCGTCGACACCGCGCGTGGAACAGCTGGTCACGGGAACAAGCTGGAGCGGCCGGAGCGGCCCGGAACCCGCCGGAGTCGCGGCTTGGGCGATCGCCGCAGACGGGGTGCAGCAGCCGATTGCCAGCAGGTGAAGGAGGATCCTCCGCATACCCCATGATACGCCACCGGGAGACGCTCGCAACGGGCGAGCGAACGTGCGCCGGAGCTTACCCCAGCATCGGAAGGTCGAGCCCCTGCTCGCGCGCGCAGTCCGCCGCTTCCTCGTAGCCCGCGTCGGCATGGCGCATGACGCCGGTGGCGGGGTCGTTCCACAGGACCCGCTCCAGCCGTCGCGCCGCATCGTCGGTGCCGTCGGCGACGATCACCATCCCGGCGTGCTGCGAATAGCCCATGCCGACGCCGCCGCCGTGGTGGAGCGACACCCAGGTCGCGCCGCTGGCGGTGTTGAGGAGGGCATTGAGGAGCGGCCAGTCGCTGACGGCGTCGCTGCCGTCCCGCATCGCTTCGGTCTCGCGGTTGGGGCTGGCGACGCTGCCGCTGTCGAGATGGTCGCGGCCGATGACGATCGGGGCCGAGACCTCGCCGTTCCTCACCATCTCGTTTAAGGCGAGGCCGAGGCGGTGGCGCTGGCCGAGGCCGACCCAGCAGATCCGCGCCGGCAGCCCTTGGAAGGCGATCCGCTCGCGCGCCATGTCGAGCCAGCGGTGAAGGTGCGGATCGTCGGGGATCAACTCCTTGACCCGCTGGTCGGTGCGATAGATGTCCTCCGGGTCGCCCGACAGTGCGGCCCAGCGGAACGGACCGATCCCGCGGCAGAACAGCGGCCGGACATAGGCGGGGACGAAGCCGGGGAAGTCGAACGCGTTGGCGACCCCGTCGTCCTTGGCTTCCTGGCGGATGTTGTTGCCATAGTCGAACGTGGGCACGCCCATCGCCTTGAAGGCGAGCATCGCCTCGACATGGCGGGCCATGGAGTGGCGCGCGACCTCGGCCACGGCCTGCGGATCACGCTCGCGCATGTCCTGCCACTTGGCGACGCTCCAGCCGGCCGGGCAATAGCCGTTGGCAGGGTCGTGGGCGCTGGTCTGGTCGGTCACGGCGTCGGGTCGAATCCCGCGCGCGACCATCTCGGGCAGGATCTCGGCGGCGTTGCCGAGCAGGCCGACGCTGGTCGGCTCCGTGGCGGCGCGGAGGATGTCGAGCGCCTCGTCGATGCTCGACGCGCGGCGATCGAGGTAGCGGGTCTCGAGCCGCTTCTCGATCCGGCTTTCCTGGCATTCGACCGCGATGCAGTGGGCGCCGGCCATGACCGCCGCGAGCGGCTGCGCGCCGCCCATTCCACCGAGGCCCGCGGTGAGGATCCAGCGGCCGCGAAGATCGCCGCCATAATGCTGGCGGCCCATCTCGGCGAAGGTCTCGTAGGTGCCCTGAACGATGCCCTGGCTGCCGATGTAGATCCACGAGCCGGCGGTCATCTGGCCGTACATCATGAGCCCGGCGCGATCGAGCTGGTTGAACACCTCCCAGTTCGCCCACTTGGGCACGAGGTTGGAGTTGGCGAGCAGGACCCGGGGCGCATCGGGGTGGGTACGGAAGACGCCGACCGGCTTGCCCGACTGGACGAGCAGGGTCTGATCCGCCTCCAGCCGCTCGAGCGTCTCGACGATCTTGTCGTAGGCCGCCCAGTTGCGTGCGGCTCGGCCGATCCCGCCATAGACGACGAGGCTCTGCGGATCCTCGGCGACCTCGTCGTCGAGATTGTTCTGGAGCATCCGGACGGCGGCCTCGGTGAGCCAGCTTTTCGCCTTGATCTCGGACCCGCGGCGGGCGCGGATGCGGCGGCTGTTGTCGCGTCGGTCGTTCAGCAATCCTGTCCCCCAAAGATGCGCCGCTCCGGCCCCGGCAGCCCGATCCAGTAGGCGAGCTCGGCCAGGCTTTCGATCCGCCAGACGCACAGGTCGGCCTGCTTGCCAGGCGCCAGCGTGCCCACTTCGCCATCGATCCCCAGCGCCCTGGCGGCATTCACCGTCGTCCCGGCCAGCGCTTCTTCGGGCGTGAGACCGAACAGGGTGCACGCCATGTTCATCGCGAGCTGCGGGTTGAGGAGCGGCGAGGTGCCGGGATTGCAGTCGGTGGCGACCGCCATCGTCACCCCATGGTCGCGCAGCAGCTGGACCGGCGGCCGGACCGTTTCCTGCAGGCAGTAGAAGGCGCCGGGGAGCAACACCGCGACCGTGTCGGCTCGCGCCATGGCGTCGGCGCCCTCGCTGTCGAGGTGCTCGAGATGATCGGCCGACAGCGCCCCGAATCGGGCGGCAAGGCGGGCGCCGCCGCGATTGCTGAGCTGCTCGGCGTGAAGCTTGACCCGCAGGCTGTTGTTCTCGGCGGCCTCGAACAGCCGCTCGATCTCGGCCAGCGAGAAGCCGATGCTCTCGCAGAAGCCGTCGACGGCGGTGGCGAGGCCGAGCCGGGCGACCGCGGGCAGCGTCTCGTCGATCATCGTGTCGACGAAGGCGTCACGGTCGGCACCCTGCGGCAGCGCGTGAAGCGCAAGCAAAGTCGGCATGAGCCGCACCGGCTCGTCGCGCCCGAGCGCCCGCACCGTGTTCAGCAACCGGATCTCGCTCGCGGCGTCATAGCCGTAGCCCGACTTGATCTCGACCGTGGTGCAGCCGCCCGCCATCAGGGCCCGAAGCCGCCGCCGCCCGCTCTCAAGCAGCTCGCCCGCGCTCGCGGCCTGGGTCATCGCGACGGTCGAGGCGATCCCGCCGCCGGCCGCGGCGATCTCCTCATAGCTGGCGCCGGCGCGGCGAAGCGCATGTTCCTCGGCGCGGGTGCCGCCGAAGACGAGATGGGTGTGGCAGTCGATCAGCCCCGGGGTGACCCAGGCGCCGCCAAGCGGCACCACCTCGGCCGAGCGGTAGCCGGCGAGCTCGGTCCGCTTGCCGATCCGGACGATCTTGCCGTCGGCGATCGCAACCGCGGCGTTCATGATCAATCCGAGCGGATCGCCCGGACGCGGCACCATCGTCGCGACATGGCAGTCGGTGAGCAGGCGATCCCACATGGCGCGGTCTGTGGCACGCTGCTAGGGCGCAAGGCAATGAGCAGCTGGCCCAACCTCGCGGAGCTGATCGCCGCGCCCGACGAAACGACGGCAGTGGGGCTGGTCGGCGTTCCGCTCGGCGCCGGATCGGTGACGCCCGGCGGGTGCGACCGGGCGCCGGAACTGCTCCGCGCGACTCTGAAGCGCATCGCCACCTACGACGTCGAGACCGGACGGGAGATCGCGACTCGAATCGCCGACCATGGCGACTTGGAGATCTCGGGGATGAGCATCGAGGACGCCTCGACCCCGATCCGCAACGCGATCGCGGCGAGCGCCCTGCAGCGGCCGCTGACGCTGGTGGCGGGCGGCAACAATGCCGTGACCCGCCCGGCGGTGCATGCGCTCGGGCTGCCGCTCGAGCGGGTCGGGCTGGTCACGCTCGATGCTCATTTCGACATGCGCGAGCTCGGGCCGGGGCTGAGCAACGGCAATCCGGTGCGCGCGCTGCTCGGCGACGGCCTGCCCGGGCGCAACATCGCGCAGCTGGGCCTCGCGCCGTTCGCCAACAGCCGCGCGATGCACGAGGATGCGCTCGCCGCGGGCAACCTTGTCGTCACCATCGGCGAAATCGGGTCGGGCGGGATCGCGCGGGCGGTCGAGCGGGCGCTCGGCTGGCTCGGCCATGTTGAGGCGATCGTTGTCGACTGCGACATCGACGTGATCGATCGCGGCCAGCTCCCCGGCGCACCGGGTGCACGGCCGGGCGGGATGGCGGTGCACGACTTCTTCGCGGCGGTCCGGCAGCTGGCGGCGGAACCGCGGGTACGGATCGTCGACCTGGTTGAGTGGGACCCAATGCTCGACCCGTCGGATCTCAGCGCGCTGACCGCGGCACGCTGGCTGGCGGAGTGCCTGGCGGGGTTCGAAACCCGCTAGCGCCCGGCCCGGCGCCGTCCCTTCGCGGACAGGCTGCGGAAGGTGATCGACCAGCGCAGCGCCCGGTGCTCAGCGATGCCATGCTCCCATTCGTGGCGGACCTCGCCCGAAAGGAGATAGGCGCTGCGTGGCTCGAGCGGGACCTTGACCCGGCGGAAGCCGTCGGCGGTGCGCTGGCGTAAGGCGAGCACCGCCGCCGACCCGAGCGACACGCCGACCACCTGCTCGAAGAAGGGCCGGTCGCGGTGCCAGCCGATCCCCGCGCCGGGATCGTAGCGGTTGATCAGGCAGTGGACGATCTCGCCCGGCTCAAGACCGGCGAAGGCGGCGGCACGATCGCGCAGCGGGAGGAGCCAGTCCGGGATCGGCTCCACCTCGGCGAAGCTCGCGTCCGTGAAGTCGTAGCGCCAGCCGTATGTCTTCACCTGCCGCTTGCCGGTATATTGCTGGAACTGAAACGGGCTGGTCGCGACCTCAGCGAGACGTTCAAGCAGCGCGGTTTCGTCGACACGGCTGATGAACTCGTCGGCGAGCTTCAGCCCCGGGATCCGCTCCGGCTCGCCGAACAGGTCGGCCATCAGCGCTTGAGCAGCTGACCCAGCTCGGCCGGGGTGAGCGGGTGGCGGAGCTGCTCCATCGTGCATTGCGACGGTGCCTTGTCGGGGCGGCGGCGGAGCAGCTTTGTCCCGTGACGAAAGCGGCCGGCGGTCACCTGGTCGTAGAGCACCTCGACAACGATCTCGGGGCGGACCGGCGTCCACTCGGTCGAGCGCTCGGTCGCCCAGCGGCTCGGGCCGCCCGGCTTGCCGCCGCCGAATCCTTCGCCGCCAGCGATGGAGCGGAGCTCGGCGGTCCAGCCCGGCTTGTCGTGATTGGGGATTGAGGAGCAATAGCCGACATGGTGGAGCTGACCGCTCGCGTCATGCAAGCCGAGCAGGAGCGAGGCCATCTCCTCGCCCTTGCGGTCGTAGCGGAAGCCGCCGACGACGCAGTCGGCGGTGCGCCGCTGCTTGACCTTGACCATCGTCCGCTCGCCCGGCGTGTAGGGCTGGTCGGAGCGCTTGGCGATCACGCCGTCGAGCGCGGCGCCCGAGCGGTGCAGCCACTCCAGCGCCAGGTCGCGGTCGGTCGTGACCGGCGAGAGCAGCAGGGCGGGCTCGTCCTCGCTCGCCAGCATCTGCTCGAGCGCATGGCGACGGGCGTCCAGCGGTTCGTTCGCGAGGGAGCGGCCACCGAGCTCCAGCAGGTCGAAGGCGACGAACATCGAAGGGGTTTCTGCCGCCAGCTTCCGCACGCGGGATTCCGCCGGATGAAGCCGCATCTGGAGCGCGTCGAAGCTCAGCCCTTCGGCGGTCTGGATCACCAGTTCGCCGTCGAGCACGAACGCGTCGGCGGCGAGGCGGCCGAACAGCTCGACCATCTCCGGAAAGTAGCGGCCGAGCGGCTTGCCGGACTTCGACCAGAGCCAGACCTGGTCGCCGGACCGCACCGCGAGACAGCGGAAGCCATCCCATTTTGGTTCAAAGCGCCACTCGTCACCCGTCGGGATCTGCTCGGCGAGCAAGGCTTCCATCGGCGCGAGCGGGGCATTTTCCATCGCCAGCCAACGCCCGACGCCGCCAGCGTGTCCGGTGATCAGGTCCGAATCGGACGCTGAGGGAAAGCGCTGGTAAGCGGTCCGGTCGAGCATCGCGCCCGATGACCCATGCCGCACCCGCCTGCGCCGAGCGCCCTCGCTGCGGCATCCAGATCAGTGACTCCGAGCAGGAGGCGCTGTGCGCTGATCCCAGCCTGCGGGTGAACAGCATCCTCGTCGGCATCGGCAGCATCATCGCGGCCGCCCTCGCGCTGCTCACCTGCGTGATGCTGGTCGGCTATAATCAATCGATGCGGCTCGGCTACGAGCGCGAGCGCCAGCAGGTCGAGAACGGGTTCGCGCGCCGGCTGGGCGAGCTTCGCGCCGACCTCGCCAGCGTGACCTTCTGGGACGAAGCGGTCGAGCGGACGGCCATCCGGCGTGATCGGGCCTGGGCCGAGGACAATATCGGCCAGTGGCTCGCCCAGTTCTACGGGGTCGATCAGAGTTTCCTGGTCGACGGCCGCGGCCAGCTATGGCTCGCCTTCGAGAACGGCAGGCCCGCACCGGCGCGCCGCTATCATGCGCTCGAGCCGCGTCTGGCCGACCTGCTCCGCTCGGCTCGGGCCCGGAGCGACCGGCTGGCCGATGAGCGCCGGCCATCCTCTTCGGGCTTTGCCGTGAGCGCGGGCTCAAACCTCGCCGACAGCCGGCTGATGATGGTGGACGGCCAGCCCTCCTACGTGATCGCGACCCCGATCCTGCCCGACTTCGGTCGGGTTGCGCAGCCGGTGGACGGCTACATGATGCTGGTCGCGGTTCACCGGATCGATCCGGCCCTGCTCCACCAGCTTTCCGCGGGGCTGCTGGTGAAGCCGCTTCACCTGCAGCGGGTCAGCGAGCCCTATCGAGAGGCCGAGGGGCATTTCGTCCTGCCCGTCGCCGGATTGTCCGGCGGCGACCGGCTCGAGCTCCGCTGGCATCGCGATGGCCGCGGGCGCGACCTGATGCTCAGCGCCTTGCCGCTGCTGGCGGTATTGATGGCGCTGTTCATCCTCGTGGCGGTGCTCGGGGTGCGCCATGTCCGCCGCGCTACCGGCAACCTGCTGGTCAGCCGCTTCGAGGCCAACCACGACGAGCTGACCCGCCTGCCCAACCGCCGCCTGCTGACCCGGCGGCTGGCAGACCATCTCGCGCACGACGAACCGATCGCCTTGATGTTCATCGATCTCGACCGCTTTAAGCAGGTCAACGATCTGTGGGGCCATGCCGAGGGCGACCGGGTCATCCGCCATACCGCCGCCAGACTGCGGACGGCGGTCGGCGAGGGAGTGGTCGCGCGCTTCGGCGGGGACGAGTTCGTGGTCCTGCTGACCGGCTCCGCCGACGAGGCCGAGCGCATCGGCCGGAACATCCTTATTGCGCTCCGCGAACCCTATCAGATAATGGGCAAGCCGGTGACCCTGGCCGGCTCGGTCGGGATCGCGCTCGCGCCCTTCCATGGCCGGCAGCCGGGCGAGCTGATGCGCAAGGCGGATCTCGCGCTGTACCGGGCCAAGTCGCTCGGGCGGAACCGCATGGTGATCTTCGATTCGGCGATGGACGCCGCGCTGCAGGAGCGGCAGCAGCTCGAGCTGGAGCTGCGCAACGCGATCCGCGATGACTGTTTCAACATCGTCTACCAGCCCCAAGTCTGCCGCGTCACCGGGCGCATCGCCGGGGTCGAGGCGCTGGCGCGCTGGACCCGGCCCGACGGGCGGCCGGTCGAGCCAAGCCTGTTCATCACCATCGCCGAGGAGGCGGGCATCGTGTCCGAACTCGACGCGCTGGTGCTTCGCCAGGCCTGCCGCGAAGCGTCCGGCTGGCACGAGCTGGTACTGGCGGTAAATGTCTCGCCGCAGGAGCTTCGGACGCCCCACTATGCCAAGCTGGTGCGCGACGTGCTGGCGGAGAGCGGCCTCCCTCCGCAGCGACTCCGGCTGGAGATTACCGAGACCGCGTTGCTCGAGGACAAGACGATGGTCGCTTACACGGTTCGCGAACTGAGCCGGCTGGGCGTACGCTTCACCCTCGACGATTTCGGCACCGGCTATTCCAGCCTCGACCATCTCCGCACGCTGCAGCTGGAGGGCATGAAGATCGACCGCAGCTTCGTCGCCGACCTCGGCCGCGAGCCGGAGAGCATCACTCTGATCACTTCGATCATCGCGCTCGGCCATGCGCTGGGCCTGTCGGTGACCGCGGAAGGGGTCGAAACCAAGCAGCAGCTGGCGCTGCTCCGCGCCGCGGGCTGCGACGAGTTCCAGGGCTATTTGTTCGGACACCCGGTCAGCGCGGAGGAACTGCGCCGTCGGCTGCGCCTGCCTCGCGCCGCCTAGCCGAGGTCGATCCACACCGGCGCATGGTCGCTGGTCTTCGGCAGCGCCCGCGCGCTTCTGTCCACGCCGGCGTTCCTGAGCCGACCGGCGGCGGCGCGATTGAGCAGCAGGTGATCGATCCGGAGGCCGGCATCGCGCGTATAGGCATTGCGGAAATAATCCCAGAAGGTGAACACCCGCTCGTCGGGGTGGATCGTGCGGAGCGCGTCGGTCCAGCCGGCACCGGTGAGCCGGGCGAACGCTTCTCTCACCTCGGGCGCGAACAGCGCGTCGTCGGTCCAGCGCTCGGGCTTGTAGACGTCGGCGTCGGTCGGGATGATGTTGTAGTCGCCGGCGAGAATCACCGGCTCGTCGAGCGGGAACAGCTCGGCCGCGAGCGCCTCGAACCGTTCGATCCAGCGCAGCTTGTAGTCGAACTTGGGCCCGGGGAGGGGATTGCCGTTGGGGAGGTAGAGGCAGCCGACCAGCAGCCCGTTGACCGCCGCCTCGAGGTAGCGGCTGTGGCTGTCGTCGGGGTCGCCGGCGAGCCGGCGCCTCGTCTCCACCGGGGTGGTGCCGCGCGCGAGGATCGCCACGCCGTTCCAACTCTTCTGCCCGTGCCAGATCGCGTCGTAGCCCGCAGCCTGGATCGCCGCGATCGGGAAGCGCTCGTCAGGCGCCTTCAGCTCCTGGAGGCAGACGATGTCGGGGGTCGTGGTCTCGAGCCAGTCAACCAGCACCGGCAAGCGGCCGTTGACCCCGTTCACATTGTAGGTGGCGATGCGCATGGGCGGACAAACGCTCGGGCCCGCGGCGGGTCCCGTCAGAAGCGGCGAGATACGCCGATCGAAACCTGAACGTCGGGCGTGTCGCGAGTCAGGCCGAGGAAGGTGGCGGCGTCGAACTGGAGGTCGTCGCTGGCCTGCCAGGCGAGCCCCAGGTCGGCGGAAGCCTGGTGCTTGGAGCCGGATGGATCCCACTCGCGCTCGGCCCAGCCCTCGAGTGTCCCGGTGAGCGACTTGCTCAAGGGATAGTTGAGCGCCAGCGAGGCGGAGACGGCCGCATGAAAGCCGTTGCTGTCCTGGTTGGCGAGGCGGTCGATCTCGGGCGTGAAGGCAAGAGACCCGTCGTTCGGGAGATTGAGCGACACGGGGGCGATCACCCCTTCCTCGACCTTGCCGTCG
>NZ_RWJF01000002.1 GCF_003970925.1 Sphingomonas ginkgonis
ATGAACCTCGCATCTTTCGGTGGGCCGGCGCTCGCCCTCCGAACCCGTGTCACCGCTCGCGTCGAGGCGATGACGCCGCGCCAGCGCAAGGTCTCCCGTCTGCTGTCGATGTTCGGCCTGGTGGCGCTGACATCGCTGCTGTCGGCCGAACCGGCATTTGCGCAAACCAATCTGGAGAGCTTCGGCAACGCGGTCCTCGGACTGCTGAGCAACGGGCTGCTGCGCATCGTCGCGATCCTCGCGCTGATCGCGGCCGGGTTCGGATGGCTCACGGGTCGGGTCAACACCGGGGCGCTCGTCACCGTCATCATCGGCATCGCGATCATCTTCTCGGCGCCGTGGATCGTCGATCAGCTCCAGGGCTGATGTTCATGGAAGCGGGGTCCCCCATACCCCGCTTCCGCCTGTGTTTTCGTGAAGGGGCGTAGCGTGGACGAAGAACGGGAAGTGATGGCGCGCAACACGCTGTTCCTAGCGGTGACGCGGCCTGCGCTGTTCGCCGGCATTCCGATCGAGGCGGCCGTGGTGATCCTGTTGGCCTCGGTGATCACCCTGATCGGCACGACGAACCCCATCTACGGCCTGGTCGTCGCCGCGGTGATGTTCGGCATCTCCCGCCTCGTGGTGCGCCACGACGTCAACGCTTTCCGGCTGATCTTCCTTTGGGGCCGCACAAAGGCAGCCAACCGCAACCGCGTCTTCTGGGGCGGGTCGAGCTACACGCCGCTTCCTCTGAAGGGCATCAAGCGGAAGGGGTTCGGCCGCAATGGCTAGGGCCAGTCGCCTCTCGGAACAGGTGCCGATGAAGGTCGCGCTCAAGGAAGTGATGCCGACCAAGTTCCTGCCGTATGCCCGGCACGTCACCGACGAAGTCGTGATGCTCGATTCCGGCGCGATCATGCTGACGTTCGAGCTTCAGGGGAGGGCCTTCGAGACGGCCGACGTGCGCGACCTGAACGACTGGCACGCAAAGCTCAACGGGATGCTGCGCAACCTGCACGACGATCGCCTGTCGATCTGGACGCACCTCGTCCGCGCGCGCGTCGAGCAATATCCGGGCGGCAACTTTCGGTCCCGCTTCGCACGGGATCTCGATGCCGCCTACTTTGCGCGAATGAACAGGGAGCGATTGTTCATCAACCGCTTCTTCGTGACCCTGGTGCTCCGTCCCTCGGTCCATGGCGCCGACAAGCTCGTCCAGCTCTTCAAGAACAAAGCGCGGGCCGAAGCGGAGGCCGATACGGTCGACGCCGATCTGCTGGAGGCGCTGGAGGACAAGGCCCGCGATTTCGAAAAGCTGATGGACCGCTGCTCCCCGCGCCGGCTGTCGATCTACGGGCACAACGGGCTCAAATTCTCCGAGACGATGGAAGTCGCGGAAATGGTGATGACGGGCCGGCATCGCCGTGTCCCGATCATCCGGGGGCACCTCGGCAGCGCCCTCTATCGCCAGCGCGTCGTCTTCGGCGGCGAGACGGTGGAGGTCCGTGATGCCGATCGCAGCGCCTTCGGGGGCATTTTCGGCATTCGGGAATATCCGGCGACCACGACGCCGACGCAGTTCCAATCACTGCTCGCTGTCGATTTCGCGTTCGTGCTGACGCAGTCTTTCACCTTCCTCGGCCGCGCTGCGGCCTCGGAGCGGTTCCGGCTGCGGCAGAAGCAGATGGAAAACGCCGACGATCGGGCGGTCAGCCAGATGCTCGATCTCGTCGACGCGGCGGACGATCTCATGTCCAACCGCTTCGTCCTGGGCGATCATCACTTCACGCTCGCGGTGTATTCGGACAGCCTTAAGGGCCTGCGCGACAACATGTCGATCGCGCGCGCGGCGCTTGCCGATACTGGCATGGTCGCGGCGCGCGAGGGGGCGGCGCTGGAAGCTGCCTATTGGAGCCAGCTCGTCGGCAATTTCGCGTGGCGCGCGAGGCCGGCGCCGATCACGTCGCTCAACTTCGCGGCCTTCTCACCCTTCCACACCTATCCCGCCGGCCTCGCGACCGGAAACCATTGGGGTGACGCGGTCGCGCTGATGAAGACCAGCGCGCGCAGCCCCTATTTCTTCAGCTTCCACAAGCGCGATATCGGTCACACGCTGATCGTCGGGCCGACCGGGGGCGGGAAGACGGTCATCGTCAACTTCCTCATGGCGCAGGCCGAGAAGACGGGCGCGCGCCAAATTTTCATCGACAAGGATCGCGGCGCGCAGATTTTCGTGCTGGCCTCGGGCGGCACCTACCTGACGCTCGAGAACGGCAAGCCGACCGGCTTCGCGCCCTTGAAGGCACTGGAGAACAAGCCGGAGGACCGGGCCTGGCTGTCGCTGTGGGTGCGCCAGCTCGTTCGCGCCGAAAGCCGCCCGATTGCGGTTCAGGAAGAGCGGATGATCGACGAAGGGATCGCCGCGGTGATGCGACTCCCGCGCGAAGATCGATCGCTGGATGCGCTGCGCACGATGCTCGGCATGGCGGACGCGGGCGGCATCGGCGCCCGCCTCGAAAAATGGACCTCGCGGGGGTCGATGGGCTGGGTGTTCGATAACGCCGCGGACGAGATGACGCTCGATGCCCGGTTCATCGGGTTCGACATGACGGATTTCCTCGACAACGCCGACGTCCGCACGCCGTTGATGCTCTACCTGTTCCACCGGATCGACAAGCTGTTGACCGGCGAGCGCACGATCATCGCCGTCGACGAGTTCTGGAAGGCGCTCGGCGACGATGCGTTCCGGAGCTTCGCGCAGGACGGCTTGAAGACATACCGGAAGCGCAACGCGATGATGGTGTTTGCCACGCAGTCGCCTGCGGACGCCCTCAAGAGCGACATTGCGCACTCGATCCTCGAACAGGTCGCAACCCAGGTGATGCTTCCCAATCCCAAGGGGTCACGGCGCGACTATGTGGAGGGCTTCTCGCTTACCGATGCCGAATATCAGCTCATCCGAGAGGAATTGTCCCCGGAGTCGCGCAAGTTCCTCGTGAAGCAGGGGCATGACAGCGTTGTGGTCGAGCTGGATTTGACCGGCCTCGATAACGAGCTGGCCGTGCTGTCGGGTCGCGCCGAGACCACGCCGATCGCCGTCCAGGCCGCGGCCGAGTTCGGCCCCGATCCCGCCAACTGGCTCCCCGTATTCCACCAACGTCGTCGTCCAAGCTGAAGGAGAGGGACATGCGTAGAATGAAGGCAATCGCACTCGCGCTGTCAGGATCAGCGCTCATGCTGGCCGGCTCGGCGCACGCGCAGGGCATCCCGGTCCACGACGTCGGCTCGATCCTCCAGCAGATCGAGCAGGTGAAACAAGGCGTTCAGGTCATCCAGCAGGGCGCCGATCAGATCCGTGAGGCGCAGAAGCTCTACCAAGACCTCAACAAGATGACGGACATTGGCAACGTCGCCCAACAGCTCAAGAACGACGTGCTGCGCACCAGCAACGTGTCGTCCACCTCGCTCGACGGCTACACCAACGGCGATCTGAACGTCGTCGGCGGCCTGCGCGGCAAGGCGAACGACGTCTACCAGGATCTGATCGGGCGCGGCTCGCAAACGATGACGGCCGAGCAGCGCACCGCTTACGAGCAAGGCGCGCGCGAAGCGGCCGTATCGACGGGTCTCGCGAGCAACGTCGGCGATGCGGTGACGAGCCGGCGCCAAGGCCTCGAACAGCTCCGCAGCCGCCTCGCCAGCGCCAACTCGGCTGCGGAGCGGGCCGATATGTCAGCGCGGCTCCAGCTCGAGCAGGCGCAGATGATGAACGATCAGATGGCGCTACAGGCGATCGAGCTTCAGCGCAGGGCGAAGGCCGAAGCTGATTACCAGCGATACGTCGCCATGCAGCAGGCGGACCGCGCCAGCTTCAAAGCTGGTATGGGGATCGATTGATGCTGGGGCCCGTGCAAGCCGCAACCCTCGGCCTCGCGATCGTTGCACTCACTTCCTGCTCGCCATCGGAGCGCCAGCAGACTGGGGATGATCTTCGGTCCGACATGCCGCTCCGCGATGCCACCTATTACACGCAGCACGAACAAGAGCGCGTGGAAATGGCCGGGACTTGCGAGAAGTGGAAAGGGTCGCAACGCCCCCCGGCAAGCTGGCCCTCTGTTGTCGTGAATAACTGCAACAATGTGGATACAGCTAACCAACTCGTACAGTCGAAGAAGGACCGCGACGAGTTCAAGAAGGGTATGGGTATTTAGTCTTGCAACTCCTCAACCTGTTTTGACGTAGAGAGTAGGTAGAATGGGTAATCTTTTTCAAACGATGTTCACCTACCTCAACGATGCTCTGGCCGCCATCATCACTGTCTATACCGGGGTGATAGGGTGGATCTCCGGCCCGCTCCGGGTGGGAGTGACGATCTACATTATACTCCTCGGCTTCGCGATCTTGCGAGGGGCTGTCGAGTATCCATTCCGAGAGCTTGTCTATCGCGGAATGAAGCTGGCCGCACTCGTGTTCGCGGTTACGACGCTATACGGCACGGTCGCCGCTTTGTTCGCAATGAACGGTCTGCCGCGAGACGTTGCGCAGGCCGTAGGCGGGTCGGACGTCAGCGGGCTCGGCGACTTCTTCGATCAGATTGTGAAAGGCGCGTCCACCACGGTCGCGAAGATCACTGAGATACAGGACGCCAGAACTGCCGCTGCCGGCAAGAACCTCGTCGGTCTCCCCAACAACATCGTCGAAATATTCTTTACGGGTATCTACTGCCTAGTCCTGATGGTGATGGCAATTTTGTCAGCCGCCCTCGGCTTCACCATCTGCGCCTTCGCGCTGTTCGCCTTGGCCTTGCTTGCAGCCGTGGGTCCGATCTTCGTAGCTGCTTTGCTATTCGACTCCACGAGGGCTTTCTTCTTTGCCTGGCTGGGCTCCGCGATCAGCTACGTCATGCTCGTCGCGTTCGCGCTTCTGCTGACGATCTTCATCCGGAACACGGGTGAGGACTTTATGGGCCAAGCCTTCGCGGGCGACACAAACATTGCCGTCATCGCGATCCGCGCGATCGCGTTCTACGTGTTGGGGTTCTTCTTCTTCCTCCAGATACCGGGCCTTGCTGCGGGACTCGGTGGTGGTGGTGCGTCGCTCGCAACGCAATTCGCGAACGCCTCTACCGGCAACGTCGTCCCCTCTGCGGGTCGCGCATTGTCCTCCGCTCCGGGGAGCATCGCCAGCTTGCCGGCGAGGCTTGGTCGGTCCGCCCGCGCGGCGCGGACTGGTGGCGGCACCCTCTACAACAACAGCTAATCGGAGACCCGGCATGAAGCTCGGTTCGGCCCTGGCCTTTCTCGCCCTCGCGGCTCTCACTCCCCTGGTGCCAGCAGTCGCCGCGAAGGACGAGAAGCTGCCGCGCTGCAATGGACGCCAGAAGCGGCCCGCCAACCTCTACGGGACGGTTCTGCCCTCGATCCCGTCGCGGACTGCACCGACAGCCGCTGCGGCGCCTCCTGTGGGGGGTGTGCCACGTGGCACACCCCATTCGGCCCCTGCGCCAGCGACGAACCTGTTTCCGCCCGAGGATACAGCGCCGGGGCCGCAAGGGGCCAACACGTCGAGCAAGGTGCCGGCAATCGGCGCGCTCACTCCGAGCGCTGGCCCGACTGCCGCGCTGCCAACCACAAATGCGAGCTGCTGAAATGGCTATCGGCGTGAAGGACAAGGCCGAAGATCTGAAGGCATATTTCGCGGAAGCGGAAAGCTGGGATCGGGATCGGTTCGTGGCGGCGGTCCGCTCGCGGCGCATCGCTTGGATCGTTGCCGCCATCGCCATCGTGTTCGCCGCTATCTGCGCGGGCGCGGTGTTGGCGCTTTCGCCGCTCAAGACGGTCGTTCCCTATGTCGTCACCGTCGACCGCTCGACGGGAGCGACGGAAGTCACCCAGGAGCTGCGCGGCGATAAGACGATCACCTATGACGAGGCGATCCGTAAGTATTTCCTCGCCGACTATGTGCGCGCTCGCGAGGGTTGGATTCCCCAAGCGCGGGAGGAGTTCTTCCGCAAGGTGCTGTCGCTGTCGGCGCGGGAGGAACAGAACCGTTGGACGGCCTTCTACAAGAAGGACAACCCGGACTCCCCGCAAAACCAATTCACCGCGAACGATGCGGTCTTCGTGGCGATCCGCTCCGTCGCCTTCATCTCGCCCAATGTGGCGCAGGTTCGCTTCATAAAGCGGCTCCAGCGCGACCAGCAGGTGATTGAGACGCCGGCCATCGCGACCATCACTTTCGACGTTCTGTCGAAGCCGGAAACGGAGTCCGGCCGATACGCCAATCCGCTCGGGTTTCAGGTGAAGACATACCGGGCCGACGTGGAGGTTCCGACACGATGAGGACGATCCTGCTCCTGGCCGCGGCGATTGGCGCCGGGGCGGCAGCGCCGGCGCTGGCGCAGACCCCCACGCAAAGCGGTCCCGATGCCCGTATCCGGGAGGTCGTCTATACCGACGGGAACGTGATCCGCGTTCGCAGCGCGTTCCGAACCGCGACGCAAATTGAGTTCGCCCCCGGCGAGATCATCAAGTTCGTGGCTATGGGAGACACAGTCTCTTGGGAGGTCGCCCCGGCAGACAATTCGCTCTTCGTGAAGCCCCGCGAGCGCGCCGGCGCCACGAATCTGATCGTGGTGACGGACTTCCAGGGGACCAAGCGCAATTATACGTTCGAGCTGTCGGCTGTGGCTACGGCGCGCTCGCCGGGCACCTTCTTCAAAGTTCGGCTCCGCTACCCGGAATATGAGGCAGCGCAGGCCCGATTGACGCAACAGCGCGCGCAGCTCGCCGCGGCGCTCGCCGCGCAGAACGGCGCGATCAAGGCAGCGCTCGATATCGGCGTCCTCGAAGGGACGCGGAACCTCAGCTACAAGGTCCAGGGCTCACCCGAGCTGCAACCGTCCGAAGTCAGCGACAACGGGCAGTTTACTGTCATGCGCTTCCCGAACCAGCGCGAGATACCTGCGATTTTCACCGTCAACCCCGACGGCAGCGAGGCCACGGCCTCGTTCGACGTCCGCGACGAGTTCGTGGTCGTTCACGGCGTTTACAAGGAAATGCGCCTGCGCCGGGGCAAGGTGGTGCTGTGCATCTATAACGAAAGCCCGAGCTTCTACGGCCGCGATCCCAAGACGGACACGGCCTCGGAAGCGGTCGAGCGCACGACGGAGAACTGACGTGTCCGACAAGAGATTCGACGTCGATGCGACGCCCGACGTGAATGAGATTGACCGCACGCCTGCGGTCGATCGCCCGAGCAAGATGCCGGCGCTCAATGCCGTCCAGTGGGACAACAAGAAGATGGTCGTGGGCGCGGCCCTAGCCGGTGCCATTGCCTTCGGCGTGTTGTCGCTCGTCTCCGGGTCAGGTAGCGACAACAAGGCCTTGGAGGCGAGGAAAGCGCCGCCTCCGGCTGTAGAAGCGCCCTACGATCCCAACTCGGTTATCGCGCCTACGCTCGCGAGCGCGCCTCGCGATCCGAACGCGCCGGTTCAGCTCACCGGCGAACAGGTGCCGGCGATCGGCCCAGATGGTCAGCCGATCACGCCCTATGGAACGGCGGGAGGGCAGCAACAGAGCCGCGGCGTTAGCGAGGCGGAGCGGCGTGCCAACGAGGCCCGCGAGCTGCGCGACAATGCGCGGCGATCGACGCTGATCGCGTACAATGGCGACCAGGGCGTCAGGCGCGCGCTCGGCGATGTTGCCAGCGCCGGCAACGCTCAAGACGACGGCGAGAGCGCCCCGTCGCGGACCAACCTGGACAACCTCAAGCAAACCTCGGCGATCGGCACCGCCACGGCGCGCATGATCGGCGACCGCAACTACCTCGTTACCGCTGGCGCGATCATCCCCTGCACGCTTCAGACCGCGATGGACAGCACCGTGCCGGGCTATGCGACCTGCATCATTCCTCGGGATGTGTATTCGGATAACGGCCGCGTCGTGCTGCTCGAGAAAGGTACGCGCGTCTTCGGCGAATATCAGGGCGGATTGCAACGCGGGCAAAATCGCCTGTTCGCGATGTGGACGCGGGCCGTCACGCCCCGCGGGGTCGCGATCGACATTGGCTCGCCGGCTTCGGACCCGCTCGGCCGTGCCGGCGTCACGGGCAAGATCGATCGGTTCTTCTGGCAGCGGTTCGGCGCCGCCATGCTGTTCAGCGTCCTCGATGCGGGCGGTCAGATCGCGGGCCAGGCCGTCAGCCCGGAAGGCTCGACGGTGTTCCGCACCCCCGGCGACACGACGTCGCAAATCCTGCAAGACACACAGAACATTCGCCCCATCGTCCGCGTGAATCAGGGGACCCAGATGGCGATCACCGTCGCCAAGGATTTCGACTTCTCGCAAGTCTATGGGCTAGGGCTCAAGTGAACGCCCCCTTTCGTAACACGGCGATCCTCGATCATGCTGTTCGGCCACTTCGCCAGTATCTCGATGATGATGGCGTAACCGAAGTCGTCATCAACGAGCCGGCGATCATCGGCGTCGAGCGACATGGTGGCTGGACCTGGGAGCGTGAGGACGATCTGACGCTCGACGCGCTCAACCAACTGGCCCGCGCTGCGGCCGCGTTCACCTCGCAGGACGTAACGCGCGAGAACCCGATCTGCTCGACGATCTTCCCGACGGGTGAGCGCGTCCAACTCGTCCTTCCGCCTATCGTGCCCGATGGCACCGTGTCGATCACGGTTCGCAAGCCGTCGACGAAGACGATGACAATGGCGGATTTCGAGGCGAGCGGGCTCTTCGCGGAAACGAAGGTCGCCACCAAGCGGGTCAGCTCGGTCGAGGAACGACTGCTCGGCCTGCTTCACGCGGGTCGGCATGTGGAGTTTTTCGAGCTGGCGGTGCGCAGCCGACTCAACATTCTGATTTCCGGCGCCACGGGCTCGGGAAAGACGACCTTCTCCAAGGGGCTTATTAAGCTGATACCGGAGAATGAGAGACTGCTGACGATCGAGGACACGCGCGAGCTGGTGGTGCCCCACAAGAACGTCGTCCACATGATCTACAGCAAGGATGGCACCGGCACCGCCAAGGTGACAGCCAAGGAGCTGCTGGAAAGCGCCTTGCGCATGAGACCCGATCGCATCCTGCTCCAAGAGCTGCGCGACGGGACGGCGTTCTTCTACCTGCGCAACGTCAACAGCGGTCATCCCGGTTCGATAACGACGATACATGCGGACTCGGCCGAGCTGGCGTTCGAGCAATTGACTCTGCTCGTGAAGGAAAGCGAGGGCGGCGCGGACCTGGCGCGCGATGACATACGCTCGCTGCTCAAGATTCTCGTCGATGTCGTGGTCCAGATGAAGAAGGTTGACGGTAAATTCCGGATGACCGAGATCTACTATGACCCGGCAGGGCGTCATGCCGCCTAAGCGGGGCACCATCCTCGCGCTCGGCATCCCGGTCGGGATCGTCGTCGCGTTCCTCATCACGTCGGTTGTTGCGTGGATATACCTGGGCCTCCCCAGCGCGAAGTTCGACATTTTCAAAATGCCGGCGTTCTTCTGGTATTACCGGCATGATCCGGTGGTGCTGAAAGCCCTCGCCGGGGGCGCGCTAGTCGGCACCATCATCGCAGGCCTGATGCTGTGGTGGGTCGCCAAGCAAAAGCCGCCCCTGCACGGCGCCGCCCGCTTCGCGAAGGAAGGCGAAATCCGCCGCGCCGGCTTCCGCGCCGGTGACGGCATTGTCCTCGGCAAGAAGGGCGGCAAGTTCCTGACCTTCGGCGGGAGCGAACATTGCATCGTTGAGGCCCCTACCCGCTCGGGCAAGGGCGTCGGCATCGTCATCCCGAACCTCCTGTCGTGGCAGGAGTCGGTCGTCGTCCTCGATGTGAAGCGCGAAAATTGGGACGCGACGGCGGGCTTTCGCAAGAAATACGGACAGGCGGTTTACCTGTTCAACCCGACCGATCCCGAAGGCCAGACCGCCCGCTACAACCCGCTCGGCTACATCGATCGCACCGATCCCGATCAGGTGGTGATCGAGCTGCAGAAGATTGCTACGATGCTGTTCGTGCCTCCGGAACGCGGGGAACCGTTCTGGACGGATTCGGCGCGAACTGCCTTTGTCGGCGTCGGGGCTTACCTCGCGGTCGCCGATCAGCCCTTCACCATCGGCTCGATCTATCGGCTGATGACAACGGGTGACACGCGCGGGTTCTTCCGCCGCGTCCTCGACGATCGCTCGCTTGATCTGTCGCAAGGGTGTCGCAACGCGCTCGCCGACTTCACGTCGGGGGCGGACAACACGTTCGCCAGCATCGTCCAGACCGTCACGTCGAAGCTGAGCCTGTGGCTCAACCCGCGCGTCGACGCGGCGACGGAGGCGTCCGACTTCGATCTGCGCGAGCTGCGCAGCAGGCGCATGTCGATCTATCTTGGCGTATCGCCCGACGAGCTTGATCGGGTGGCCCCACTCTACAACCTCCTGTTTCAGCAGCTCGTCGATCTCAATGTGCGCGATCTGCCCGACACGGCCACGCCGCTGAAGATCCTCGTCATCCTCGACGAGTTCGCGCGCATCGGCCGGGCGCAGGTCATCGCGAGTGCGTTTTCCTACGTCGCCGGCTACGGCATACGCCTCCTCCCTGTCATCCAGTCCCGATCGCAGCTCCGAGCTGTCTATGGTGAGCATGTCGCCAACGAGATCGTCGCCAACTGCGGCGTCGAGGTAGCCTTCACGCCGAAAGAGCTGCGTGTGGCGAACGAACTGTCGGAGCGGATCGGCTACGTCGGGCAGGAGTCCGTCACCAAGTCTCTGACGATCCATGGCGTTCTGGCGAACCGCTCCAAATCCATGTCGGACCAGCGCCGCGCCCTCTTGCTCCCACAAGAGCTGATGCAGTTTCCCGACAGCGAATTGCTCCTCCTCCGGGGAGGCATCCCGCCGATCCACGGCGAGAAGATACGCTACTATGCGGACGGGCTCTTTCGGGCGCGAGTTGAGCCGGCGCCGGAGGTCCCCCCAATTCCGCGCACGCTTCGCGACGATGAAGACCTGCCCGAGTGCGCAATGCCGACATTCGATCAGCTCACGGACCCGGACCCGTTCACGTTCGCAATGGATTGCGTCGTCACTCAGGATCATCCCGACATGCTCATCGACGTGTCGGCCGAGCAACGTGGAAATGAGGTCGTTGGTGTAATCGAACAGGAGCGATGACATGGCTGAGTATGTCGAGGTTGCTGGCGCTGGCAAGGAAGGCGAGAGCCGACGCAAGCGGCCGATGGAAGTGCCTGCCGAGCTGGACTCCCGATTCCTCCGGGTCGGCAACAAGCTCTATCGCAGCGCGCACGACAAACAGCCGGTTGCGACCATCACGCCGGATCGCATCAAGGCAAGGGACCGCGACTCCCTCCCCGATCTGATCCGGCTCGCGAAGGAAAACGGGTGGACGTCGATCAAGGTCAGCGGCGATGCCGAGTTCCAACGCGCCGCTTACCTTGCCGCCTCCGCGCAGGGCATCAAGGTCGACGGCTACAAGCCCGACGATAAGACGCAAGCCGCAGCCGAGCGCGAGCAGGCGCGACAGGCGGGCGTTCCCGACAACCAGGCTCGATCGACGCGGACTGCCAATCAAGCTCGCGACACCAAGGAGCAGGCCGAGCCGCGCACTGATCTGGCCGAGCGTTTTCGCCGGCAGTCAGACGTCCAGAACGCGAAAGACCCCGTGCTGCGCAAGGCGCAAAGCCATGTCGCGCTTGCGATGGCGGTCGCGGCCGAACGCTTCCCCAACGACCACGAGAAGCGACGCGAGTTCGTGGCAGAGCGCAAGGAAGAGGTCGCGGCGCGGATCGGCCGCGGAGAAGCCGTTGCTGGCATTGAGGTCAAGGCTAGGCAGGAACAGCGGGTGCGCGAGATGGCGCAGGATCAGGTCTTGCAGAAGTCCCGGTCGCGGTAAAGTGGGGCGGCCCTTCCCCTACAAGCAGGCCGAGGTGTGCCACGTGGCACACCATCGGCAGGGCAGCTAACGACCCAAAGTCGGTCGTAGCCGAGGCACGTTGCCGACCTCCGGAGCGGACATTCTGAACCACGGTTCTGACACACGCAAACCCTTGAGAGGCCGTGGTAGGTTCCACAGCGTCACAACCGACCGGTTATGACGACTTTCCCGATTGAGATGGTATTTTGGGATTATGGCGCGGTTAGCCGGTTCCACCTGAAACATCGGGAGCCACCTTGGGGTCGGGGTCCTGCGCCTTACCGGTTGCGGGTGCCGCCTTCTGATGCGGCATGGCGGTGAGATAGGCGACGATTGCGTCGACATCCTTCTCGGCCACCGGCGCCTTGTACACTTCGCGCATCTTGGTGACGGTCGCCTTCCACTGATCCGCCGATAGCGCAGGCTGGGTCAGCGCCATACTGGCCGAGTGGCACGAGGTGCAGTTGGCGTTGATGACGTCGGCGTGCGGACCATCGGGATAGGTCGCGTCGTCGATCGGCAGGTCGACGCTGGTCGAGGCAAGCGAGAAGCCGCGGGCCGACACGCTGACGGGGGGCGCCGGCTCGGACGTCTCGGAGATCGGGGCAGACGCCTTGCGGCTGCTCGGCGCACCTATCGAGACGAGGATGATACCGGTCAGGCCAATCAAGCCAGCGGCCATTACGCCGGGAGACGGGGTCTTCATGGAATGCTCGCTCCTCAGGCCGCAATGATGGTGGTGGTTTCGATGTTGCCGCGCATGAACCCGCCGGGGTTCCAGATCGGCTTCATCGGCTGAGCGACACCGTTGGCGTTCCAGCAGCGCACCATGATCGGGTTGGGACCGCGCCTAAGCGGCACGCGACCATCCCACCGACGGAAGCTGTACTTGCCCTCGTCCGCTCCGAGCGTCGTCCTGTACCAGGTGTGGCCACCATCGGATGAGACATCGACCTTGGCGACGCCGCAGTCGCCGCCCATCGCGATCCCGCCAACCGGGATGGACGCCTCATAGGCGATCGTCTGGCCATCCGGCAGGCTGGTCATCCAGCTACGCGGGATCATGCGGTTAATCGGGACGGTCGGGAAGTCTTTCTGTCCCGGCATCACGTTGGCGCCCGGCGTCGCCGGGATCTTGTAAGCCTTGGCCATCCAATATTGGTCGTCAGGGCCGGGCAGTACCTCGATCGCATTCAGCATCTTGACCCAGTAGGTCGAATACCAGCCCGGGACGATCAGCCGGCAGGGAAAGCCGTTGAGGAGCGGCAGCTGCTCGCCGTTCATGCCGAAGGCGATCATCACCTCGCCGTCGCGGGCATGGTCGATGTCGAGCGCCTTCTCGAAGTCAGGGGCGCCAGCGACGACCGGCTGATCGAGCGCGCCGAAGCGCACCTGTACCGCGCCTGCCTTGATCCCCGCGAGGTCCAGCACGTCGCGCAGGCGCACGCCGAGCCATTTGGCATTGCCCATCGCGCCGTTGCCCCATTGCGCGCCGGCGACCCGGGGCTGGAACAACCCACGGCTGTTGCCCGAGCACTGATTGACCGCTGCCATCTCGACCCGCGGCAGGCGCAGCAGCTGGGCAAGGCTGATCGACAGCGGTCGGTTGACGTGGCCGAAGACGTTGAGGCGGAAGCTCTCGACGTCGATCGAGGTCGGGATGTCGGCCCAATGCCAGCGGACGAAGAACTGGTCGTTGGGCGTGAACACCGACTTGTCGAACACGTCCATCGGCGTTTCCAGCAAGGGCGGATGGACACGCTGGAGGATCATGCTGCCCTTGCCGGGAAAGGCGCTGGTCATCGGCCGCTCGGCATTGCCGCCGGGCAGCTTCAGGTCGACGAGCTGCTGCGCCAGCGCAGGTGCTGCGGCAAGGCCGGCGGTGCCGAGCGCCGTACGCCTGAGAAAGCGGCGACGACTGGTTTCACTCGCCAGCGCGGCGTCAAAATTGTCCATGACAAGGCTCTCCTGTGGCCAGCCAGGCTGGCGGATAGACGGGTCGATGCGCAAGTGATCGGATCAACTGATCCGATCACCACAGCGGATCAGTTCGGGGTAGCGATGCAGGGCGAGACGAACAGGTTGCCACGCCATGCTCCGGCGAGCGTCTTGGCGCCGACCAGCAGCCACATGGCCGCGAGCGCTATCGTCAACACCGTGCCGACGATACCGAAAAACCCAAGGTTCAGCGTCGTGCCGAGACGGAAGGTGGCGACGGTGTAGACGCCGAGCGGGAAGGTATAGCCCCACCAGCCAAGGTTAAACGGTACGCCGGCGCGCCAGTAGCGGATGGTGATAAGCGTCGCGAGCGCCAGCCACCACAGGCCGAAGCCCCACAGGCAGAGCCCGGCGACAACGCCGATCCCTTGCGCAACGGTACCGACTCCGGCCAGCCCGTGTGCGGCGAGGATCGCCGGCGCATCCGCCCCGAGCACCAGCATACCCAGCGCCCCGGTGCCGATCGGCCCCAGCGCCAGCCAGGAGGATGCTGCCATGCTCTCGTGCGGGAGCTTATGGAGCGCCATCCGCAGGATCAGGATGGCGAGGATGCCTAACGCGACCGGCACCGAATAGGCCCACAGCACATAGGAAGTCGCGAGCGTCACGATCTGCGCGTGGGGATCGGCCAAATGCGGAGCGAGTAGCCCGCCGCTGGCACCCGCCACTTCGGCTGCGACGACCGGCAGCAGCCACACCGCGGTCATGCCGTCCAGGCTGTGCTCGTGGCGGGTGAACATCAGGTACGGGATGAGCACACCGCAGGCGAGCGACATGGCGACGTCGATCCACCACAGGACATGAGCAACCGGCACAATGCCGTCCCCGAACCGCGCGATGCCGAAGGCTAGACAGCCGTTGATGATCGTTGCGAGGCCCATAGGGATCGTCCCGATGAACATCGATACGGTGTTATGCCCGAAGATGCGCCGCGCCTCGTGCCCGAACATCGCCCAGCGCGCGCCATAGAGAGCGGCGAACAGGATGAAGAGCGCGATGTTGAAGAACCACAACACCTCGCCGACCGGCTTCAGCGCAGGTCCGATGCCGGGCACCTGTGGCAGCGCGAGCGCGAGGATGCCCGTGCCCATCGTTGCGGCGAACCAGTTGGGTGTGAACTGGCGGATCATCTCGCGGGGGTGATCGAGCCGGCTGAGCGGCTTGAGGCCGCTTAGAACGGAGTGCGTGTCGGCATTCATGCGACCTGCTCCTTGATGAGGTCCGTCAGCGCGTCGGCCGCGCGGGTGCGATAGCGTTCCTTGTGGCGCAGCGCGTGGAAGGCGCGATCGGGCAACCCAAGCGGCAGCTCGACCAGATCGCCGGCCTTGAGCGCGCGTGCGACGACCAATCGCGACAATACGGAGACGCCGGCACCTGCCTCGACCGCGGTGCGCACTGCTTCGTTGGACGGCAGCGTCATCGCTACCGTCAGTTGCATCGGATCGAACCCGCGCGTTCGCAGCACGTCTTCGAAGGTCGAACGCGTGCCTGATCCCTGCTCGCGGACAATCCAGCGTGCAGTGCGAAGCCAGTCCTCGTCGACATGCCCGACGTCCTCGCGGCCGACCAGTACCATCGGGTCACGCCCGACGATCCAGTGGGCGAGCGCCGGTTCGTTCACCTCGCCCTCGACGAACCCAAGTTCCGCGGCACCGCTGAGGACTTGCGCTGCCGCGCCCTCAGTGTTGTCGATCGCCAGCTCGACCGCAATCTGCGGGTGGCGCTCGTGAAAGGCGGCAAGCCTTGCGGGCAACCAGTAGCTTGCGATCGTCTGGCTGGCGACGATCCGCAACGAACCACGGGCAAGCCCGGCATAGTCCGCCAGCATCGTCTCGGCATGCGCTGCCCGCCCCAGCACCGCGCGCGCTTCCTCCAGAAAGCCGCGGCCTGCTTCGGTCAGCTGGATGCCACGCCCGACACGGTGAAACAGAGGAACCCCGTAGCGCGCTTCGAGGGCCGCGACCGCGCCGGAGGCAGCGGACTGCGTGACGTTCAGCACCTCTGCTGCCTTGGTGACGTGTTCGCGCTCGGCGACACCGACGAAGATTCTGAGCTGCTCCAGGGTCATGCAGCTTGTATCGCGCAAACTGATCGATACGACCAACCGTTTGATCTGTTTGTTCCAATCTGGATATGGGAACGATCGGTAATCCTTCGTCTGCGATAGTCTTGAAGGCTTGAAGCGATCCGCGCGCTTGCGGCGTTGGTTCGTCCATGAATGATATGATCGAGCGCAACTCCGATCCCTACAACGCCGAGCCGACGCCCGGCGCGCTGATCGAGCGGTTCCTGACGCCGCAGGCGCTGTTCTACGTGCGCAGCCATGGCGCGGTGCCCGATCTGCCCGCCGATCACCGAATCGAGGTGAGCGGAACGAGTAACGAAAGCCGCTTCTTCTCAGTGGAGGATCTGAAGAGCGCGTTTCCCAAGCGGACGGTGACGGCGGTTCTCCAGTGCGCCGGCAACCGGCGCACGGATTTTCAGCAGGTCGCCCGGACGTCCGGCGACCCCTGGGACGTGGGAGCGATCGGCAATGCGGAATGGACCGGCGTACGACTGTCCGACGTACTGGATGCCGTCGGTGCGCCGGATGCGTCCGACCTGTTCGTGGCGTTCACCGGGGCGGACGAGGTGGACGTCGAAGGCGAGGAAGCATTGTTCGGGGTCTCGATCGCCATGAGCAAGGCGCGGCAACCCGACGTCCTCATTGCTTGGGCGATGAACGGCGAGCCGCTGACGCCCGAACACGGCGCACCGCTCCGCATGGTGGTGCCGGGCTATGCCGGGGTGCGCAGCGCCAAATGGCTGACACGGATCGAGGTGCGCGACACGCCCTCCGACGCACCCATCCAGGCGCACGACTACAAGCTCTTTCCCGCCGATGTGACGAGCGACACCGTCGAGTGGGACCAGGGTCTCACGATCAATGCCATGCCGCTCAACGCCGCGATCTGCTCGCCCGGCTCCGGTGAAATCCTGTCGGCCGGGGAGGTGCGGATCGAGGGTTACGCCATCGCCTATGATCGCCGCGTCTCCCGGGTCGAAGTGTCGGTGAACGGCGGTCGTGACTGGCAACAGGCGACGTTCGCCGATGATCCGGAGACGCACTGGGGTTGGCGGCGCTGGACCCTCGACGCCACGCTCCCCAAAGGTCGCCAGCACCTTGTCGTGCGCGCCTTCGACGAAGCTGGACAGGGACAGCCCGAACGGCCGGACACGATGTGGAACTTCGCCGGCTATCTGTGCACCGCCTGGCACCACGTACACGTGCTGGTCGAATGACCGAAGCGTCAGCTGCATCGGATATCGCCTTCTGGATCGATGCGATCGGCCGGCTGGTGATTGCGACCGCGGCCGGGATGGTGCTCGGCTGGGAACGCTCGCGCGAGAACCGGCAGATCATGGGCTTGCGGACGCTGGGCCTCGTCGGTCTGGCGAGCTGCATCGCCGTGCAGGCGATCGTGCACAGTGGCTTGCCAAATGTGAACGCCGATGCCGCAGGACGGGCGATGCAGGGCATTCTGTCCGGCGTCGGCTTCATCGGTGCCGGCGCTGTGCTGCGGGTCGGCCAGGGTCAGGAAGTGCATGGGCTGGCGACCGCCGCATGCATCTGGGTCACAGCCACGATCGGCGCGGCAGCAGGGTTGGCGGTGTGGCCGCTCATCATCGGCGGGTTGAGCCTTGCGATGCTCGTACTGTTCGTCGGCGCTCCGCTCGAACGTCGCATTCGCGAGCGGGCCAGGCTGACTCCGGCAGAGGCCGACCGGAAGGATGCCGAGCGCAAGCCGTGATCCCGCTGGTCCGCCCAGTGCCTGTCGGCGCTGAGAACCGGCCAGGCGCTATCAGGACACAAGCGCCGCATCGGCCTGGCGCCGGACCTCGTTGGCGATCGGATGCAGCTCGGCAGCGGGGCGCTCCCCCACCACACTATAGCCGATCCCGTCGACCGCCCATGTGACCCGGCCCATGGTCCCGCTGGACGTGCTGGTCATGCTTGCGCTCTTGTCGATTTGCATGGGCCTCGTCAGCACCGCGAGCTTCGACGCTTGCGGTCCATCGTAGAGGAGCAGCGCCGCAGGGCCGTGGGGCGTCGCGACCAATCGCCCCCCGCCATAGCGGTAACCCGCTGCGCTGAGGTCCGGGATCGTGACGCGCTCACCCAATCGAGCGGAGGTCCATCGGATCAGCATGGCGCGCTGGTCGGGGCCGATCTCCGCTGGTCGTATCCGGTCGGCGGCATAGACACGGAAATTGTCACTCGCCTCGTTGGCCAGCGCCGCGATACCCGCGCGGGGTTCGCCACTCCAACGCGCGCTCGACCAGCCCCCGCCAAACCCGACCGTCAACAGAAGCGACGCGGCGATGGCGAGTTGCCAACGCGGTTGGCGTTGCCGTCCCCTGATGGCTGCAACGCGCATCGTCGCCGGGATAGGTTCATCCGCGATCGGGGCAAACAGGGATGCAAGGGCTCGCGCCTGCTCCGCCTGCTCCCGCAAACGGGCATGCAAGTCCGGCTGGCCTTCAAGGTAGGCGTCGACCAGACGCTGCCGCTCGGGCGACAGCCTTCCATCGATCCACGCGGCCAGATCGTCTTCTCCGATCGGGCTGGTCATTGCACACTCCTCAATCGCGGCCGTTCACCCTCTCGGATGAGTGTCGCCAGACGGTCGCGCCCCCGCGATATGCGCGACATCACCGTTCCCAGCGGCACGCCGACGACGGCAGCGACTTCCCCATATGACAGACCTTCGACGGAAATGAGGAGCAGCACCGTCCGCTGCTCCTCGGGCAACGCATCAAGGGCGCGCAACAGGTCGCGGTGGTGCAGACCCGTGTCCTGATCGGCCGGGCGGCCGAGCGCAGCGTCGTCTACGAGGTGGAGCGGAACCGCCGTACCTCGCCGGCTATGCTGCCGCTGATGGTCGACCAACAGATTGTGCAGGATCGCGTAGACCCATGGGCGAACCTCCGTCCCGCGTCGTTGCCGCCAGCGCCCGACCGCACGCTCAAGGCAATCCTGCACCACGTCATCCGCCATCGCCTGATCGCGCAACCACGACCGGGCATAGCGGCGCAGACCGGGGATCAGTGGCTCGATCGCGGCGGCAAGCGGGTCCATCTCAGTCGCGCTGCACCTGCACGATGCGGCCCGGAGCGCCGTTCACCACCTCGGCGACCGCCAGAAAACGCCGGGGTGCCGCTGCACTGCCCTGAACGATCTGCCGGATCGGACCCGATGCGTTGACGATCGCCGCACCTGCCGGATTGCTCATGAAGTTCGCAAGCGGCTCTACCGCACCGCTGCCGTCCGCGTTGGCGGTGAGCACGAGCATGAAAGGCTTCTTGGGCTGCAGACCGGTAACGGCACTCTGCACGACCTGAATGATGCCCTGGTCGAAGAGGGTAATGCTGCTTGCCGCACCATTGCCGCCAACCGGCCCCATGGTCAGATGCACCGCCTTGCCTGCCGTACCGAGCGGCTGGAGATTGTCGGTGCCGGGGCCTGTCGGAACAGCGTTCGGCACATAGGCGATCGCCTGCGGTGCCTGTCCGACCGGCACGGTGGCAACGACCTTGTTGCCGGCGGTGTCGACCGCGGCAAGTTCATCGGCATTCTCCAGCCCGACATAGATGCGCTGGCCGTCGCCCGATGGCCAGACGCCGTGCGGCATCTTGCCGACCGGGATGGTGGCGACGGGCGCGAAGTCGGACGTGCGGAACACCTTCACCGCGTTTTCCCCGCCCACCGTGACATAGGCGAACTGCCCGCGCGCCGTGCGGGCGAAGTTGACGTGATTGGTGATCGGCCCGGTATCCAGCACCTTGAGGATCGCGAAAGGCGGCTTGGCATCGAATGCGACCGTCTTGCCGATGTCCTTCAGCGTGAACCACACCTGCTTGCCGTCCGGCGTCGCGGCGATGTTGGGACAGAACGGGCTCGGCTGCGCCACCTGTCCGACCTGCGCGTGGGTTGCGACATCGAACACGGCCAGCACCGGATTGAACGAGGAACAGACATAGCCGTATCGGCCATCGGGAGAGAAGATCGTCATGCCCGGACCACCGGGCGTCTTGATGCGACCGGTCTCCTTGTACGTCGTGGGGTCGAGCACGGCGATGTAATCCTCGCCGCGTACCGTAACCCACACCTCCTTGCCATCCGGCGTGAAGAACGCCTCGTGCGGACTGCGACCGACATAGGTCGAATGCTTGACGGTGTTGGTGGCGGTGTCGATCCAGGAAACGGCGTTCGACCCGATCGACACGACCGCCAATGTTTTTCCGTCCGGCGAAAAGCCGAGTCCGTGAACCAGCACCTGCCCCTTGTAGAGCGGGGAGAAGTTCATCGGCTGCGGATCGCCGAGTTTGATGACGCCAAGCAACCTGTTGTCGGCCGGATCCGTCACCGACACCGTGTTGGAGAATTGTTCGGATGCATAGACGCGGTCGCGGTGGCTGACGGGCACGTCTCTGGCGTTCCACGGCGCCTGCTGTGCCATCACGATGCTCGGGGCGGCGCTCACCAGCAAGGCGGCCGCGCGCAGGATGGTCCGGATCATGTCAGTGCTCCATATGGCTGTGGTGGTCGCCGCCCTGCGTCGGGGCTGGCGTCGAAGGGGGTAGCGGCTGACCGATCGCCAACTTCATGGCGGCGATCTCCTGCTGCTGATCGATGATGATCTCCTGCGCAATGCGCTTGAGCTGCTCGTTATGGCCGTAGCGCAGCTCTGCCACCGCCATATCAATGGCGCCCTGGTGATGCGGAAGCATCATCGCGACGAAGTCGCGGTCGACGTCGCCGGACGGCTTGACCATCATGCCCGCCATCATCCGGTCCATCGCGGCAGATACCATGCTGGCGTAGCCATTGGCGGGGGCGGCCGCGACTGCGCCGGTGAGCATGGCCGAAGTAGTCAGACCCAGCATCCAATTTCGTCTACGCATAAGCCTCCGGCGCATCAGTCTCGAAAGCGTAGACGACGCCCGTCGGGGTTTATTCCATGGGTGAGCCAATTATTGATCCTCAGCAAAACAATGGTCTCATCGTGACCCTGCCGTTGGTTGACCAGGTCGCCGTCGGACAGCATATGGTCGGGCACGGCGATGGATTTCCGCCGGGCCATTCGGCCGAACCGCCCTCGCAAGGGCCGATGATTCCTACCAGGCGCCGCAAGGCAGCAAGGAGGAATCGTGCGCGCGACATTTCGCAATCTCTACGACCAGTTCAACATGGCAGCGTTCATTCGCGATCGCCGCACCCATGCCATGTCGGTGCTGCGGTGGGCTTTGATCCTGGTCCCGATGGCCGCAACGGTGGGAACGCTCTGCGCGGCCTTCTTGTGGAGCCTCGATGCCGTGACCCGGCTTCGCTTTGCCTTTCCCTGGCTGCTCTACCTGCTGCCGATCGGCGGGTTCATGGTCGGACTGCTCTACCATCTGACAGGGCGCTCGGTCGAAGGCGGTAACAACCTCATCGTCGAGCAGATCCACGAACCGGGGGGCGGCGTGCCGCTGCGCATGGCCCCGCTCATTTTCTTCGGCACGGTCGTGACACATCTGTTTGGTGGATCGGCGGGACGCGAAGGCACCGCCGTGCAATTGGGCGGCAGTCTTTCCGGCGGGTTCGGGCGCGCCCTCAAGCTGGATACGCAAGCTACGCGCATCCTGCTGATGACGGGGATCGCGGCAGGGTTCGGCGCAGTGTTCGGGACGCCGATTGCGGGAGCGGTCTTCGCGCTGGAGGTGCTGGCGATTGGCCGGGTCGAGTATCGCGCGCTGGTGCCGTGCCTGGTCGCGGCACTGGTCGGCGACTGGACCTGTCTTGCCTGGGGCATTCACCACGGTATCTACCATGTCGATGCGACAGTGCCGGTCGACGCTCTAATCGTCATCAAGGCTGGCGTCGCGGGCGTCGTATTCGGGTTGGTCGGACTAGCTTTTGCGGAGGCCAATCATGCGCTTGGCGGATGGCTGAAGCGCATGGTGCCTTATGGCCCACTACGACCCGTCATCGGTGGCGTGGCCTTGATCGCACTGGTCTGGCTGTTCGGAACGCGCGACTATCTCGGCCTTGGCACGCTCGCCGCGACATCGGACGGCCTGACCATCGCCAGCTTCTTTGGTCCCGACACCCATCCATGGAGCTGGGCGCTGAAGCTGCTCTTTACCGTCGTGACCCTGAGCGCTGGCTTCAAGGGCGGAGAGGTGACGCCGCTGTTCTTCATTGGCGCGGCGCTCGGCAATGCGCTCGCGCCCATGTTCGGAGTGCCGACGGGGGTCTTCGCGGCGATCGGCTTCGTTGCGCTGTTCGCGGGTGCTGCCAACACGCCGCTTGCCTGCACGTTCATGGGGATCGAATTGTTCGGGGCGGCCTATGCTGTGCCGATCGCGGTCGCATGCTTCGTCGCCTACCTTTGCTCGGGTCATAACGGCATTTATCTGTCGCAGCGCGTCGCAGTCCCCAAGGTGCCTGCTGCGCACCTCACACCCGATGCGACCCTGCGTGACGCCCGCACGCACCGTGCTTCCCGCCGACGCTCGCGCGTCTGATCCTGCTTCCTATCGAAAGGCCCGTTATGCCTGATCGTTTCACCGTCCAGCACCGCGGGGTTGGAATGCTGCGCATCTATTTGAAGCCGTCTGACAAGATCGGCCCACGTCGCTTCTGGGTGCGAAACCTTTCTATCGCGAGCTGATCCGCACCGCGAAGGCGGTCGGCATCATCAACGCCGTCGCGCAGAACATGCATTACGGCTTCAGCAATCGCGGCCCGGCGGCTTTCAACCGTTCCGATCCTGAAAGCTGACTGGCAGGAAAGTCCCCAAACCTCGCCATTCCCGGTTGCTTTGCTGGCCTGCCGTTAGCCCGGCTCGATGCTGGAGCGCGCACCTTATCACGGCAATTAGCGCCGCCTTGTCGGGGGCGGAGGTGTGCCACGTGGCACACTCCGATCTTGCGCCGGGTCGCTCCTAGTTCGCTCCTGCGCTTCTCGTACGCGCGCTTCTGCTTCACGCAGCATCCTGTCAGGAATTGTTTCAATGCTGGCCCGCTCCTGGAGGAACTGCCGGACGTCACGCGCCAGATCGCGGTCATCATGCTCGGGACTGCGACCGAGCCGTTCGGCTGCGGCTTCGTAACGCCGCATGGTGTCCTGCCATCTCGCGCGGGTCTTGGAGACGAACACGGGCTGCTCGGCCCTACCAAGCGCGACCTGCATCGCCTCGCGCGCTTGACGTAGATCGGCCTCGGTCGGCTGACTGGAAGCGCCGCTGCGTATCCGCGCGCGCAACTGCGTCAGTGCCATGCTCGTGCCGGCCCTACCCTGACCCCGCGTATAGCGCGGCGTCGCTTCCGCCTCGATACCGCGGCTCCGGAGCGCCTCGGCGAACGCTTCCCGGAACCGAAACAGGTCCTCGCGCCTCGGATCGAACCGCTTGCGGTCGACCCCTTCGGCTTGGACGGTCAGGTGGACGTGCGGGCGCGGCGTGTCCGTGTGGAGCGACATGAGATAATCGTGGTTGTCGCCGATCATCTTCTCGGCCGCCTCACGCACCGACTGCTTGACCGTCTCGGGGTCGGTCCCCGCCGGCATCGAAAATACCATCGCAACGGCCGAGACGGTCGTGCCCTGTCGCCAGTAAAGCGGATCGGACCATTCGTCCGCGATCCGATGGGCTTCCTCCTTCGTCGCGATCTGCTCGCCATCCCGCGTCTCGAGTGGAATGTCGCCATGGCGGCCGATGTAATCGAGGTGGGCGGCCAGATGTTTGGCGCCCTTTTTCCGCCCCGTTACCTTGACCAGCACCTCCGGCGCGCGCCGCACGACGCGCGCCAAGGTGGCCCGTGCATCCCCTTGGGTGCGCGAAGTCGCCAGTGACCTGCTGGCGAACGGCCCGGAGCCGTTGACCAGGTGGCGGGCATATTTAAGGTTCGGGTCACTAACGAGGCGCGGCTTGAAGCTCGGCTTCATCGCCTCCCAAAGCTCGTCCTCGCGACCCCCGAACGACATCAGTCGGCGACCTCCCAAAAGGTGGTCTCACCACGCAGCACGTCCGCCAGCGCCGTAACCTGCTCGTTGATCTCTGCGCGCATGTCCGCAATGCGGCGCAGCTCGCGATCAATCTGCAACCCGCTGTCAGCCATCATGGCGGCGTTGCCGGCCTTCATTGCCTGGTTGAGGTTGCGGCCAATGCGCTGGAGCTGCATCCGGATCGGCGCAACGGCATCGCGCAGGCCGTCGTCGACGCCCCCCTTTAGCGCAATGTGCCGGCGCACGAGCGCCTTGATCCATCCGGCACGATCTACGCCCCGCTCGGCCGCACGATGATCCAGGACGGCCGTTTCAACGTCCGTGAAGGTGAGCGACACACGATTGCCGGCGCTGTCGGCGCGTGGCGCGATCCGCGGCGCGTCGGCCACGTGCTTCAAGGCTTGCTGAAGCACGGTGCGCAGGAGCGCGCTGCGCCCTCCCCTGCCCTCCGCCACGGCGTCAAACGCGGCAAGCAGCTCGCGATCGACGCGCGCCGTCAACATCGCTGAATCTTTGGTGGGGGATGAAGATTGCGGCGCAAGCGACATGACCCTGCAAGGGTAATGTAATACAGCAAACGCAGCAATACCTATCCTGCCATAAAACAACCCCCACCAAAATCAGCCTTCACGTGTGCCACGTGGCACACCCAATCCGTCTTGGAAGTGTGGAAGTCGCGGAAGGAAGGATTGGACCTGGGCGCGAGCGTCGCCCGCTGCCGGCGCTCTCCGTTCAATCCAGCGCGATCAGCGCCAACTCACGATGCGCGGTTCCGCTTCACCATCGAAGTGCAACAGTGCCTCGACAACCATCGCGCGCTTACCCTCGATTTCGATCGTCGGGCGCTCCACCCGCTGCTTGCCCGTCTTCTGCTTGGACGGGGTGCGAGGGGATGGGGCAGGGGTCGCGGTCACGACGCTACTCACCACCGCCGCACCTTCGGGCACCGGCGCTTCGTCGAGGGCGCGATCGGCTTCCTCGTCGCGGATCGTGTCGGTAGGAGGCAGCGGGGCGGGGCTCTCGACCGACGGCTCGGACTCACTCTCAGCGGGAGTTTGGGAAGTCTCGGCTTGCGCGGAAGGGGCAGGCTTCGTTGCCGGCTTCTTTGCTCCTACCTCGCGCGCGAACCGCTCGCACGCCAATACCGTCATGTCCTCCGCCACGGTGTTGGCGACAAAGGTCCGGGTTGCCGCGTCGTCAGTCTTCGCGGCCTGGGCGAGGGCGACCGCACTTCGCATCGAAATATCCGCAAACAGCGCAGCGATATAGTCGGGCGCCTTCGCGAGACCTTGATAGCGGGTCAGCAAGGTACGGTTGCGGCCCGTCGCCCGTGCCAGCTCGGCAAGCGAGCGCCCGTTGGCGACCTGTCCGGTGACAAACCGGATCATGTCGGCCGTCGATAGATCCTCGCGTTGATCGTTCTCTATGAACTGGTCGATCCGGACCTGCTCGACGTCATCCGTCTTGCTGATGATCGCACGGACTTGCACGCCGAGCTTCTGACACGCCCGCCAGCGGCGCTCACCGAACATGATCCGGTAGCGGCCCTCGGCGTCTTTCGGAGCAACGGTGATCGGTTGAAGCTGACCGCGCTCCTTGATCGTCTCCGCCATTTCGTCGATCTTGGCGGGATCAATCTCGCCGCGGACGTTCTCGGGATCGGGATACACCAGCTCGGGATCGAGAAGCTGGACGCGATCAGCGTCAGCTACGGCAGCCTTCTCGCTGAAAACGTCGAAGCCGGAAAAGTCGGTCATTTATGGCTCCCAATCCGGGTCATCGCTTCCTCAAGGAACGCTCGCATGGGCGGCAGCGAGGTTCGCACGTCCTTGTCGAACCGCCACACCGGCACATGCTCTTGAATAGCCTGACTGTAGTGTGCGCGCTCCGGGAGATAGTTCGTGAACAGGTTCTTCCCGATTTTTTCCTTGATCGCTGCCAGCATCTTCATCTGGTGAGTGTCGTTGGCGCGAACGCGATTGGGAACGAGCCCTACGACGTGGATCGGCGTTTTCCGGCGCTGATTCACGGTCTGGATCGAGTCTGAAACCTGTTTGGTCGCTGCCGGCCCGAACGGTCCAAGCTCGACTGGGACGATCAGGTGGTTGCACACCAACAAGGCCGCAAAGTTGATCCACGACCACGAGGGCGGCGTATCGATGACGCAGAAGTCGAAATACGAGTCGAGCGTCGGAAAATTGGCATTCAGGGCCGAGAGTGCACGCGGATAGTTCGCATCATACTCTCCACCCATGCGATTGGAGTAGATCGCGAGCCGGGGAAACGTAGCGGGGGGAACATAGTTCGGCTCGAATAGGGGCTTGCACGTGCCGAGGCTCTCAAACTCAGCAAGCGCATCGGTGGCATTGCACTGGCGATCGAGATCAAGGAACAGCACACGATGGCCGCCATCGGCGAGTACCCACGCCAGATGACAGGCGATCATGGTCTTGCCGGCGCCGCCTTTCTCCACATTGATGGCGATGGTCTTCACGCCTTACCAGCCTCGATCGCAGTTGTTGTTCCAGTGCTCATAACCGCGATAGTTGGAATCCGTGCGGGTGTTGCGACGCGCCTCCTCGTCGGGAGTGTCACCACTCCAGATGCCGGGGTTCGCTCCCCCGCCGCCGCGGAGGACGGCCCAAGCGATCAGGACGAACAGTCCGATCGTCAGCAGATTACCCAACATGGCCTTCGCCTCCGTCGCCTTGATGAAAGGCTCATCCTGTAATAAGTGGTATCCGAAATCGC
The DNA here is from genome assembly GCF_003970925.1 of Sphingomonas ginkgonis. NCBI lineage: Bacteria > Pseudomonadati > Pseudomonadota > Alphaproteobacteria > Sphingomonadales > Sphingomonadaceae > Sphingomonas > Sphingomonas ginkgonis. The sequence continues at coordinate 26,693 of NZ_RWJF01000002.1, forward strand.
GTCAATAGGTGGTATCAACAATGCGCGTGGCACAGGATGGTCTCTAACAAATCCGGATCGGTCGGTCGCCCGCGGATTAACGCGGACCAGACGATGGCGCGTTTTCCGGACGGAACACTGGTTCGGGTGAAGGCGGTGCTGCGGGATGGTGAGAACCAGGCCGACTTCATACGCGAGGCGGTTGAGCTTGAGCTTCGCAGACGAGAGGGGCCGCCGGTAGGCGGCCCCGGTCGCGCCTAGTCGCGGTCCTCCGAACCCTTGGCGAGAACCGCGAAGCCGTCGGCGATCAGCTCCACTGTATAGCGACGGCCCTCGGCCGTATCGTAAGAGTTCTGACGGACGCGGCCCGTGATATGCACCAGGTCGCCCTTCTGCGCCTTGGCGGCGCGTTCGGTCAGCTTGCCGAACAGCGTCACCTCATTCCAATGCGTGTCCGTCACCCACTCGCCATTCTCCTGGCGGTTGTAGTTGGCGGCGACGTTCAGCTTGGTCACTTTGTCGTGCTCCGTGATCTTCCCGACCCGGCCGATGATCCGAAACTCCGCGATGTTCTGCATGGTCCTGTCCTTCCGATCGATCAGGCTCATTCCTGATGGGAATTGAAGGGGAGTGCAGACGCCGCGATCAAGCCAAAAAACGGAGGGTCTGCGTAGCGGAAACCGTAGGCGCAGCCGGTTATTTGCTTGATCGTAGAAGGCGGCCAGCGCCCATTTTCCCATCAGTTCAGGATTAGCCGTTCGGAAGGGATCGGCCTTGAAACTCGCGCGGGGTTCGCGCCGGCCCGGACATGGATCGCGGCGACGCATGATGATCGGCCAGCTCGCCACGGTCGCAGGGAAAAGGGATGAAAAGACGCTTGATAAGGAAAGCTGCCGGCTTGATCGCGCAACCCGCCGCTGGGGACTGGCGCTATGGCCGCATTGAAGGACGAAAAACGGCTGCACCAGGCACGAACGCGGTTATTTGAGCGCAACAGAAAACGCATGCTCCTCCCGGGAGCACCGCGACGCGAAGCGGCGCGTCCGACGGTTCGTCTTGATGTTGGTGTTTGAGTGGAATGCGTCGGTTTGTTTCGGAACGGGCTCGCCGTCAGGCGTCAAAGCGTTGGCCGTCTAGGCCAACTCCATCTGTCCCTAGAATATATGAATCTAGGAGCGGTTGACCATTTTTTTGAGACTCTTGTTGCTCGATCGCTGCGGCAAGGCTGTCCAGCACGCGACGCAGACCGTCGTCCTGGATTTCCTCGGCAACGACCTGTCGGGGCGTGCGCCATAGACGCATCGCCTCGATCTCCTCGATGCGGTCGGCCTCGCGCTGCATCACGTCGTCAGGCAGCGGGGCGGGCCGGAGAAAGCGCGGAAGGAAACGAGCGAGGCGGTTAGGAAAGCTCATTCGATAGACATTGGACGTCTGTGCGTTGCGGGCCTTCGGCCGATCAGCGGGAGGGTCAATCGGCACACACCGGCGCTGCTTGTCGAGCAAACCCATTCTGGCAAGAATCGACAGCCCGCGCCCTACGCTGGCGCGGGACAAGCCGGTCGCAGCCTCAATCCACTCCCAGGTCGGGAACACCTTGCCGGCGCAGGTCCGGGCTAGTGTGGTGAGCTGCTCAAACACTCGAACCGCCGCGGGCGTAATCAGCGTGACGAGCCGTTCGTCCTCGGTGAGCTGACGCGCTTCGGAGCGGGCGAGGCGGCGGATGGCGTTCTTGCGTTTCAGCAGCTCGACGGCCTTCTTGTAGAGCCGGTCGGTCTCACCCTTTGCGTAGCTGTAGAAGAAGTCGTCCTCGAAAGTGCCAGCTCTACGACTGTTCGGATGGACGTGCGCGCGCGTGGGATTTGGTGCGCCCGATCGCGACCTCGGCCGCGCCCGCTCGATGCGGTCGAGCGCCATGAAGCTCGCCCGCGCGAGTGTAACAGCTCCCATCTTCCGTCCCCTCCGTAGGGCCGGGACCAGGCAAAACTAGAGCGTGGCGCGAAGCGCGCTCCCTTGAACCGAGGCTCGGGAACGGGTATGAGAGGGGTGTCTTACGTCCCGATCGATGCCGCCAAGCATCGCTCATCACGTTCCAGGGTGCCCGGCCTTCGTGCCGGGCATTCGTTTATGTGGTCACGGCCGCTTCCTGTTTTCCGCCGCCCGCCGTTCGCGATCGACGATGGTGATTTTTGCAGAAATCACGACGCCGGCGAACAACTACAATTCGTGCTTTGGCGGACCGAAGCCAGAAAAAGCTCGTGCTTTTGCGGACCCGAGCGAATGGCGTTCGTGCTTTTGCGGACCAGCTCTCGTGCTATCGCGGACCAGTCTTCGTGCTTTGACGGACCAGCGACGCTGCGACCGCTAAACCGATTCGGTAAGCCCACTTAGGAAACTGGCAGCGATGCCTTGGGTGTGATCGTCACCGTACTAGCGGCAGTGGTTCGCCGGGTTCCTTTGACTGTATCTACAGAAGGACCTTCGCCCATGGCGATATGGTAGTCCGGAATGCAGTTCTCCTCCGCGATGCTCTTCATCGCGTGGCGGAAGTGCTTCAACGAGTTCTGGTAGCCTAGTTGGAGACGCAGATCGTCTAGCCCCACCTGAACCGCGCCGTCTTGGCACGTGGATCGCGCGACTTCGTAAAGCCGACGTTCGACCGGCCCTAGCTGGAAGTAGGAGGGAGAATATTCCAGCACGCGACGATCGCGCAGGATCGCGCGGTACAGCCAGTCGCACAGGCGAACCTTGACGCCCTTCAGGCGCTTCTCGCCGCGTGCGTTCTTCTGGTAATGAAGCTGAGCTTCCGACAGCCAGGAAAAGAAACCTGCCTGTCCTTCGCCACCCGCCTCGATGTTGGTCTTGATCTGCGTGCCCTGCAGTCTTTCCAGGGCATCCGACAGCCGCGAATAGGACCGCGCGGAGCCGTTGACGCCCGTGACGCGGAATAGGTCGTGGGCCGTAAAGTAAAAGTCCTGTGCGACGGTCTCTCCGGCGTCGAGCTTCGCTACCAGAAGGCTGGCGATATAAAGCAGCACTTCCTTGTCGTAGATGGTTGCCACACCACGGGGACCGGGGCCGATCTCGATCGACACGGATTCGGTCTTGTAGATGAGCGACCGCTTCCACGCCGTCTTGGTCAGCGCGAAAAATGGGTATGCCATCAGCGATTGCTCGCCGCGGATCTCCGTCAGCAACGGACTGTCGAGGACGAACAGGTCGCCTTGACCTGTGGTCCGGCCAGTCATGCCGCAACTTCCACAAAGAGCCGCGCGCGGCCGGTCCGCGAAAGCACGAAAGCGGGCAAGCCGTGGTCCGTGAAAGCACGAGGAAGGGGCTGTGCCTCCTCGTAACAGAGGGGGAGGCTACCCTTTAAACACCGGTTTTCGTGCTTTCGCGGACCTTCGCGGCAAACGGCGGAAGCGGCGCGCCCCTGTCTCGCAAACGATCGTTTTTGACGCGCCCTCATATGAGAATGTGTAACAGGACAGGCGCGTGTCTCAAAACACTTTCGCGATTGCTTGGCTGCATGATAGGCATCGTACATGAGTTTTGAGAACGAACCATGCTGATTGGCTATGCGCGCGTGTCGACGCCGGAGCAGGACCTGACGCCTCAACTTGAGGCGCTCCGGGAGGCCGGTTGCGAAAAGGTGTTTTCCGACAAGGCGAGCGGCGCGAAAGCAAACCGATCCGGCTTGGCCGACGCGCTATCGCATGCACGCAGTGGCGATATCTTGGTGGTTTGGAAGCTCGATCGCTTGGGCCGAACGATGAAAGGGCTGGTCGATCTCGCGGCCGAGTTGGCCGAGCGCAAGGTCGGCCTCCGCTCAGTAACGGACGGGATCGATACAGCCGGCACTGCCGGCAAGCTCGTATTCCACATCATGGCTGCGATGGCCGAGATGGAGCGCGACCTGATCCGGGAGCGGACCACTGCCGCACTCCTGATCGCCAAGCGCGATGGAAGAGTAGGGGGCCGGAAGACAGTTATGACGCCCAAGCGGCTGCAGGCCGCTCGCAAGCTTCTCGCCTCCGGAATGACCGCGCGGGAGATCGCGCCGACGATCGGCGTGTCGGTAGCGACGCTCTATCGCCATCTGCCTGCTCCGGAGCAGGAGGCCATCAACGCGGAAACGGATGTCGTAGTCAGCGGCTCGTAACCGCGAAGATCTCAGTGAGAGATAACGAGTAGCACTCCGCCATATATCCGCTATGCTGGATATATGGAAAGCGAATCAGCAATCGTTGCGTTGAGTGCCTTGGCTCAGGGTACGCGTCTGGACGTGTTCCGCCTGCTGGTGCGACACGAACCCGATGGCATGGCCGCAGGCGAGGTCGCCCGACAGCTGGACGTGCCGCAAAACACTATGTCGGCGCACCTCGGTATTCTTGCACGTGCCGGCCTGGTCCGGTCCGAGCGGCACAGCCGCTCGATCGTCTACCGCGCCGACCTGAACGGCTTGCGCGCACTGACGCTGTTCCTCGTCAAGGATTGCTGCGCCGGATCGCCCGAGCTGTGTGCGCCGCTCCTCGCGGAACTCACTCCCTGCTGCTGAAAGGACGCCCTGTGGCTACCGATATCGTCATCTACCACAACCCCGCGTGCGGCACGTCCCGCAATGTCCTTGGCCTGATCCGCAATGCGGGGATTGAGCCGCACGTGGTCGAATATCTTAAGACCCCGCCATCGCGCGCGCTGCTGGTCGAGTTGATCGACCGTGCGGGCATCACCCCGCGCGATCTGCTGCGCGAGAAGGGAACGCCCTATGCGGAGTTGGGGCTGGATGACACTGCGCTCTCCGACGATGCGCTGGTGGACGCGATGATGGGGCACCCGATCCTCATCAATCGCCCGCTCGTCGTCTCGCCGCTGGGGGTGAAGCTCTGCCGCCCGTCAGAAGCGGTTCTCGATCTGCTGCCGACAGGCCAGCTAGCCGCCTTCGCCAAGGAGGATGGCGAGCAAGTCGTGGACGTCTCGGGTCAGCGCGTCGCCTGATGCTTCTTGCCGCTTTGATCTTCGTCGCCACGATCGCGCTCGTCATCTGGCAACCGAAAGGGCTCGGCATCGGATGGAGCGCGATGGGCGGTGCCGTTCTCGCTTTGCTCGCTGGCGTCGTCACCCTCTCGGACGTGCCGGTGGTCTGGGGCATTGTCTGGAACGCGACCGCTGCTTTCGTCGCGATCATCGTCATCAGCCTGCTGCTCGATGAAGCCGGGTTCTTCGAATGGGCAGCACTGCATGTTGCACGTTGGGGGAGGGGGCATGGCCGAAGGCTGTTCGTCCTCATCGTGCTGCTAGGCGCGGCAGTATCCGCGTTGTTCGCCAATGACGGCGCGGCGCTGATCCTGACACCGATCGTCATCGCCATGCTGCGGGCGCTGGGCTTCAAGGACAAGGCGACGCTGGCGTTCGTCATGGCGGCCGGCTTTATCGCCGACACCGCGAGCCTGCCGCTCGTCGTTTCGAATCTCGTCAACATCGTGTCGGCCGACTTCTTCAACATCGGCTTCGGTGAATATGCGGGCGTGATGGTGCCGGTTGATCTGGTCTCGATCGCGGCGACTCTCGGCGCGCTCCTGCTGTTCTTCCGTCGCGACATCCCAGCGACCTACGATGTGGGGGCGCTTCGGACCCCGCGTGAGGCGATCCGCGACGCCGCCACCTTTCGCGCCGGATGGATCGTCCTGGCGCTACTGCTCGCCGGCTTCTTTCTGCTCGAACCTCTTGGTGTGCCCGTCAGCGCCGTCGCCGCTGCCGGCGCGATCCTGCTGCTGGTGATCGCGGGCCGGGGTCACGTGATCCAGACTGGCAAAGTGCTGCGCGGCGCACCGTGGCAGGTCGTGATCTTCTCGCTGGGTATGTACCTGGTCGTCTATGGCTTGCGAAACGCAGGCCTGACCGATCATCTCGCCGCGCTGCTCGATCGCACAGCCCAGGGCGGTGTGTGGGGCGCTGCGCTCGGAACCGGCGTGATCGCGGCCGTCCTGTCTTCGGTGATGAACAACATGCCGACCGTGCTGGTGGGCGCCCTCTCGATCGACGCGGCCCACGCTACGGGCGCGGTCAAGGAAGCGATGATCTACGCGAACGTGATCGGCTGCGATCTCGGCCCCAAGCTGACGCCGATCGGTTCGCTCGCGACGCTTCTGTGGCTCCATGTTCTCGGCCAGAAGGGCGTGCGGATCGGGTGGGGCTATTACTTCCGGGTCGGTGTCACGCTTACGGTGCCGGTGCTGGTCATCACGCTCGCGGCGCTCGCGATCAGGATCAGCCTCGCATGACGAGCATGGTCGTCACCATGCTTCGATCCGGCGATCTGGCCGAGATGGCAGGCCCTTTGACGGCAGCCAAACTGCCGATCGCGGACCTGAGCGAACCCGGCCGCACCTTCTTCCGCTTCGACGATGCCGAAGGTCTGATCGGATATGGTGGTCTGGAAGGAGAGGGAGCCGATCGCCTGCTTCGCTCGGTCGTCGTCGTCACCAATCGCATAGGGCGCGGCATCGGCGGTGCCATAATTGCCGCCCTCGAGCAGCAAGCTCGCGAATTCGGAGTGGGGCACCTCCACCTACTGACGACGACGGCCGCATCGTTCTTCCGGAGCCTCGGGTTCGCCGATGCAAGCCGCGAGTCCGCTCCGGCGACCATTGCCGCCTCACACGAGTTCACCGCGCTCTGCCCCGCCTCGGCCGCCTATCTCGTGAAAGCTCTCTGATGCCGCTTCGTTCGTTGACCGATTTTGACAGCTTTCCCGCGCTCGATCCCGCCTTCGTTCGCCATCGACCCGCGCTAGGCTTGGGTGCCCTCGATCCGGCGCCACGCATCCTGTTGCTCTACGGGAGCCTGCGCGAGCGGTCGTTCTCGCGGCTCGCTGTCGAGGAAGCCGCGCGCCTCCTGCACCTGTTCGGAGCCGAAACGCGCATCTTCGATCCATCGACGCTGCCGCTTCCCGATCAGGTGAAGGACGACGATCATCCTGCGGTCCACGAGCTGCGCGAGCTGTCGATGTGGTCGGAGGGACAGGTCTGGTGCAGCCCTGAGCGACACGGCCAGATCACCGGCATCATGAAGTCACAGATCGATCATCTGCCGCTCGAAATGAAGGGAATGCGCCCGACCCAAGGGCGCGCGCTCGCGGTGATGCAGGTGTCGGGCGGATCGCAGTCGTTCAACGCGGTCAACACCCTGCGCCTGCTCGGCCGCTGGATGCGGATGTTCACGATCCCGAACCAGTCGTCCGTCGCCATGGCTTACAAGGAGTTCGACGAGGCAGGCCGCATGAAGCCGTCGAGCTATTACGATCGGATTGTCGACGTGATGGAGGAGCTGGTACGCTTCACCGTCCTGCTGCGCCCCCATGCGGTCCAGCTCGTCGATCGTTATTCGGAGCGCAAGCAAGCCGGCGTGCCGGTCGACGTGGCTACCGACCTGTCGAGCATCGCCATCGCGCGCGCCTGACGCTCAAGCGTGATCGAACGCTTGAAGGATCGGACACGGCCCGGCTGACCCGCTTCCGCACTCTCTCGCGAGATGGCGAAGGGAGGCGCGCACCCGCTCAAGCTCCTGGATCCTGGCGTCCAGCGCCTCAATCTGCTCAATGGCAAGCTCGCGTGCGCGGGCGCGATCGTCGGTTGCGTCGAGGGCCAACAACTCGCCGATCTGCTCCAGCGTGAACCCTGCAGCTTGCGCCGAACGGATAAAGCGCAGGCGGCGCACATCATCGACACCGTAGCGCCGAATACCGCCGCTCGCACCGGGGCCGTCGGGTCGGTCCGGCGTATCGAGCAAACCCCGACGCTGGTAGTAGCGCACGGTCTCGACGCCGACGTCCCCTTCACGCGCGAGACCCGCAATCGTCAGCGTCGCCATGCCTTGACTCCGTACTATAGTACGGACCCTATATAGGCTCCGCGAACAGGATGGAGAAGTGAGATGGCGACCGCGGCGCCCAAGAAAGCGACGATCTATCGCATGGTGATGCCGGCGCACACCTGCCCCTATGGCTTGAAGGCCAAGGATCTGCTGCGCCGGAGTGGTTACGAGGTCGAGGACCATTGGCTGCGCACGCGTGAGGAGACCGACGCGTTCAAGGTGGAGCACGGGGTAAAGACCACGCCGCAGACCTTCATTGGGGGCGAGCGGGTAGGAGGCTATGACGATCTGCGTCGCTTCTTCGGCAAGGCGGTGCGCGATCCCAAGGCTGTCACATACCGACCCGTGGTTGTGGTATTTGCCATGACCGCGCTGATGGCGCTCGCGGCCAGCTACGCCGCTTTCGGAACGCCGTTCACGGTCCGCGCCGGGGAGTGGTTCATCGCCTTCTCGATGTGCGTGCTCGCCATGCTGAAGCTCCAGAACGTCGAGAACTTCTCAAGCATGTTCCTCAACTATGATCTGCTCGCAAAGCGCTGGGTGCCGTATTCCTACGTCTATCCATACGCGGAAGGTGCCGCGGGCGTGCTGATGGCCGCTGGCGTGCTCACCTGGCTGTCGGTGCCGATCGCGCTCGTTATCGGGACGATCGGTGCGGTATCCGTCATCAAGGCGGTCTATGTCGACAAACGCGAACTCAAGTGCGCCTGCGTGGGCGGGGACAGCAATGTGCCTCTGGGCTTCCTGTCGCTGACTGAGAACGTGATGATGGTCGCCATGGCGCTATGGATGGTGATCGCCCCGGCTGCGCTCTCGATGCCGCACTGAGCCGTTGACTTCAGGTCCAAAAGGCTGCCGGTAGCTGGCATGAAATCCGGATCTCGCCCTCGTGTCAGCTTCGTTCGCACGGCCGTCCTGGCCGTGCTTGCGATGATGCTGCTCGTCCGGTTGGGGCCGATCTGCGAAACTAGTGCTCAAGCAGCTCCGATCGCCTCGGCAATGGCTGGGTGCGAGGAAAAAGGCTCTTCGGCACCGGATAAGAAGGCGCCGCAGCCGGCCTGCGCGACGCCCTGCATCGCCGTCCCGGGGGAAGCCCTGGCGAGGGTCGAGCCGTTATCCTCATTCCCGATCGCGCCGTGGCCGTCGCGGGCCTCTATCATGATCGGGTGGCCGATACCGCCCGCCACTCCGCCTCCGCGAGCCGTGTGATCCTTCAACAGGCTCACACACGATTTACGGAGATACTGATGACCAAGTTCAAGCTGATTGGCGCCGCGTTGGCGCTCGCCCTCCCGACCGCGGCGTTCGCTGCCGGCTCCTGCTGCGCCGACATGGCGTGCTGCAAGGAAGGCTCGGATTGCTGCAAGGACGGCAAGGGCGATTGCTGCAAGGACATGAAGAAGGGCGGCGACCATGCCGGTCACGACACGTCCGGAATGCCCAAGAAGTAAGCCGGGGAGGGAGGCGTCTGCGCCTCCCTTCTTTTCAGTGGTGGGCGAACACCTTGCGTCCACCAGGTCCGAACGCAACGACGTCGTAGGGCTGGGCCTTCATGGCCGGCATCTCCATGCCCGGCGAGCCCATCGGCATGCCGGCAACCGCGAGCCCCGTCACACCCTTCGGGTGCGTCGCCAGAGCCCGCTTCATGTCGGCGATCGGCACATGACCCTCGAAAGTCATGCCATCGATGATGGCCGTGTGGCATGAGGCCAAGTCCGCGGGTACGCCCCGGGCCTTCATAAACGCGGGCCGGTTCGCGTCATCGACGACGCGGACCGCGCGACCGAACTGAGCCTTCACCTGCTGCGCCCACTTCTCGCAACATGGGCAGCCCGGATCGCGGTGCATCAGCACCGGCCCGGCAGCCACGGCTGCGACAGGCATTACGAACGCTGCAACAGCGGCGAGAAGGCGGATGCGGGTCATGTCTATTCCTAGATGCTCGCCCCACTACAGGCAAACCCTGCGGTGGGGCGGGGGCCGATCACTGTGCAGCCTTGCCGTGCGCCCGCAGCCAGGTGTTCAGCTCGCCGACTTCCTTGTTCTGCTCGGCGATCGTCTTGGTCGCCATCTGGCGGACCTTTGCGTCCTTGGTTTCGCGCAACACTATCTGCGACATGGCAATGCCACCGCGATGATGCTCGACCATTTTGCGGACCCAGGTCTCCGTCGCATCGGCGCCCATGGCCGACATCATCTTCTGATGCATCTGCATTTCAGAGGGCGGATAGGGGTTCGCCGGCGTCGGCTTCATCATCTGACCGTGGTTCATGCCCGAATGATCCATGCCCTGCATCTGGGCGATGGCCGGAGCGGCGCCGAGCGCGGCCGCGAGGGCCAGAACAGTCATCTTCGTCATCGTGTCTCTCCTAGGTAAACGCCCCCGCCCACAGGAGAGGTACGGGCGCGCGGACCGTATCCCTCACGCCCGTGATCGAATTCAGCGGATCGGCTGAAGGGTATTAACTCCGACGCTCTCATCAGTTTCAGGCGGGAGAGGGGGGACCTGCTTGTCACGATAGGAAGGCAGGTCGGGCGCATTCGCAGGCGTAGGATTTGCCTCAAGCCTGGCAATGGCCCGCTTCATCTGCGTGATCTCACGAACCTGAGCATCGATGATTCCGTCCGCCAGCTTGCGCACCTCGGGGTCTTTGATGTGCGCGCGCTCGCTCGTCAGGATCGCGATCGAGTGGTGCGGGATCATGGCTTTCATCCAGCTTACGTCGTCCACCGTCTCCTGGCTGCGGACGAGCCACAGCGCGAGTGCGAACACCACGATGCTACCGCCGATGATCGCGGCATTCGTCCGCTTGTTCTTGTACATCGACCACATGAAAAGGAGCATGATGATTGCCATCGTCGCGCCCATCACGAAGGCCATCCAGAACCGCGTCTGGCTGAACTCGATATGCCCGAGGGCATAGACGTTCACGTACATCAGCCCGAACATGACGACGGTCGAGGTCGCCACCATCGCCGCGAAGCGACCGTAGCCCATTCCCATGTTCATTTTGCCTTTGTGCTCGTCCATCATGCGACTCCCTGTCTGGAATTACGCCCCCCGGCTTTGCGGCGCGGCCGTCTCGGCCAGCGCATGAAAAGAAGGATCGCGCCCGACACCGCGAAGACGAGACCGCCTGCGGCAAAGGCGTTGAGCCACGGCGTGTTGAACCGCTCGTGCTCGGTCCAATCCATGATGTGAAGGCCCCAGAAGAAGTCGTACAGCCGCCACGTTCCTGTCCTGACCGACGTGAGACGTCCCGTGTCGGCTGCTACATAGATGCGGGTGGCGTCATCGTCGGCGAACGTGGCCCGCCAGGCCGGCAACGCCCCGCGATACTCGGTGCTGGCTCGTTCGACCCGTTCGATGGTAGGCGCGGGTACACCACTCCCTCGATACGCTTTCTGAGCGATCGTCCCGGCCACCCTGGCATCCAATGGTGGGATCGGCGCAGCCGTGCGAGCGTCCAGCAGATGGATGCGACCATCCACAAGCTGTGCCTCAACGATCGGCCGCCCGAGCAGCATGCGGTGCTGAAGCTGGCGGACCGGCGCTCCTGCCGACGCGAGCAAGGCAGGTAACGGTGCGAAGCCTTGGGTGCTCGACAGCGCCGGCTCGGCGTTCCGTTCGATCCGGTGATCGCCGTGCACCGTGTCGATCGAGAGCAGGCTCATCACAAGCCCGCTGGTGAACCAGACGATCGCCTGCGCGCCGATCAGGAGAGCAAGCCAGCGGTGGATCTTGCTCGCTCCGAGATGGAGGCGAAGGCGGGGACTCAGAACCAGGTCCTCACGCCGGCGACGAAACTGAAGCCGCCGGTGTCGTCGCCCCGTGCCCGCGAGAAGCGGGCGGTGTCGCCGAACTGCCGCTCCCACGATACGCCGATATACGGCGCGAACTCACGGCGGCCCTCGTAGCGAAGCCGCAAACCGGCTTCCAGGTCCGTAAGGCCGGAGCCGATCCCGGTTTCGCGCACGTCCTGGGCGGCAAAGTTGACCTCCAACCTGGGCTGGAGAACGAAGTAGTTGGTGATGCGCTGGTCGTAATAGCCCTCGGCGCGGGCGAGCACGTCCCCCTTGTCGGAGAGGAACAGCGCACCCTCCACTTCGAACTGGTAGGGGGCCAAGCCTTCGATCCCGATCGTCGCATAGGTGCGCGACGGGTTCGGCTTGAAATCGTAGCGGACGCCGGCCTGAAGGTTCCAGTAGGGATCGAGGGCGTGGCTGTAGAGCGCCTGCACCTCGGCGCTTTCTAGTGACTTACCGAAGCTGCCTTCACCCTCCGACTTCAGCCAGAGCCGGTTGATGTCGCCTCCGATCCAAGCCTCGCCATCCCAGCGGTAGCCATCGCTTCCCTTGCGGGCCTGATACTCCGCGAGATTGAAGAGCACCTGATAGTAGGTCATCCCGCCATGCTCGCGCCGCAGATCGTTCTCGCGCGAGCTGGCCATGGCATTCGCACCCCAGAAGCGATCGGCGAGATGATCGTCGGACGGCGCGGGAGCGGGCTTGTTGCCGGGAGGAAGGTCGGTCCCGACCTTGGCGCCTGCCTGGCTACCCTGCATCGCCATACCGGGCATCGCGCTCATGTCATGCCCGGCGTGCGGGTCCTGCCCGGCTGCTGCCGGGGAACTCATGCCGGGCATGGCGGACATGTCGTGCCCGGCGTGCGGATCTTGCGCGGGCGCGGGCTGCTGCCCCCCATGTTCATCCTCTGCATCCCGCTCATGTCATGACCGGCGTGCGGATCGGCCGCCCGGGCCGGCGCGGTCGGCGCATGACGGGGGGCCGCACGTCGAACAGGGGCCTTCCGCTTGGCCGCGGCCCCCCATGTTCATCCTCTGCATCCCGCTCATGTCATGACCGGCGTGCGGATCGGCCGCCCGGGCCGGCGCGGTCGGCGCATGACGGGGGGCCGCACGTCGAACAGGGGCCTTCCGCTTGGCCGCGGGTTTCGCGGCTGCTTTGCGCGCGGGCTTGGGGGGCGCTTTGGCTGCGGGCTTAGCCGGCATGGTCATTCCCGGCATGTTGTGCATGGAATGATCCATGCTTTGCCCGACCACTGGGCTGGCGACGACTGCCGAGGCGAGGCCGGCGAGAAGGAGCGACCGGTTCACGCTGCCGCCTCCCCGGCCTTGCGGACCTGGACGACGCGCATCATCCCTGCGTGCATGTGGTAGAGCATGTGGCAGTGGAACGCCCAATCGCCTTCCTCGCCTGTCACGTCCCAGCTCACCGTGCCACCTGGCTGGACGAGCACGGTATGTTTTCGGGGCGCGTAAGCGCCTTTCCCCGTCACCAGGTCGAAGAAGTGACCGTGGATGTGAATGGGATGGCCCATCATGGTGTCATTGATGAGGGTGACACGCACCCGTTCGCCGTGCAGCAGGGTGATCGGATCTGGGTTCTCCGAAAGCTTCTCGCCATCGAAGCCCCACATGTACCGTTCCATGTTACCGGTCAGGTGGAGCTTGATCTCGCGCTCGGGTGCCCGCGTGTCGGGATTGCGGTCTAGGGCAACAAGATCGCGATAGGTCAGCACGCGGTGCCCGACGTTCTCCAGTCCCTGACCTGGCTCGCCGGTGCGATCGACTGGCATGGCCGAAATGGTCTGGACACCCGGACCCTTCTTTACACCCGGGGCCTTCGAAAAATCGCGCATGTTCATGCTGCCCATGTCCATGCCCGCCATCGACATCGCACCCGATCCGTGATCCATCCCGACCATCGCGCCACTCTGAGCCTGCGGCGCGGTCATCCCGGCCATGGCGCCAGCAGCAGCGCCGGCCTCGCCATGGTTCATCTGGCTATGGTCCATGCCCTGCATCGAACCGGCACCCGCACCATGGTCCATCGTGCTGTGGTCCATGCCCGCCATCGATCCGGCCTGCGCGCCAGTCGCACCGCTCTCCATGCCCTGCATGGAGCCGTGATCCATGGTACTCATGTCATGACCGCCCATGCCCATGTCCTTCATGGTCGCGAGCGGCCGCTTGCGGAGCAGCGGGACTTCGGCAGCCATGCCCTCGCGGGGTGCGAGCGTCGCGCGCGCCATGCCGGAGCGATCGACGCTCTCGCCCACCAGCGTGTAGGCGCGCATGTCAGGCGGCGTGACGATCGCATCATAGGTTTCGGCCGGGCCGAACTGGAACTCGTCGATCTGAACGGGGCGCACGTTCAATCCATCGGCCGCGACGATCGTCATCGGCAGGCCGGGGATGCGGACGTTGAAGGTGGTCATGGACGACGCGTTGATGAAGCGAAGCCGGACCCGCTCGCCCGGCCGGAACAGCGCTGTCCAATTGTCCTTGGGACCATGGCCGTTGACCAGATAGGTGTAGGTCGAGGCGGTCACGTCGGCGACGTCGGCGGGGTCCATCCGCATCTTGCCCCACATCAGCCGCTCTTTGAGCGGCTGATCCTTGCCCGCCAGCAGCCCGCTTAAGGTCTGGCGCTGGCGGTTGAAGTAGCCCGACTCCTTCTTGAGGCGGTCGAACAGGTAGTGCGGGTGCTGGAAGCTGTGATCGGACAGCACGATGACGTGCTCGCGATCGAACTGCACCGGGTCGGGGTCCTTGGGGTCGATCAGGATCGGCCCGTAGTGCCCCTCCTGCTCCTGGAGCCCCGAGTGGCTGTGATACCAGTAGGTGCCGCTCTGGATGATCGGGAACTCGTAGGTGAAGGTCGATCTTGCCGGGATGCCTGGAAAGGCAATGCCGGGCACGCCGTCCATCTGAAAGGGCACCAGCAGCCCGTGCCAATGAATAGAGGTTTCCTCATCCAGATCGTTAACGACGTGGAGGCGCACGTTCTGCCCCTCGCGCAAGCGGATGAGCGGAGCGGGCACGGTGCCGTTGATGCCGATCGCGTGGCTCTGCCGCCCGTCGATCATCATCATCTGGTGAGCGATCTTTAGCGTAATGTCGTCGCCCGAAACTGTCGGCAACGGCTTGGCGATGCCCGCGGACACCGGCTGCGCCCACGCCGGCATATAGGCCGACAGAGCAAGGCCGCTTCCGGCTAGGGTGGCACCGCGCAGCACTTGGCGGCGGTCGAGAACGCGCGACATGAAAGCTCCTCCAAGGTGGGCCGCTACCGGCCCGTTTCACTCCTTCTACGCGTCCCGCACGCCGATCCCTTGTTCGGTGTTCAACTTTTCGAGGAGGCGCGAGCGGGCACGGTAGAGGCGGGTTTCGACAGCCTTCTGGCTGATCCCCAGCACGTCGGCGGTTTCGGCTTGGCTCAAACCCTCGATGGTGCGCAGCACCAGAGCCTCTTTTAGATTCATGGGCAGAGCGGAAATGGCTTTTGTTACCCGGTCCAGCTCCTGGCGGTCGGCTGCGCCGTCGTCGATCGCCACCTGATCGTCCACCACAGCTTCAGCCCGATGATCGATGGGGGCCGCGAAGGAGAAGAACCGGCGCACCGTGCGCTTTCGCGCCCAGTCACGACATTTGTTGATCGCGATCGTCGAAAGCCACGCTCTCATGGCGCGCTGCCCGTCGTAGCGCGGGAGGGCCTGGTGTGCGGCCACGAACGTCTCCTGCACCAGATCGAGCGCTTCGTCGGGTTCGCCGACGCATGCCCGCGCGAGCCGGAACACCGGCTGTTGGTAGCGTCGCACGATTTCGGCGAAAGCGGCCTGCCGACCCGCGATGCTGAGCGTCGCCAGCTCGCCATCGGACAGCGTGGTCCAATCGAGGCTCACCCCTGGCCGTCGGTGAGCGCCTTCACCACCGCGTCGTCGAACTGGGAGGTCTGATCGGTCCGCAGAAGCTGCCGCATGGCGAAGATATGCGCCAACGTGGCCTTCTGCAGCTCGCCCATCGCGGCATGGCTCTGATCGACCGCGGCCGTGACCCGCGGACCGTTGCCGTGCTCGGCCTCGATCGCCTCGGCGAGCCGGGCATTGGTCGCGCGCAACTCCAGCTCGAGAGCGCGCCGTTGCACTGCGAACCGGTCCTCCAGAACCTTCAGCTTTGCCTGCTGATCGGCATCGAGCGCGAGCTTGTGGTGCAATACCTCGTGCAGCGCGGTGCCCGGCTGCTTGGGATGGGGCAACAGCGCACGTCCGACGAACACGCCTCCGATCGCCGCAACAAAGGCGAGGACGACACACAGAACGACGCGCTTGGTCGAGGTCACGGCTCGCCTATCAGCAAAGTCGAGGGTGCGAGCGGCGAAGCCCCACCGAGCGGTGCGAGCGACACCGCGGGGCTCGCGGTCGCCGGCAACTCGGCGCCGATCATGCCGATCGCCAATGCCGCGACCGTCACCACACCGATGCCGAGCCCGGCCTGTCGCACGACCGGCCGGGTGCCGATGCGGGCGAGAACACGTGCTTCGACGTCGTCCAGCGCGGCCGGAACAGGTGCTCCCGCCAATCTCGCCAACGCTCTGTCCAGATCATCCATGTTTTCCACTCCGCCCCTCTAACACTGGTTACGCAGCGCTGCCCATCATCCCTCATCGGTCGCGTGAGGGGTGCGCGACTGTGCCGCGTAGAATGGACAGAACATCACGGAGTAACCTCATGCGTCGCGCCCTAGTTGTTTGATCCCACGGTTTGATGGTGCGATCCTTTCGTTGGAATGGAAGGAAGCGGTATGGGACAGGTACGTCACGGGAGCGCCACGACCACGCACGCCGTCAGAGCAGCAATACAGCGATCGCAAGCTTCGCTCTCGGCGCTGAGCCGAGAGCTTGGGATCAACCCCAAGACGGTGGCGAAGTGGCGTAAGCGGGCGACGGTTGAGGATCTGAAGACCGGGCCGAAGGCCCCTCATTCCACGACCCTGACTGAAGCCGAGGAGGCGGCGGTTGTGGCGTTCCGGCGGCATACGTTACTGCCGCTGGATGACTGCCTTTATGCCTTGCAGCCGTCGATCCCGCATCTGACGCGTTCCGCGCTGCATCGATGTCTCCAGCGACACGGGATATCCCGCCTGCCGGACATTGAGGGCGACAAGCCGAAACGACAGCGCTTCAAGCGCTACCCGATCGGCTTCTTTCACATCGATATCGCCGAGGTGCAGACCGCCGAAGGCAAGCTCTACCTGTTCGTCGGCATCGACCGCACCAGCAAGTTCGCCGTCACCCAGTTGGTCGACAAGGCTGATCGGCGAACGGCGTGGGAGTTCCTCGAACACCTGCTGAAAGCCGTGCCCTATCGCATCCACGCAATCCTGACCGATAATGGCATCCAGTTTGCCGAGCAGCCGCGCAACCGTAACACCGCCTGGTCGCGGCAGATGCGCTTCGACATGATCTGTGAGGCGAACGATATCGAGCACCGGCTCACCAAGCCGAACCACCCTTGGACCAATGGTCAGGTCGAGCGGATGAACCGCACCATCAAAGAGGCGACCGTCAAGCGCTTCCACTACGAGAGCCATGACCAGCTACGGACGCACCTCGCCGACTTCATGGCTGCCTATAACTTCGCCCGCCGGCTCAAAACGCTCAGCGGCCTCACACCCTACGAATACATCGCCAAAATCTGGACTTCGGATCCAGACCGGTTCATCCTCAATCCGATCCACCAGATGCCGGGACTAAACACCTAGTCCCTGCCGCCCTTGCCATCCTCGGGCTCGCCAGCGCCGCTCAGGCTCACCCTAAGTTGCTGTCCGCCTCACCGGCGCCGAACGCGACTGTCGCCAAGCCAGCGCGTCTCGCGCTTCGGTTCAGCGAAAAGCTGATGCCGAAGTTTTCGGGCGCGGACCTGATGATGACAGCGCATGGCGGCGCCGCGCACCCGCCCATGAAGGTCGCGGCTGCGGCCGGGGTCGCCGATGATGGCCGCACGCTCATCGTCACGCCCAAGGCGCCGCTCGCCGCGGGGCGCTACAGCGTCGCGTGGCACGTGGTCTCGGTCGACACTCACCGGGTAGCCGGAAACTTCGCCTTCGCGGTCAAGTAAGGGTGGAGACTGACTGGCCGCTGATCGCGGTTCGCTTCGCGCTCTATGCAACGCTGAGCGGATTGTTCGGCCTGTCGGCCTTCAGTCTCTACGGCCTCAAAGCAGGCGAGCGCGCCGACGCACTCGCCTTGCGCCCCTGGCTTGTCGGAAGCGGCCTGCTCAGCCTCCTGTTCTCCGGGATCGCCCTCGCGCTGCTGGCGGCGGCGATGGCCGGGGCGCCGGGTTGGCCGATCGATTGGGAGGCGATCGGGATGCTCCTCTCCGGGTCCGCGACGGGCGCCGCGTGGGAAGCGCGCATGGCTGCGCTCGTGGTGGCGTTGATCGCGGCCCTCGTGGCATCCGGTCGCGCGGCTCTGCTCGGCCTGGTGGCGTTCGCTGCGGCCGTGGCGCTCGCAACACTTGCCTGGACGGGACACGGCGCGATGGACGAGGGCGCTACTGGCTGGGTGCATCTGGGCGCCGACATTCTCCACCTGCTTGCCGGCGGGGCCTGGGCCGGAGCGCTGCTCGGGTTCGTGCTTCTCGTCGCCCGGCCGGTTGGCCGCGTCGACGCCGCCCATCTGACCCTGACGCACCGCGCACTGCATGGATTCGGGCTGGTCGGCACGATCCTGGTCGGCACGATCGTCGTCACGGGTGTCGTCAACGCGTGGCTGCTGGTCGGCCTCGCCAATCTGCCGGACCTCACGACTACGCGCTACGGCCAGCTTCTGATCGCCAAGCTCGCGCTCTTCGGCGCAATGCTCGCGCTCGCGTCGTTCAACCGCTTTAGACTTACGCCGGCGTTCGAGCGCGCGATCGCCGCGGCCGATCATCACGGCGCGCTTTGCGCCCTGCGGCGCAGCCTTGCGGTCGAGGCGAGCTGCGCAGGGGCGATCCTGGCGCTCGTTGCATGGCTGGGAACACTCGAACCACCCGCTTCGGCGATGTGAGGGGCGGGCGGCCGAACGCCGCCCGCCTTGCCGCTCACGCGGCCATTTTCTCGCATTCCTCCGCGCACCGCTCGCACGCAGCGACGCATTCCTCCATGCCGTCCAGCTCTTTGCAGCTCGCCGCGCAGGCCCGGCAAATTTGGGCACAGATGCCGCACACGAGCTTATGCTGGTCGGAGCCGCGGGCCATGAAGTCGAGCGAGGTGGCGCAAACCTGTGCGCAATCGAGCATGATCTTGATGTGGTCGGGCGCGGCGTGCGCGCCGCCTACCTGAAGGCAATGCTGGGTCGTCATCGACAGGCAGGTGATGTGGCAGTGGTGGCAGGCATCCATGCAGGCCTGCATTTCGGCGCTCATCTGGTGGTGCATCGGTCGTCTCCGCTAAGCCCCCCGCCCGTAGAACAATACGCGGCATGCCGGTTTGGCCCTCAGCTACGTGGCCTCATTCTTCGCCGGTCGGCAGGGTTTTCACCGGCTTCGGTTTAGGACCACGCTTCACTGTTTCACGCCAAGGCCGCGCAGGAGACGGAAGAGCGACCCGTAGCGATGCCGCCCTGCCGCGAACGCCGTCCATGGTTCTGCCCATCTCCCTGGCGATCGTCGCCAAGGGCTGTTTCGTGACAATCCGATGGCGAAGCTCTGCGTCGGCTTCCTCCGTCCATCGCCATCGCTTCCTTGTCGTCACATCGGGCTCACGGGTGCAGGTGCCCGGTATCCTCGCAAGGCTCGGCTGCTGCCTCAGTCTGGATCGTACAATGCTCGATTCCGAACCGGCTATCGAGCAGGTCCGCGACCCTCTTCCTGACCGCATCGGCATCGGTGCCATCAGCAAGCGTGACGTGTGCGGTGCAGTTGATGTCGTCGGATGCCATCGACCAGACATGGAGGTCGTGGACCCCGGCAACTCCGGGCAATTCGGCGATGCCGGCACGCAACTCGGGCAACTTGATCCCTCCGGGGACGCCCTCCAACAACACGTTGGTCGTGTCCCGGAGCAGCACCCATGTCCGGGGCAGCACCCATAACCCGATCCCGACCGCTACGATCGGATCGACCCACGTCCACCCGGTGAACCGGATCGCCAGCGCTCCTGCGATCACGCCGACGGAGCCGATCATATCGGCCCAGACCTCAAGGTAAGCGCCCTTGACGTTCATGCTGGTGTCCTTGCCGGACGTGAGCAACTTCATCGATATGAGGTTCACCACGAGTCCGATCGCCGCGACGATCATCATCCCCGTCGACTGGACCGCCTCAGGCTGGCGGAAGCGCTGCACCGCCTCGACCAGCACGTAGATCGCCACGCCGAACAGCAGCAGGGCGTTGAAGGCTGCGGCCAGGATCTCGAACCGCTTGTAGCCGAACGTCCGCTTGTCGTCGGCGGGCTTCTGCCCGAACCGGATCGCGAGCAGCGCGATCATGAGCGCGGCCACATCGGTGAGCATGTGCGCTGCGTCGGATAGAAGGGCGAGGCTGTTGAAGACGAAGGCACCGACAACCTCGGCGAACAAGTAGGCGGTTGTGAGCGCCAGCGCCCAGCTCAGCATCTTGGCGTTCGCCCCAGCAGTGTGGTCGTGGGCGTGTCCGCCGTGGTCATGGCCTGCGCTCATTGATCTGTTCCTTCTGTGTCCGCATCGGAGCGGGCATCACGCAGGATTTCGAGGCCGCCTTTCACCGCGATCGCGGCGACAGCAACGCCGACGACGAGGTCGGGCCAGTTCTGACCAGTCCACAACACGATCAGGCCGGCCAAGATAATTCCGCCATTGGATACGAAGTCGTTGAGGCTGAAGGTCGTTGCCGCCCGCATGTTCACATCGGGCTCGCGCAACCGCTTCAGCAGCCACAAGCAGAGACCGTTCACGAACGCCGCGACGATCGCCATCCCGATCATGGTGGGGCCGAGCGGTTCGCTCCCGGAGAAGTAGCGCCGCCCGGCATCGAGCAGCACACCGGCGGCAAAGAGCAGCAGCAACACGCCCGATGTCAGTGCCGCCCCTCGTTTCCAGACCTGTGAACGCGAGAGCGCGAGCAAGCTGATGATATAGACGATCCCATCGGAGGCGTTGTCGAGGCCGTTTGCGATCAGAGCGCTCGAATCCGCCACCACGCCGGACACGCCGAAGCCTGCCGCCAGCCCAAGATTGAGCAGCAGAACTATCCAGAGCGTCCGGCGCTTTTCGGCCGTGTCGAGATCGAAGCTCTCTTCACTCATGCCGGCACCTCCGCGACGGGCGCTGTCTGCCGATTGCCCGCTGGCGGCAGCTCACGACTGCCGAAGCGGGCATAAAGTGTCGGCAGCACGAACAAGGTGAGCAGCGTCGCGGAGATCAGGCCCCCGATGACGACGGTCGCCAGCGGCTTTTGCACCTCCGCTCCCGCACCATGCCCCAGCGCCATCGGCACGAAACCGAGCGATGCCACGAGTGCGGTCATCGCGACTGGCCTGAGCCGAACCAGCGCGCCCCGGTGAGCCGCAAGCGCCCGATCCATACCTTCCCGCATCAGATCATGGATGGATGTCACCATGACCAACCCGTTGAGGACCGCGATGCCGGACAGCGCAATGAAGCCGACAGCCGCGGAAATGGAGAACGGCATGCCTCTCAGCACCAGCGCGAGAATGCCGCCCACCAGGGCAAGCGGAACGCCGGTGAACACGATCAGCGCGTCCCTGACGGAGCCGAGCGCACCGTAGAGCAGGAACATGATGACGATGAAGCAGATGGGGACAACGACGCTGAGCCGGTCACGGGCAGATGCAAGGTTCTCGAACTGACCGCCCCACTCAAGGTACGTCCCTGCTGGTAGCTTCACTTGAGCATCAATGGCTGCCCGAGCATCGGCCACCACGCCGGCAACATCGCGGTCACGGACGTTGGCCTGCACCACCACACGCCGCTTCCCGTTCTCCCGGCTGATCTGGTTGGGCCCGTCGACAACGGAGATCTCGGCGACGGTCGACAGCGGTACGAAACCGCCGCCCGCGGTCGGCACCGGCACCTGGGCGACGGCCGTCAGGTCCGACCTTGTGCTTTCCGCCATCCGGATCACGACCGGGAAGCGGCGGTCCCCCTCAAAGATCACGCCGGCCTGTCGGCCGCCGATTGCTGCGGCGACCGTGTCCTGCACATCGCCGGCGGTTACTCCGACCCGCGACATGGCGGTGCGGTTCGGCCGGATGTCGAGCATCGGTAGGCCTTCGGTCTGCTCGACCCGCACGTCTGCAGCACCTTGCGTCCGGCGCAGAATGCCGGCGATCCGATCGGCGGTCGCATTCATCTCGCCGAAGTCGTCGCCGAACACCTTGATCGCGATGTCGCCGCGGACGCCCGCGATCAGCTCGTTGAAGCGCATCTGGATGGGCTGGGTGATCTCGTAGGCGTTGCCAGGGAGGGTGGAGAGTCGTTTCTCCAGGCGCTCCACCAGCTCTTCCTTGGAGAGACCGGGGTCCGGCCACTCCGCTTTCGGCTTCAGAATGACGAAGGTGTCTGTGGCGTTCGGCGGCATCGGGTCCGACGCGATCTCGGAGGTTCCTGTGCGCGAGAATGCGAACCGGACCTCCGGCGCCTTCGCCAAGGCCTTCTCCACCTGGAACTGCATGGCCTGGCTCTGGTCGACCGACGTGCCGGGGATACGCACGGCCTGCACGAGGATGTTACCCTCATCGAGCTGGGGCAAAAATTCCTGGCCCAGGGTAGTGAAGGCGGCGCCGGCAAGCGCCAGCGCGCCGATCGCGACGCCGACGGTGAGCGTCGGCCGACGCATGGCGGCGTCGAGCCCCGGTTCGTAGCGCTGCCGGAGGAACGTCACCGCCCGGCTTTCCTTCTCCTCTACCCGCTTGCTGAGCCAGATGGCGATCGCCGCGGGCACGAAGGTCAACGACAGGATGAAGGCGAACACGAGCGCGATGATGACGGTGAGCGCCATCGGCTCGAACATCTTGCCTTCGACGCCGGTGAAGGTGAGCAACGGCGCGTAAACGAGGATGATGATCGCCTGGCCGTAAACGGACGGTCGGATCATCTCGCGGGCGGACGCCGCAACCAGCCCAAGCCGCTGTTCCATCGTCAGCTCGCCCTCGCGCCCATGCTGGGCTTCGGCGAGGCGTCGCAATGCGTTTTCGACGATGATGACGGCACCGTCCACGATCAGGCCGAAATCGAGCGCGCCGAGGCTCATCAGATTGGCCGAGACGCCCACCTTCAACATGCCGATGCTGGTGAGCAGCATCGTGATCGGGATGACGAGCGCCGCGATCAGCGCCGCGCGGAAGTTGCCGAGCAGAGCGAACAGGACGACGATGACCAGCAGCGCGCCTTCGGCGAGGTTGCGGGCAACCGTCGAGATCGTGGAGTTCACCAACTCGGTCCGGTTCATCACCGGCTTCACAACGACGTCGACCGGCAACGAGCGCCCGATCTGCGTCAGTCGCTCGCCGACCCCGGTCGAGACGGTGCGGCTGTTCTCACCGATCCGCATGACCGCCGTCCCGACCACCACTTCGTGGCCGTTCTCGGACGCCGAACCCATGCGGAGTGCTTGACCGATCCGAATGGTCGCGATCTGGTTGAGCAGGATCGGCACACCCTCCCGGGTGGCAACGACGGTGCGGGCAAGCTCGTCGGCATTGCGCACACGTCCATCGGATCGGACGGCGAGCCCTTCGCCATTGCGATTAACAACACCGGCACCAGCGCTGGTGTTGTTGCGCTCCAGCGCCGTGGTGAGGTCCTGCAGTGTGAGCCGCATGGCGGCCATGCGCTGCACGTCGGGGACGACGAGATATTCCTTGGTATATCCGCCGAGGGAATCGACCCCCGCCAGTCCTTCCGTGCTCTTGAGCTGGGGAGTGACGATCCAGTCCTGGACGGTTCGCAGGTACGTCGCCTTGTCGGCCTCGCTGACGAGGTGGTCGCCTTCCGGGGTGATGTAGCTACCATCGCGTTGCAGGCCCGGCTCGCCGTTGCGGTGATGAACCTGATCCAGTTCGCGGTACTCGACGGTCCACATGAAGATGTCGCCGAGCCCGGTCGCGATCGGCCCCATTTCGGGGTTCACGCCTTCGGGAAGGTCTTCCTCCGCAGTCCGCAGCCGCTCCGCGACTTGGCTACGGGCAAAGTAGATATCGGTCTTCTCGGTGAAGACGGCCGTGACCTGGGCGAAGCCGTTGCGGCTGAGCGAGCGGGTATATTCGAGGCCGGGGATGCCCGCGAGCGCGGTCTCGACCGTGAACGCGACCTGCTTCTCGATTTGGTCGGGTGAGAGGGCAGGGGCGACGACGTTGATCTGCACCTGGTTGTTGGTGATGTCGGGAACGGCGTCGATCGGCAGCTGGCGCAGCGCGCCGATCCCGAGCAGAGCCGCGGCGATCGTGAGAAGCAGAACAAGCCAGCGCTTCTCGACGGAGAGGGTGACGATGCGACCGATCATGGCTCAGTCCTCGTCCCCGCCTTCGCCCTTGCCGAGTTCGGCCTTGAGCGTGAAGCTGTTGGTGGAGGCGATCCGCTCCGAGCCGGTCAGCCCGGACGTGACGACAACTTGGCCCCCATTGGTGCGGCCCAATGTCACCGGCGTTGCCCGGAAGCCTGTGGGAGTCCGCACGAAGACGAACGACTTGTCATCGATCATCTGGACCGCGGCCGATGGCACGGCGACAGTGCGGTCTCCGCTTGCGGGCACCAGGATCGACACATTGACCGTCTCGCCGACGCGCCATGTGCTGCCGGCATTATCGAGCGTGACGATCACCGGCACCAAGCGCGTCGTCTCATCCAGAATAGGGGACACGAACGTGACGCGCCCCTCCTGACGACGTCCTGCGGCTGTCACCTCGACACGCGCGCCGGGCTTCACCCGGCCCGCATCGCTGGGCACCAGCGAAGTCGCGACCGTGACCTTGGAAAGATTGGCGACCCGGAAAAGCTCGGCGTCGGCTGCGACCGTCTGCCCGAGCGTGGCGGAACGGGCGATGACTTGGCCGGCAATTGGCGAGCGTACAGCGATGCGGTTGAGCGCACCGCCTCCGCTGCCGGTTGCGGACAGTTGCTGCTGCGCCAGGCGAAGCGCGATGCTGGCTTCCGTGGCGGCGGTCCGCGCCGCTACGAGATCCTGTTCCGGCGAGACGCGCTCGGCGAACAGGCGTTGCTCGCGACGGAGGTTCGATTGCGCAAGGGCGGCACGCGCGCGAGCGGCTTCCACCTCGGCTTTGAGCGAAGCCGCTTCGCGGCTCTCGATGATAGCGAGCGGATCGCCGCGGCCGACGGGTTGTCCGAGATTGCGTGTCAGCGAGACGAGACGCCCGCCCACCGATGCCGACACCACCTGCACGCCCTGCGGATCGCCCTCGATCGTCGCCGAAAGCTCGATCGCACCGGCGACGCCACCTACCGTGGGCCGCGTGACCTCGATACCGGCGTCTGCGATCTGCTGGGCGGACAGGGTGACGGCATCCTTCGGACCTTCGTTGGCCTCGTTGGCTTCGGCACCTTCCGTCTTTTCGGCTCCGGCCTTCTCGCCGGCTTCACCGCTGCTGCTGGTCCCGCCGCATCCGGCAAGGATGAGGGCCAGGGTTACGGGCGCCAGCGCGCGCATGATGATCTTCGTCATTGATTGCTTTCCTCAGGAGAGGGCGCGGCGACAACGAGCCGTTCAAGGCGTGCCTTTGCGTCATGGTAGGTGGCGAGCGCGTCGATCGCGGCGGTCCGCGTCTCGGACAGAGTCCGCTCGGCATCGAGCAAATCGAGCTGGCCGAACTTGCCCTCGCGGTAGCCGATCCGCGCAATGCGAGCGGCCTCGGCTGCCGAAGCCAGCACCGGACCGCTCGCGTTCCGTGCGGAGGTGGCCGCATTCGCCACCTCCGCTTGAGCGTTTGCGATGTCCTGCGCCGCGTCCAGCTCGGCGGCACGCCGCAGGGCCTGCGCCTGATCGCTTTGTGCGCTTGCTTGGGCGATGGCTGCCTTGCCGTTGTTGAAAACGGGGAAGGGAATGGACACGCCGAACACCGCGGCGACGTCGTTGGTCGCCTCGAGCCGTCGTGCGCTGGCGCTCAACGTCACATCGGGAACGCGCTGCGATCGGGCGAGCCGCACCTGCGCCTCCGCCGTCGTTGCGTCGGCACGGGCGGCGGCCAGCGCCAGCGTGCCGGCGGGTTCGATCGGCCTTGCCGGTCCGAAGCCCTCGACGCGATCATACCATGCGAGGTCCAGCGGGCCGGCCACTGGCTGGCCGATCCGCCGCGCGAGATTGTCTCGCGCTACCTCGGCAAGCCGCTGGGCACGCTCCACGGCCGTCTCTGCGTTGATGCGCAGCACGTCGGCACGCTGCTGTTCGAGCGGTGACGCCCGTCCCGCCTGCACGCGTACACCGGCTGCACGTAGCGCTTCCCGGGCGATGCCGGCCTGTTCGCGGGCTGTGACGAGGCGGCGTTCGGCCGATGCTGCCTGGATGTAGATCTGCGTGACGGCGAGCCGCAGATCGGCCTCGGCCAGCGCCGTTCCGATCCGCGCCCGGTTGCCGATCGCGTCAGCGACCGCGATCCGGGCCGAGCGCTTCCCTCCAAGCTCGATCGGGAGCGCCAGGCCGGCTGTTGTCTCCGCACTGCGGAGACCCCGATATTGGCCGCTGCCGGCGATGTTCTCGGTCTCGGCGACGATCGACGGGTTGGGGCGGTAGCCTGCGACGGTGCGCCCCGCCTCGGCGGCCCGCACCCCTGCCGTGGCTGCTTCAAGGCTAGGCGCAGTTGCGCCGGCGAGCGCCAGCGCCCGCTCGAGCGTGAGCGGGGAACTGGTCGATGCTGGTTCGGATGATTGCGCGTGCGCGATCGATGCGCACGACGCCACGGCCAATACGGCCGCGATAATACGGGACATGATGACGAACTCCTGACGAACCTGGGAAGCCGCTCGGGAAGCTCCCGGCGGGTGAGGCGCTCGTCAGGCTTGGGGAGGTCGCAGGGCGGGGTCCGAAGGCACTGGTGCCATCGGGTCGTGGCTCCACGCGACCGGCGCCATAGGGAGCCCACTCAGAGAGGCAGCAAGATTAGGCTCGAACGGCACGCCGATATGATGGCCGTGGCATCCGCCATGATGGTGCGGGTAGGCCTTGTCGGCGTCGGCCGGCACCTGGTCCCCGTCACCATTGCTATGTTCGAGCGAGCTGGCGGAGGTAGAATCGACGCATCTTACACCTTCGGTCGCGTGCGCGACCGATCCCAGCCCAAGCGACAGCATAAGCATAAAACAAAGGAACAAGGCGGATAGCCGGTGCATCGGCCCTCGCCTTAGCAGCTTACCAATTGCCATGTAACGGCTGCCTGTAAGTGGAAGGGGCAGGCGTGGAACTGGATCGCAGTTCGGCACGCGCCTGTCGCATGATCTGGAAGCCCCCCGAAAGACCCAGCACCGCCATCAATGCGGCCACCAAAAGGTCAGGCCAGGCACTGTTGAGACCAAAGACGCCGCCTGCGGCCAGCACCACGGCGATATTGCCGATCGCATCGTTGCGCGAGCAGATCCAAACCGAGCGCATATTCGCGTCACCGCTGCGGAAGCGGTACAGCATGACTGCGACCAGCAGGTTTGCAATGAGCGCCGCGACCCCAACGATGCCCATGACCTCGGCATGGGGTACAGTGCTGTGAAGCGCACCCCAGCCTGCCGCGAGTAGGACATAGAGCCCGAGCACGGCAAGCGTCGCTCCCTTCAGCATCGCTGCCCGCGCGCGCCAAGCTATCGCCATCCCGGCGACGCCCAAGCTGATCGCGTAGTTGGCGGCATCACCGAAGAAGTCGAGCGCGTCGGCTTGGAGCGCTTTCGACCCGCCCGTGATGCCGGCGACGATCTCGACCGCGAACATACCGCCATTGATGGCGAGCGCGATCCACAGCGCGCGCCGCCACTTCGGGTCATTGAGGGTGCCCGCCTTGTCGGACGCGCAGCTCGTGCAGGCCATGTTCGCCACCTCGATAGAATCGATCTGGCAGCCTATATGCACCCTCTAGTCACTAGAGGGTCAAGCGCCATGTCTGAGAAACTGACGATCGGGAAGCTGGCCTCGGCGACGGGCACGAAGGTCGAGACGATCCGCTATTACGAACAGATCGGCTTGCTGCCGGCCCCAGCGCGGTCGGCCGGCAATTATCGAACCTACGAGGGCGAGCATCTGCGGCGCTTGTCCTTCATTCGTCGGGCGCGGGACCTCGGGTTTTCGATTGATCAGGTGCGGGAGCTGATGGGGCTGGCCGATCGTCGCGAGCAATCCTGCATGGCCGTGGACGTGATCGCCAACCAGCACCGAGATGCGATTACGCGGAAGATCGCCGACCTGACCGCCCTCGCGGGCGAACTGGACGCGCTGATCGACTCCTGTAGCCGCAACACCGTGGCCGACTGCAGGATCATCGAAGCCCTCGGCCCGAGCGTGGAGACGGCTGATGCGCTAAACGGTTGATCTAACCTGTTCCCTTTACGTTCCGTCGCACGTTACAAGGACGCGAAGGGAATCATAATGCTGCCACTCATGCAGCCGGTCCCGCTCGCCGACGTACCGAGGGGGACCGTTCTCCGCATCGTTGGCGCAGCAGGAGCCGGCTTTCCAAGCCCCGCCCAGGATTGGGAGGATGACGCGATAAGCCTGATCGAGCTGCTTCGGCTCGATCGGGCGGCGAGTTTCGTGTTCCGGATCAGCGGCAGCAGCATGCTGGAGGCTGGTATCCACGATAACGACGTGGTGGTGGTCGATCGCGATATGCGTCCGGCGGAAGGGCACATAGTCATCGCGATCGTCGACGGGGGGTTCGTCTGCCGTCAGCTCGTTCACCGGCGCGGTGCTGCGTTCCTCGAGGCGCGCAATAGTCAGCAACGCTATGAGGCGACGCCAGCAGACGGGGTTGAGATATGGGGTGTCGTGCGGACCGGTGTCCGTGATTACCGGCGCTAGGCCCATGTCCTGGGCGATCGTCGACATAGCCAATTTCTACGTCAGCGCGGAGCGGCTGTTCGATCCCTCCTTACGCGGTGTGCCGGTTATCGTCCTGTCCAACAACGACGGGTGCGCGGTCGCCCGCAGCGAGGAAGCGAAGGCGCTCCACGTCCGGATGGGTGAGCCGGTCTTCAAGATCCGCGATCGGATCAAGCGGCACGGCATCCAGCTCCGGTCTAGCAATTATGAGTTGTATTCCGACCTGAACCGGCGGTTCAACGCCGTGATTGCCGAGCACTCCGATACGGTGGAAATCTACTCGATTGACGAGAGCTTCTTCCGGCTGCCGGTGCTGCCAAACGGCCTCGGCGATGTGAAGGTGGCGCATATGGTCCGTGAGGACATCGTCCGATCAGTCGGACTGCCGACCCGGATCGGGCTCGGCCCGACGCGCACGCTCTCGAAGGTCGCGAATGCCTTGGCAAAAGCGACCGAGAAGGTCTGGGGCGGGGTGGTCGACCTCCACGACGTAGAGTTGCGACGGCGTCTGTTCGAACATTGGCCGGTCGGGGAAGTGTGGGGGATCGGCGGTGCGCTCGAAGCGCGGCTACGGCCCCTCGGGGTGAAGACGACGGCGGATCTCGCTGCGCTGCCGCCTGCGGTCGCGCGCGATGTCGGGACGGTCGTCCTCGAACGCCTCGTGCGGGAGCTGGGCGGGGTCGAGTGCGACGACTTCAAGGTCGCTCCCGAACCGCTCAAGGCGACCGCAGTGACACGGCAGTTCGGCGAACCTGTCACCTCGCTCGTCGAGTTACGCGAGGCGATGGCACGACGTGCGGCGAGGGCGGCAGAGAAGATCCGTGCTCAAGGGTTGGCGGCGAGCCGGCTGATCGGCTTCGCCCATGGCTCCCGATACAAGCCGAACCCGCCTTCGGCGTCGCGATCGGCGCGGCTGTCGCCTCCGACCAACGATCCCCGTGTCATCGTCGGGATCGCGACAAAGATGATGGAGGCGATGTTTGAGCCGGGCGGGGTCTATACCAAGTGCGGCGTGCTGCTGGAGGACCTGACGACGGAAGGGCGGGGCCAAGCCGACCTGTTCGCAACGCCTGACCCCAAGGCCCCGGCCTTGCTGGCAGCAATGGACGGGCTCAACGACCGCTTTGGACGCAACACCGTTGTCTTGGCAGCGCAGGGCTGCGGGGCACGATCGTTCGACACCAAACGATCGCAAAAAAGCCCGGCCTGGACGACGCGGATCGGGGAGATACCGGTCGCTCGCTAGGCGACGTCGGTGGGATCGGTATATCTGACGCCATGTGTAACCGTGCCCGCATGTCGAATGAGCCCGAGACCCTTTGGGGATCGGCCGCGAAGCTGTTCAGCGAACGACCCCGCGACAATCGGTTCGACCCTCGTGAGCTGCGCCCCAAGAGCCGCAACTATGTCATTCGCGAACAGGGCGGGGAGCGGGCCTGGGACGTGATGACCTGGGACGTGCTCGGCGGGAAAGCTGCATGGCCGATGACCAACGTGCGCCAGCTCGGGCTTTCGCAATGGCGCAGGCTGGCAGAGAAGCCGGAGAACCGCTGCCTCGTGCCGCTGACCGAGTTTTGCGAGTTCACGCCTGACAAGCATGATCTGGGCGACGGCAAGCCTCCGCTCAAAGGGGAGATGTGGTTCGGCGTGACCGATCAGCCGGTGTTCGCGGTAGCCGGCTTCTGGCAGCGCACAGAGGGCGGAAACGGCTTTACCATGGTGACGTGCGATCCGAACACGCTGGTCGCGCCGATCCACCCCAAGGCAATGATTACGATCCTCGCGCCCGAGGACATCGATACGTGGCTGCGCGGCTCCTATGACGATATCGTCGCCCTGCAGAAGCCCTATGATCCTGACAAGATGGCGGTGCGGGGGCCTGTCTTCCCGACCCGACGCGACGAACGCTAGGCTCCGCCTAGCGGCTCCGATCCTTGCCGCGATCTGGCGGCGGTGTACCCGGGGAGGGTGGCAGCGCGGACGTCCCTTCGAGCGCAGCCCCGGTCTTGATCCGGTCGGCGATGAGCTGGCGGGTAGACTCCCCGACCGCGTTGACCATGCGCGCGCTTTCGCCGCGGTCACGCGCCTTCTGCATGGCGTCGTCGACGATCGCCTGGGCGGGCGCGAGACGTGGATCGGCGTGGTTCTTCTCGGCGGTGTTCTTCAGGAACGCCTCGGCAAGCCGTTCCTGGCCCGGTGAGGCACCGGGAGGTAGGATCGGCCGCTCCAGCGAGCGGATGGCGCGCTGAAGCTGTGCCGGTTGCTGCGAGTTGATCTGCGAGCCGAGCGCAGCTCCGATCTCACGCACGCGCTCGAGCGGGGTTTGCTGGGGCGTGATGACCGCATCGACCTGCCGGACGCCGAGATAGGTGAGCAGGTGCGATTGATAGATCGGCCCCTTGGCGTGACGGACGTAGGCCAGCTCGGTGCGCGCATTGGCGATGGTCGCGGACGACGCGCCTTCCTTGACGAGACTGCGCAGCCGGTCGGCCGCCTGATGACGCGCAGCGGGGAGGTAGCGTTCCAGCTCCTCGCGCGCCTTGCCGAGCGTCACCCGGTAACGCTGTCCCTCGGGTGGCGCGCGCTGGGGCAGCAAGGCGATCCCGGCGGGGCCGATACGCGCTTCGGGCGCGAGGTCGCGCCGGATCGCCGTCTCAGCGAGCACCGCCGCCATGGGTCGGTGATCGCCGGTGAGGAAGCCGTGCCGGGACGCATCCATCCAGGCGGTCTTGTCAATCGAGGCGATCCGGATCGGGTGGCCAGCATCGCGCGCGAGCTGGGCGGCGTGATGGCGCATCGTCCGCCCGTTGCCCTCGCGAAAGGGGTGGATGGCGTTCATTTCGTTGATGTGGTTGCCGAGCCGGTCGAAAAACTCGTCACGGGTGAGGCCCTTCAGGGTGTCACCCGTGCTGATATCGGCGAAGCGCTTGTCGAGTTCGCGCGCAATGTAGGGGACGTGCGCGAAGTTTGACCCGCCCTTGGCGATGTTGACGCTACGGTCCTGGCCTGCCCACTCGTACAGGTCCTGGAAGAGATGCCGATGGAGAGCGCGATAGCCGTCTGCCGTGGTCGGAAAGGTCAGGCGCGCGGCTTCGGCCCCCCGCGCCTGGGTCAGTCTCCGCTCGGCTTCTGTGAGGGTCTTGTCGTCCGTGATCCCAAGCCGGTTCCGAAGTGTGTCCGTATCGGGATAGGTGTAGGGATCGTCTGCCAAGGTCAGGCTGCGATCTGGCTGGTTCCTGGCTTGTAGAGGCCTAGGATGATGGACGGCATGAGCGAGGGCGGCACGCCCTCGTCCAGCATCATCGCGAACATCGCGTCCTCGTCGCCGGTCGGCGTCATGTCCTCGATGACGAGGTTGGCGCGCGCCTCGGCAACGTCCTCGCGCCACAACGCGATCTGCTCGGCCGTGCCGCGCTCGAACGTCATCGAGCGGATACGGCCGCGCAGCACCTCAAGATCGATCTGGCTCATGACGTATCCTTCCGTCGTTAACCCTACGCTCAACGGCGCGATTCCTCAACAAATCACTGCCTAATACCAATGAGCCGAAGGGGTTAGTATTCGCTCGCAAGCATGATGGTGAGCACCCGCTTGGTCAGCCGCTCGTCCCATGGCGCTTCGCTGCCGTAGGTGAGGCTCGGGTCGTAATAGTCGACTTTCCAGAACACAGTCTGGGCAATGGCCCCGACGTCGTCTGGCCGGTCCTCCGACCACGCTCCGCTCGCGAGCTTATAGACCGCGCCAAAGTCGTGCTCCCCATACGGATCGTTGTCGCCGTCGAACCGCGAATATCGGGTAATCGCGACCAGTGCCGCAAGACGGTCCAGCTCTGTCAGCGACTGGAATCCGATCGTGACGTTGGCGAGGCTGGCGGTGCCGGGGTTCTGGCGGACCGCGTCGTTGAGACGGCGGATGGTGTCGATCTGCTCGGGGGTTGCCATGGCTTGATCCTCCTTCTTGGCATGGGCCGCAAGGCCACTCGGCCTCACGGCCCTGCCTGTCCGGCGAGGACGGGATGGGGAGGGGCAGCGAGAATCTTGGAAAGCTGGCGCGGGCGAGCCGCCCTAGCGCGGCCGGCCCTTTGGGTCGGGTGCCGCGCTCGGCGGATTACACGGGCGGCAAGATTGTCGTTCGGGAACGAAAGGGCGGAGCCCTTGGCGTTCCCCGCGGCGAAGCCGCCATCGCAACAGCGCCCACCCCCGGTGGTCATTACTGAGCCGGTCGCCAATCGGAGATCGCGCGGCTATCCAGGCGTCCTGATTTGGGAGAACACCATGAACAATGCCGAACTTGCCGAGACGCTGGTTGCGAACCACAACCTGAGCAAGGCCGATGCCCGCAAGGTCGTGGACGATCTGATGGCCGCGATCGTCGCGGCCGCAGCGAAGGGCGAGGAGGTGTCCTTGTCCGGCTTCGGCAAGTTCAAGGATCAAGGACAGCCCGGCGCGCGAAGGGCGCAATCCTTCCAACGGCGAGACCATTCAGATCGCAGCCTCGAAGAAGCTGACGTTCGTCCCCGCCAAGGCGGTCAAGGATGCGCTGAACGGCTGAGCCGTGTGTGGCTGCGCCGATCGCGCAGCCACCTTCGCGAATACGCGACTTTCTGCTTTCGTTCTCGGTGCCGATGATTCAGAATCCGGCCATGCCGATCATGCCGGAACATCGTTGGCTCTACCCGATCGACTGGCCGGAGCTGTCGAAGATGATCCGGTTCGGCCGGGCCGGGGGTCGGTGCGAGCATTGCCGGCGCCCGCACGGGGCTCGCGTCTTCCATCTTGGTGACGGGCGATGGTGGGATGCCGATCGCCGCCAGTGGCGCGACGGGCGGGGACGCCGCATCCGGGTTGCCGGTGCGGACATCGCCGCGATCGTTCGGCTCACCCGAGTGTATATCGCCTGCGCGCACCTGAACCACGATCCGACCGACAACGGACCGCGCAACCTCGCCGCGCTTTGTCAGCGCTGCCACATGATCCACGACGCCGCCGAGCATCGCCGGCGTCGCTGGTACAACGCCTATCGGAGGCGCGCGCTCGGAGATTTGCTGGCGCTCCTCGATAGAATGCCGACCGTCAGCATGCAGGGTGTGCCACGTGGCACACCTCTCCAGCAGCTCACTACCGCCTAATCCTTGTCGCGACACGACGTCGCCACGGCGCCGCCCGGCCTCGTGTCGGGCGGCGCCCCGCGGACCTGAAAGGGCTGCGGGCGCGCCAGTCCGCCAGGGCTGGCGCGCCGGCGATGGGGCCGCTGGCGTTGAAAAGGGAGGGAAGGGGGCCGATTATTACCGGCCCCCGGCCTTGCTGTTTAGGCCAGTTCCTCGTCGGTCATGTCCTCCTGCTCGCCGCCGTCCTCGCCCATGTCGGCGTCGAAGTCCTCTGGCTCGCGCTCGGCCCGGTCGAAGACACCGATGCGCATGGGAGCGGGAAGCCAACGGGCGGGCAACCGCTCGGACACGTTCACGGCAAGGTCGGCCTTCTTCTTGATGGTCGCGCAATTCTCGGCGCTCGGCGCGCCCACTTCCTCGCGCAGCAGATCGATCATCGCGGCACGGCGCATCTTGTCGAACAGGCCGATGGGAGCGGTCCAGCGCGATGCGATGTCTACGCCGCTCGCGCGAGCGATCTGCTCGAAATGGTGGTGCCGCTGGCCGGGAGAGCCGCCGGCGAACACCGTGCCGTCCACCGTCATCGCGACAAGCCCGGCGAGCAACGCCGCCTTGTCCTCGGCGGTCATGGTCCGGATCGCCTCAAGCCGGCCCTCGGCAGGAATGGCGGCGAAGCGGGTCGCCATCATGTCCTCGACCGAACGCACGTCGCTGGTCGCCATCAACTCGTCGGGCACGTCGGTCGCCACGGCCTTGGCCTGAACCTCTAAAGCCATCTGGTAGCTGTGCGCGCCGTGGAGCAACTGGCCCGCAAGGCTGTCGAGCACGATGTCCAGCGCCAGCGCGGGGTCGGCTGCGATCGCCTCCTGCACGATCCGCGTCTTAATCCGGGTGAGGTCGGCGAACAGGCTGTTGCCGTAGAGCGGGATCGGACCGTCATGGCTGGCCTTGGGCTTGGGCTCCGCCTTGGCGCGGTAGAAGCTCTTGCCGAGTGATCCGTCGTGCGCGACCCATAGCGCGACGCCGCCCACGGCCACCTGCTCGCGATTGAAGGCGCGCAAACCTTCGGTGATCGCGTCCCGCTCGTCGGTGAGCGGGTCGATGCGTTCATTGTCCTCGCCCTCGGCTGCGGCAATCGCCTCGATCTCGGCGTCGATGGCGGCAAGCCGCTCCGTCTCGGCCTCGGTCGGCTCACGGGTCGCCGGATACATGCTGGCCTTCATGTAGAGGTCGTAGGGCCGTTCCAGCGCAGCGCGGACTTCATGCCACCCGATAGTGCGATACTCGTCCGCTAGTGCGTCCAGCTTCTCCTCCGCCAGTTCGCGCACAAGCTCGGGGTCGTCCGCGAACCCTTCGGCTCCTTGGCTGAACAGATCGATGGTGATGGTGCCGCCCTTGGCCTCATAAGCGTCCCGCCCGACGAACAGGAACGCGCCGCTGGTGGTGTCGACCTTCTCGGTGGTGAGCATCCGACGGATGGTGTGGGCGTGGCCGTTCGCCGCCTTGCAGACCTTGGTCTGTTGATCGTGATCGTCGGTGAGGGTGAGCGCGCGCGCCGCCTCAAGGCTCAACTGGTCCTTGGCGATCAGGTCGATCAGCGCCGGGGCGAGCGCAGACAGGCGGAGCATCTTGTAAACGAAGCTGACCGCCTGACCGAACCGGGCGGCGATCTCCTCGGCGTCCATGCCGGTATCGCGGAGCGCGGCGAAGGCGCGGATGCTGTCGGCGGGGTGCATGTCCTCGCGCTGGAAGTTCTCCGCCAGCGACAGCTCGATGGCTTCTTCTTTGGTCCGCAGCTCGACGGGAAATGTGTCACTGCTCTTGATCCGCTTGCGCTTCGCCAGAATTTTGAGTGCGCGGTAACGCCGCCCTCCGGCGAAAATCCACAACAGGCCGTCGTCCTCATAGGCCACGAGGTTCTGCAACAGGCCGTGTGCCTCGATGTCGTCGGCCATCGCCTCGACGGCAGATGGCTTCACGCGGCGCTGGTTGAGCGGGGAAAGGCGAAGCTGGGAGAGCTTGGGATGGATGATAGCCATGATGATGCTCCATGATCTGAATGGAATTGCTGCTGGGAGGGGGTCAGCCTTCGAGGCTCGCGAGTTCGTCGAACTCGGCCGAGGCGCGTTGCGCGCTGCCGCCTGCGTAGGTGACGCCGGTGCGCGGATAGAAGAACACGCGCTCACCCTTGCGGTAGGGGGTGCCGTCGGCGCTGGTGCCGGGGGACTTCGCCCGTTTCCAGTACGGGTCGCCAGTGTATCGGGTGTAAGCCATTGTCCTTTCTCCTTCTTTCGAGGCGCAGCCGGTTGCCGCTGCAACCGGGTCTGCCTCTCCGGCGAGGAGCGGGATGGGGAGGGAGGAGCGAAATCGATGGCCTGGCGCGGGCAGGCCGCCCTAGCGCGGCCGACGCCTACAAGGCGTCGGGTGCCGCGCTTGGCGGACCACACGGGGCTGTCGATTTTGCTTCGGGAACGAAAGGGCAGCAGCCCTTGGTGTTCCCCGCGTCAGCGGGCCTCCGGGGGAGGGCCGCGGCGCCCTGCGCAGCGACGTCGCGCCGCTTGGCGCGGCAATAGGTGTGCCACGTGGCACACCTCACGCGAGGATCGTCACCCGCATGGGCCGAGACGCCGGCACGGTGGCTCGGTCGGCGCGCGGCGAGCGTGCCGATAGAGCCGTGCCCGGCAGGGTCGCGCGCCCTATACTCAACTCCAGGAGGATACGATCATGCCACTGACCGAACTGCAAAACTGGATCATGCGCGAACTCGGCACCCACCAAGGAAAATCAGACGGGCTTCCGACCCGCGCCGGCGTCGACGCGGAAGAAATGGAACAGGCGATCGAAGGTCTCGTCCAGCGCCGGTATGTGACGGTGATCGGGCCACCAAACCAGAACAGCTACATGGGCAAGGACGTCGATGAGTTGAGGCTTCAGCCCAACGGCGTCGGCTATGTGCGAACCCTCAAGTAGCCGAGAACGGTCGGCTTGGACGCATCCCACCGCAGATGTGCCCGGTTCGGGATGGCAAGAAGCCAATCGTGCGATACGGTGCGACTGGCATCGAGGTAGCGACCCTCGACTAAGAGGGGAAACAAGCGGATGTGGCCATTCTCCAAGGCCAAGGTGGCCGAGCCACCAAGGTCGGTTACTGTCTTGTCTCGCGAGACGTTGGAAGCAGGCATCCTGGCCGGCAAGGGCGACGGCGTACATATGGCCGTCCTTTACGCGACCATGCTTGGGTTCGGGCATGAGCTGCTGCGTGAACCGGCTGCGATCAGCGAGTTCATCACCTTCATACAGCGCCCGCCCGACTTCACCCCAGATGGCATCCAGCGTGCCGTAAGCCGGGTCATCCACGATGCCGACGTGATGTGTCGGGGACAGTCGTTCGACGTGCTAACCTACGGGCCGCAGGGCAATCAAAATGCGCATCTGCGCCCGCTGCTCGATCCCTATCGACGGGCTATCGAGAAGCACGGAGCCGCACAGGTCTTTGCGGCAGCCAATTTCGATGTCGGCACCTTCATCCAGAAGGTCGCGTTGGAACGACGCGAGCGCGACGTCCGGGCAATCCTGGGCAAACTTGACGAGAAACGGCCATATCTCGCCCCGCTGCTGATGCGCGCGCGTGCCAAGGGGCGGAACAAATATGGCGATCTCGACTACACCGAGTTCTTTTCCGAGCTGACGAACTTCTTGAAGACCTACTTCAATGAAACCAACCTGCCGTTCTTCTACACGTACCTTCCGCTGATGCTCTGCCTCGAACATATCGAGCCTTGGATGGTGGAAACGGAAGATGGCCTCTCGATGCCGGTCGACGGGATCGATTTCGAGCATTGGTGCGCCGCTCGGATTGAGGAACAGGGTTGGGTTGTCCGGGTGAGCAAAGCATCGGGCGACCAGGGCATCGACATTGAGGCGATGCGCGGCGGGAAGCTCGTTGCAATTCAGTGTAAGCGATACACGCAACCGATCGGCAACAAGTCGGTCCAAGAAGCTTATACCGGGGCGACGCACTATCGGGCGGATCGGGCGGTGGTGATCGGAACGGGCGGCTATACGCGCGCCGCGATCGAGCTGGCCGAAAACACCGGCGTGATCCTTATCGATGCGGAGAACATCGCGGCGTTCACGGAGCTGGTATCGGTCGGGTAACTACGCCGCTAGTCCGCTCTGCGGGCGGGCGGCGCGCGATCTATGGGCTGGG
This sequence comes from Sphingomonas ginkgonis, assembly GCF_003970925.1. NCBI lineage: Bacteria > Pseudomonadati > Pseudomonadota > Alphaproteobacteria > Sphingomonadales > Sphingomonadaceae > Sphingomonas > Sphingomonas ginkgonis. Next base: position 64,676 of record NZ_RWJF01000002.1, read on the forward strand.
GCGGGCTCATAGCTCAAGTTCCAGTCTGGAGCGGAGAGGGTCAAGCGGCGAAGGGGACAGGCACCAATAGCGCGTCCTCGATCGGCTCGACGTCGTGCAGCTCCACCATTGTAATCTTCTCGGCGCGCTCGGCGCCGACCGGATCGAGATAGACATAGGTGTGGTCCGCGAAGACCGGGCTGCACAAGCGCCAGATGACGCCCTTGCGGCCGATGCGACGTTCGGCGCGACCATCATAGGAGGCGAACGATCCGACGACGCGGACGCGCTGCGCGATCCGTAGCCAGTTCGCCGCGCCGTCGATGACGGCGGCTCTCTCTTCGGCTGATAACGCCGGTCGGCCTATGCCGAACGTCGCTTGCGGGTCGCGCGCGAGCCGCGCCAGCTTCTCCTCGACGGGCTCGGGGGTCCAGGTCGAGACGGGGCCGGGCTTGGTGCGGTGCATGTGCGTGACGGGCTTTTCCCCGAATAGATCGGGCTGAACGCCCACTAACCGGCGCGCGAACATCGCCTTGTGATAGGCGCGTCGCCACAGCGCCTCTGGGGTAGGAGGCTTGCTCGGCGCACCGTCGCGCATCAGCGCGACAAGCTCGTTGAACGTCGCCTCGTCCACGGTCGCAATGCGGGGGTCATAAACCAACCGGCTCGCGACTGCCCGGCCCCCTTCGGGGCCGGTATCGTCGGGCTGGGTCATGCCGCTTCCTCAAGCTCGGGGGCGGTGTCGATCGCCATGCGGCTCAAGAGCCAATCGGCTGCGGCCTGCGCCTGCGTCGCTGCAGTGAAGATGCAACGCTTGTCGTTGCGCAGTGCCTGTAGCCAGCTCGCCAGATAGGCGGCGTGATCCTCGCGATCGTGGAGCTTGATGCCGATCGCGCCGCTGACGAACGCTGCGCCAAGTTCTGCTACCAGTTCCTCGCGGGCATAGTCCTCGCGCTTCGTGGAAATGAGGGAAGGGCGAGCGAGCCGGTCAACGTGGCCGGTCGCATGGCAAAGCTCATGGGCGAGGGTCGAATAATAATCGTCGCCGGTGTGGAAGTCGGCAAACTCGGGCATGACGACGTGATCGCCGCTCGGCTGATAGTAGGGCTGCGAACCGTGGTGGCGAACCGTCACCGGGACGCGGGAAAAGAGGGTGTCCAGCTCGGCGTCGCGCGCGTCGGGGTTGGTCGCGGTGATGACGGGCAAGGGGGCCGGATATCTGGCCTCGATGCCGTCGATCTGCTCGGCGTTGAAGACGGTGTAGCGCTTGAGGAACGCCACCTGACGCTTGCCGTCCTCGCCGTTGCCGCCACGCTCGCCCTTATCGTCCACCACGATCTTGTTGGCATAGACCACCGTCGAACCCTTCTCGCCCTTGCGGACGCATCCGCCGAGCGCGATGGCCTGCTTGAACGTCAGCCAGTGCGGCGAGGCATAGCCCTTCGTCATCGCCACCACCCACAGGGTCAGGACGTTGATCCCACGGTAGGGCACGCCGGTCGAGCGAAGCGGGATGTTGGGCGCGGTGCTGCCGTTCCACGATTTCGACCAAGGTCGGGTGCCAGCTTCCAGCATCGCCACCATCTGATCGGTGATTTCCTGATAGACGTCGGCCCGATTGTCCGTGATCCGTCCCATGTCACTTTTCCTTTCCTTTGAGGCTGAAAGCCGGTCGCAACAGCAACCGGCTCTGCCTTTCCGGCGAGGAACGGGATGGGGAGGGAGGGCGAGAATCTGGTCCCTGGCGCGGGCGAGCCGCCCTAGCGCGGCCGACGCCCCGAGGGGCGCCGGGTGCCGCGCTTGGCGGATTACACGGGGGACCTGATTGTCGTTCGGGAACGAAAGGGCAGCCGCCCTTGGTGTTCCCCTCGCGCCGGCGGGCCTCCGGGGGAGGGCAGCGGCGCCAGCGAGAGCACACCCCGCCGTCGGGCGGGTCCGCTGGTGTGCCACGTGGCACACCCATCACCTGACGCTGCCTGCACCTCGTCAGAGAACACGATAGCGGTTGGGAAACTCATCCGGATGCGGCTAGGCTATGAACGCGCCTGTGCTCAGGTCACATTGAAAGCTAGGACGAACGCCCACTGATGCCAAAAGACTGGTCATCGATTTTCGACAACTACGGGTTGAAGCGGGTATCGCGAACGGACAGGTCGAAGAGCGCCTACCTGCCGAATGAGGACCAACGCGCGGCGTTGGCGGCCGCTGGCTATCTTCCCGGGCATGCTGAAGACGAGAACCTAATCAGCATCGAGGTTCTGGGCGAAAAGCATCCTCCGCTTGCCACATCCTACTACGGTGCACGACGGCAGGGATCAGGTCGAGAGCCCGAGATCAGGATGGGACGAGGGATTGTCTCTTGGTCCAAGGACAACGACACGCTCCTCATCGGCAACATAGGACGTCATGTCTATGTCGTCAGAGCCAACACGGTAACTCCCGATGATATTGAGCTGCCTGACCGCAAATTAAATCAGGCATTCAGGCCACGTGCGCGACTCCTTCAGCTATTGGGCGATCAGCTCATCGGGTCGTCGAAGCTGGCAGTCTTCGAGCTCGTCAAGAACGCCTACGACGCTGATGCTGATGAAGTCGATATTACCATAGGGGACCTTGGTACGGCGGCCCCTTGGATCAGGGTCGAAGACAATGGTCAGGGTATGTCACTGGAAACCATTCGCGACGTCTGGCTCGTTCCGGGTGATGACCACCGCGAGAAGGACCGCAGCCAAGACCGCAGGTCACCCAAATACCACCGTCTGCCGCTTGGTGAAAAGGGTGTCGGCCGCTTTGCGGTACACAAGCTGGGCGGCCGGGTTCTGATGACAACGCGGGCGGCAGGATGCCGTGAGTGTCATGTCTCGATCGACTGGTCGGAACTGATGTCTAACCGCTTCCTGGATGACGCGGCGGTCACCGTCACGGAACGCGACGCCCAAGTGTTTACCGGCAACAAGACCGGCACACGCATCAGGATTGACGATCTGAGCCAGCGGGACTGGACCCGAGCCGAGGTTCGCGACCTGTATCGACAGGTCACATCGATTTCGTCACCGTTCTCTGCCAAGGAGGACGATTTCGAAATCAAGTTCAACGTACCCGGTCACCAGAACTGGATATCAGAGCTTCCTGACGCATCGGAGCTGCTCAAAAAGGCGCCTTGGCGCTTTAACTTCGAGTTCGACGGAAATGTTCTGACCTATACGTATGCCTTTCGCGGTGTGCCCGGGATCCCTGTCGAATCGCGCACCGTTACGCTCGCAGAGAAACTTCAAGTCGTAGCCGAGCGCGAACCCGACGACCTTGATGCCGCCTCGGGTCCGAGGCCAAAGCGATCGGTCAATATTGTAGCTGATGAGTCGACCATTCACGGCATAGGCACCGTGAAGGGCACCTTATACGTCTACGATCGCGATCGCGAGATCATGTCGCGCTACTCGCAATCACGTTTGATTGACCGTTTTCTCGATCAGAATGGCGGAATCAGGGTCTATCGCGACAACATCCGGATCTACAATTACGGCGAGCCCGGGGATGACTGGCTGGGCCTTGACCTCCGGCGGGTCAACAGCCCGTCGCGGAGCCTTAGCCGCAACATCGTCATCGGCCTTGTTGATATCAATCTGTCCGACAGTACCGGCCTGAGAGAGAAAACGAACAGGGAGGGTTTTGTCGAGAACGGGCCTTATCGGAGATTTAGGCAGATCGTTCTTGGTGCAATCAGCGTGTTCGAAACCGAACGGCGTCTGGACAAGCGCCGTATCAGGCTGCTGACTGGCAATGCGCCCAGCGTTGATCGGGAAGTTGCGGGGCCTATCGGAAACGTGAGGAAGGTCGCCCGTTCAAAGGGGTTCCTCGAAGAGATAGATCCCTCTCTCCGGCGCGTTGAGCAGGAATTTCGTCAGCTCAGGGAGGACTTCCTGCGAGCTGGTATCTCGCAGGTTGGCCTCGCCGTTGTTTTTCACGAGGTCGAGCGCGGCATTGGGGCACTCGCTACCGCGATCGCTGGTGACGCGGAAATGGGCGAGCTTAAGCGACAGGTCGGGCAGCTTCAGGGCGTTCTTGAGACATCGACCCAGCTACTCAGGAAAGGCGACAAGAAGTCGTACTCGCTGAAGCAGCTCGCTCGCCGTGCGCGCGACCTGACATCGGTCCGGTTCCGCGTTCACCATGTGCAGCTCGTTTGCCCTGCCCTCGAGGAGGATGCTGAAGATGCAAACTCGGTCTTCGCCTTTGGTCTGGCGCTAGGAGCGGCGACCAACATCATCGACAATGCTATACACTGGCTGAAGGTCGCTGTGCCGGACGAGGCCGCGGGATCGCGCCGAATTTTCATGAACGTGGTGGCCGATCATGGCGGCCGTCCCGTACTGGTCATTGCGGACAACGGACCTGGCTTCCGCGATCCGCCGGAGCAGGTGGTTGAGCCCTTCTTCTCGCGGCGGCCTGACGGCATGGGGCTTGGATTGTACTACGCCAACCTCGCCATGAACCTCAACGACGGGGAGTTGCTGTTCCCTTCGATGGACGACTTTGACATTCCGGAAGAGTTTAACGGCGCCGTAGTCGCCTTGGCTTTCAAAAAGGAGGAATAAGCAGGTGTTCACGCCGGCACGTTACGTCATTGTCGATGACAATGCCGAAGAGCTCAAGCAGCTGGCCGACAGCCTGCAGGACATCGGAGCACCTTGCCTCCCGTTACACTATAACGAAGTCGACGGCATCAACGTCAAACATCTGCAAGGAGTACGCCTGCTGTTTCTCGATCTGCATCTGACCACAGGTGCGCAGTCGAGTGATACAGCCTATGCATCTGGTGTTATCGTCGACCTTCTCGAGAGGGGCATTACTGACGCGACGGGTCCCTACGTGGTCATCCTCTGGACCAAGCATCAGGAACAGAAAGAGGCGTTCGAGACCTACGTGATGACGAACCTGGACGCATCCAAGCGACCGATTGCCATCCTGAGCCTCGATAAGAACGACTATCTCGCCGGCAAGGCAGGCGAAAAGCTGACGGAGGATGTGGGGAGAATTATCGAAACCGATCCGCGGTTGAGAGCACTCCTAGATTGGGAGCGCGAGGTTTTGAGAGCAGCCGGTGCTACCCTTGTAGAAATCGGGACCTTGGTCTCCACCGGCGACAGGGTCGCTGTGCGCTTCTCGGAGCGTCTGGACGAGATCCTGAGCCTGATTGCCTCAGAGGCGGTGGGTGAGGAAAACGCGAAGGCTGACCCATACAGCGCGATCAATGCTGCCCTGATGCCCATCCTCTCAGACCGTCTTGCAAACCAACGGATCCATCCGACAAGCAACGCAATCTGGCAGGCAGCAGTGACCAAGATTTCCGGGGTCCCCCATCCTACGCTCGCAGACGCTGCAAAACTCAACTCAATGCTGCATCTCGCCGCGTCAGCCAGCGAGGAGCTGAAACCTGGCAACTGGGGAGCGGTGACGCTTTTGTCAGAAAATGGTCTTGAGGATTTCGTCGCGGCACGCTTCGACGTGGCACTCAAGCCGCTTCTCTCCGGCACATTCTGCATGACCGAAAAGAAGGACCGGACAGCAACGAAGCTGTGCGTCGTCCGCGTCGGGGCGAGCTGCGACTATGCCCAGAATCGCAAGGGGCCGATCCCTTTCATACTGGGCGCCATTATGCCTGCCGGAGCCGCCCGCCGGGACCAGAACCTGCCCAAGGCAGAAATCGTCACTCCACCGCTGGTCATAGAAGGCTTCGAACAACCCGTCATGATCGTGTTCAACACTCACCTCCAGATCACCCTGGTTCCAGGCGAGTTCGAAGGGTGGAAGCCGCTCTGTCGGCTCCGCGAACCTCTGTTGATGCAGGTAACCACACATGGAGCACAGACGGCGACACGACCGGCGATCATCAGCTTCCGTCCCTAAGACGGCAGCTCATGGGTAGTCAGTGGCGTACCGGGGCTAACATGTACACTGCACCGTCAGCCGATGCGCGATAAAGCACCAGTTCGAGCGCTTCGTTGCCGGAGGCTATGCTAAGCAGGGTCGGAGCTCCGCCGGCCACCACGTCGTCGTAATCTGCGGAGCTGCGGATAATCGCCTCCATCTCCGGGGGCAGCGGTACAAAGCGGAGCTCTCCCGGAACGTACATGCTGCGCCAGCACGTGACGATTTCATGCTGGTGCGCGACGATGCGGTGCGCCGCGACCAGCTCGCGCTCGAGATCCGTAGTCATCCTGCCACCGGCAGAAGGCGCACATCGCCGATAAAGCTCTCCAGAGATTGCAGATGCGGCTGCACCGCCTTTGGGAACTTGTCAGTTAAGCCGGACGGCACGACAAGCTGCACGCCGGCCTGCGTCATCTCGGCAAACTGTGTTTCCGAAACGCCTTCCTGCAAGGTCAGAAGGTGCTTGGCAGGGATGCGGTCAGCCTCGTTGAGAATCTGGCGCCACCGGTCGCGGCAGGTGGTCTTGACTGCCAGCATACGAAGCCGGTCAGCGGGAAAAGCATTGTCGCGGTACGCCGCAACCGACGGGAACAGGAAGTCCGGCGTCTTGCCGGCTTCCGAAACGGGCTGGTGCGCGAAATGCGTGCCCTCGATCAATCGCTCCTCAAGGAAGATTTCTCGGGCGTGCAGTTCAAGAGAGTGTCCGGACCTTGCCTTCCGGCGCTGCAGGATCGTCTGGGCTCGTGCGATGAAGCTGTCGATGGTGGTGAAGCCGGCCGTGATATGCGGCATCTCGATCGCCTGCTCGACGCTGCGGAATATCTCAAACTCGCATTCCCGGCGCCGCATTAGCCGCCGATCAGGATCAAGGCTGCTATCGTCGCGCAGCTCGGCCGCCTTCCGGATGATTTCGGCGCCGCTCGGAAACTTCAGCTGCCACGCCGCGGGGATTTCATCATCCGCCAGCCAGCAATTCGTCCGCACCGCGGCAGGTGCAGGGCTCGGGAACAGTCCGCCCTGCGCGGGAGGCCAGAGGAGCCACTTGCCGGGTTCAACCGGCCCGACACGATCCTCGACAAGATCTTCCTCAGTTTCATGTCGGCACACCCAGACATGACAGTCGGCTATCGCGGACGGATCGACGACGCGGAAAGCGAAAACGGTAAGCGCGCCGGTGCTCTCCGGGTCCAGAAGGGCAGATGCGCTGCCGCCAAAGCCAGTCAGCCGTGTTTCGTTGCGACCACCCTTCGGGTTGCCGTGAAACCGGTTATTGTACCAGATCGCGCGCACCTCACGGTGATCGGCATGGGAGTCCACATAAAGATCGAACCGGATGTCGGGGTTCTTTACCTCCTGCCGCGCCAGCGCTGGGAATATCCGGAACAGGAAGTCGCGCGGGATATACGGTCCAGCCTGGTGGCTCTCGTTCGCCAGCGTGTCGTTGCCCGACAATCTCTTCACGTACCAGACGAAGCCGGAACCGCCATGCTCGTCCAGCCATTCGATAATATCACCCGCTGGCACGCACTGTCCCCCTGATCTCGCCGGCACGTTCGCCGGAACGGAGCCAGTCGGCCGCCAGTGGCACCACGCAATCGATACCGATCTTGCCGGTGCCCTTCAGCGAGCATTCCCAGATTTTCAGCACGCGCCAGCCTGCATGGTCAAGCGCGGCCTCCACCTCGGAGTCACGCTCTTGATTGCGGCCGATCTTTTGACGCCAGAAGTCTTGGCGCGTACCCGGCCAGCGGAACAATGGACAGTCATGTCCATGCCAGAAGCAGCCGTGAACGAAGATCGCGGAACGCCAGCGTGGCAACACCATGTCAGGTTTGCCGGGCAGGCGGCGATCATGAAGCACGAAGCGGAATCCAAGGGCATGAAGACCGCGGCGCACGACCAGCTCAGGCTTCGTGTTCTTGCCCCTGATCCCCGCCATCATCCGGCTGCGTGTCGCCGCATCGACTACGTCACCCGGCAAGCGCCAGCTTCCGCTGAAGACGTTCGGGCTCGATCTCCGCGCGATCGACAAGCCAAGGCAGCATGTGCTCGGCTACAGCCCTCACGACGGGCACGACGACAGCGTTGCCGAACTGGCGATAGGCCTGCGTGTCTGACACTGGAATAATGAATTCGCTACCGTCAGGCTCGTCAAATCCCATGAGCCGGGCACACTCGCGGGGCGTGAGCCGACGCGGATTCTTCCCCTTCTGCTCTACGAGGATTTCCGATCCATCCTTGTAATAGCGCGCTGAAAGGGTGCGGGCGATATCGCCGGGTCCGACCAAGCCGAAGCCAAACCCATTGCCCGCCGCCTTGTGCTTGTCTGCATAGCCCTGAAGATAGCGCCACAGGTGATCCGTCAGCGTGTACTTCTCCGACACTGACGCGATGTTGCCCCGCGTATAGTGGGAGTCCGGGGCCTCAGTGCCATCCTCGGGGTGCAGAATTGAGCGGAGCTTCGGCCCGTTCAGGGGATCGGGCAGCACAAGATCTGCAAAGGTGAAGTCGTTTTTCTCGCGGAAGCCAACAATGAAGATGCGCTCACGCTGCTGCGGCACGAATGCCTTAGAATTGATGACCTTCCAATGGATCTGGTATCCGAGTTCCACCAGCGTGCGATGAATCACCTCGAACGTCCGACCCTTGTCATGATTGACCAGATTCTTGACGTTCTCCAGCAGGAAGGCTCGCGGCCGGTGATGCTGGATGATCTTTGCAACATTGAAAAACAGCGTGCCTTGCGTTTCATCGAGAAAGCCGTGTGGCCGGTTAAGCGCGTTCTTCTTAGATACGCCGGCGATTGAAAAGGGCTGGCAAGGGAAGCCTGCCAGCAACAGATCATGGGCCGGGATGGTCTCCACCGCGACCTTGGTTATGTCGCCGGTGACCTCATGCTCGCACTCGTAGTTGGCCAGGTAGGTTTTCTGGGAATACTTGTCCCACTCGCTCGTAAAGACGCATTCGCCCCATTCGTCAAAGCCTCGACGCAGCCCCCGATACCGGCGAACAGGTCGATGAAGCGGAACGCCTTGCCTTGGGGCATTGCGGCGCGGCTTTCCCGGATCATCCTGTCCAACAACTTCAGCGCCGCACGGCGAGGGCGGGTCTGTCCGCGCTCCCAGCGATAGACAGTGCTACGAGAAAAGCCGGCCATATCGGCAAGGGCATCCACGCTGATACCCGCGCTGGTGCGGAGACGGGAGAATTCGGATACGGACGGAAGCAAGCGGCACCTCTGGGAAGATTTGTGCCACTATGACGCTGTGATTCCCACCGAGCAAGAACAAAACAGGTCTACCTTACCTGTGTTCGGAGCCATATTGCCCCGGAGCGTCAGGGATCGTATCGCGGGGCCACACACGGCTCCTTCGGAATGTCCGCTTCCCGAGAGGGTACTAACGACTAGGGCCGACCCGAAAGGGCGGCCCTTGGCTCACCTGTGCCACGTGGCACACCCCATCCCGTCATCAACCAAGCCGGTCCAGCTCAGCGTGAGCCTGTGCAAGCGCGCTGGCCTTCTGCACCGTTGCAGCCGCAAGAAGTGCTGATGCCACCAAGAGCGCGACCCCGATCAGAGTGGGAAAGAAGGCATGAGATTCCTTCCTGAACCCCAGGACAGCGCCTACGCCAGCGATCATCAGGATGATAGTCCACACAATGTTGGCGGCAACGCCGGCGAGTGGCCGCGGGACGTTGCGGAAGCGGATGCTGCGGGTCCGATTATGCCAGTCCTTCACCACCAGCGGGCCGTTGTGGGTGGGCAGGCAAAGCGCACGCACAACATCGCCTTCGGCTGCGACGATATAGTCGTCACTAACCAGCTTCAGGGTACGTCCCTTCACCTCGAGGAGCATGACGAACTCGCGCGACGTGTTCACGAAGGTGTGTGTTTCGGTCTGGTGAGCAGCGCCGGCAGTGCCCGGCCGGCTGCTGGTGTGTTCGGTGATGCTCACGTCGGTCGTGCGGTGCGACCCTAGGATGCGATCGATCGGCCCCTCGACTACCAGAAAACGTGACGGAGCGATCATATCCATTGTCCTCGAAGCGCGTCGTTGAACTCCACGGCCAGCACGATAGCGCCCGTCACGAGCGCGGCGAGGCCGAACAGGGCGAGGCGCGCGAGGCCACCAAGTGACCCGCTACCGCGGGTGATGGTGATCGCTGCGCCAGTTGCCGAGGCGAGGATCAGCCCCGGGCCAAGCTCATAGAGGGCGAGGCCAGGAAGCCGGTTCGGCAGCAGGAAGGGATAGGCGCGAATAAGGCGACCGATCAGCATCGCCGCAATCACGAGCGACAGCGAAGCTCCCCAGCGGCCGATCGCTACCGCGCGCGGGGAGCCGCGCTCAAGCATCGGCGACACGCGCCCATCCCAATACGCCCGCCATCTGGGCGGCCCGTTGCAGCCTAGTCGATCGTCACCCGAAGGGGCGGAAACCCGCGTGCGGGGTTTCGCGGAGCGGCGCGCCGGCGCCGCGGAGTAGAGCGCGGGCCGAAGGCATGCCCCGACTACTTCCTGACCGTCTCCACAGCGCATCCCTGTGGCACCTGCGCCCTGCGGACAGCGAGCTGCCGCATCCCTTCGTAGTCTATGCCCCATAGCCCCGCCCGCTGTGCTGCTGCCTCCTGCATCAGATCGACATAGGCCCCGCCCGAGAACACCCGGTAATCCACCGCATAGCCCTGCGCGACCATCGTGGCCCCCACACTCGCCCTGTTCGCGGGAAAACGACACGCCAGGTTCAATCGGCCGTAGCTCTTGGGATCGGTCCGGCACTGGTTCTCACGCCGCAGCGCATAATCGAACATCGAGACCGAGCAGTCCATCCCACCATCCCGTGTCGACAACTGCCGCAGGGTATCGCTCGAAAGCGCTTTGAGCCCCGGCAGGTCGTCATCGGGCGCATCGATTCCGACTACCCGCACCCGCCCATTGGGAAAGTCGACCGTATCCCCGTCGATGATCCTTGGACTGGGCGACGACAGCCGAGTTTTCGACACTTCGACGAGAGACTGCCGGTTCTGCGAAATGGCGTAGCTCGCGACGATCAGGAACGTCGCACCCATCGTCCATCGCTGAAACCGCGTCGCGCCGGGGAACAGCTTCATAGCAAGCGGATCTCGCGCAGAAGGTCGTTCCAATCACCGGCATGAGGCGGCAGCTTGACGACAAGCTGGCGTCCATTGGCTGCCAGGTGTGGGGTAGCACGCTCGATCGCGCGTGCCGCCTCGGCGCCGTGCTGGCTGTAGATGACGACGGTATGGATGCTCTCCGGGATGGCGACGGCTTGGTAGCGCTCGATCCCCAACACGGGCCACACGAAGTGGCCGGCGCCCAGCAGGTTCATCACGCTCGCCGCGTCCTCGACGCCCTCGGCGAGGCGCAGAATGCCGTCGAGGGGGATGCCGCCCCAGCGGACCGCGCCGACGCCGGGATTGCCTAGCATCCGCTTGGGCTCGTCCATGTCGGCCTTCCGGCGGCCGTCGGGGGCCAAGAAGGTCCGGTGGATCGCGACGACGCCGGTGTCCTCCTCGATGGGCGCGATCAGTGCCGGCGCAAACGCCTTTGCGGCGCCGGCACCGCACTGGCAGCGCGGATCGAAACGGGCGTTGATCCCATCGGGGATGATTGAGCGCCCCGCGCGTAGGTATCGATCGGCGAGCGTGCCGGCGAAGGGCTCGGCATGGCGCCACACGGCAAGGGCGACCCTGTTGAGGTCGGCCTTGCCATCCTGGCGCTGGCCCGGGTCGTGGTCAGCGGGCGCGAGGATCTTACCCGAGCGGAGCGCCGACATGATCGCGTCGGTTGAGCAGCCAGCAAAGCAGTGGAAGAGCACGGCGCGCTCGCCGATGCGGATCGATAGACTGGCCTTGCCATCGGCGTGGGCGGGGCACCGACACATGGCGGAAGCCCCATGCCATTTGCCTCCGAGTTGGCGAACGATGCGGTCGGCCTGTTCCTCGATCGTAGCGGTCTGACGTTGGGCCATCTAAGACACCCCCGGTGCAAGACAGGCATAGGCTACCGGGGGCGAGCCAAAGCACCAGCGAAAACTACATGAATCACTACAGGGGGAATTGGTGGATTTGGAGCTGCTGCTAGAACGTGAGCTGACGACGCTGCGGCCTCCGGGTGGCACGATAACGGACGTCCATGTCTGCCAGCGCGACTGCGGACGATGGTACATCAATGTCCGCGTGAGCTGGCGTGGCACCGCTCTGTTCCATGTCGGCCTTTACGACAAAAAGCGTATCCGCCTGTATAAAAAGGCGTCTTCGGCCATACGCCACGTCGTGCTCGGCTACGGCTACGAGGACGTGGTCCACGTACACCCCTTCACTGGGCTCCGTGACGAGAAGTCGTTCTGACGCGGCAAGCCGTCGCACCTCTCTGAAACTTTTGTCGTTTTCGGGCTAGGCAATCGCATTATAGCGATTTAGCATGTTCTCACCTTAGGAGTGAAAACATGGCAAATCGCTTGTTTTCTTTAGTGCCCGTTGCTGGCCTCCTGACTGCCTCGATGGCGGCAGTTCCCGCTCGTGCAGCTGATTCTACCTGGGCTTGCGAAGTGCTGCTTTGCGCCAGCAATCCCGGTGGATGGATGCAGTTCGCCGAATGCGTCCCGCCGATCCGCAAGCTCATCACCCATCTCGGGTTGGGTGGAGGGTTCCCAACCTGCAGCGCAGGCGGGGTTCGTAAGGCGGACTATACCAAACCCAAGAACGGACGCCCCGGTTACGTCGTGATGACGATGCAGGATGGCTCCCGCACCCGATACACGGTGCCGAGTAGCGCACAGGTCGCCCACGCGGAGGCGACAGCGCTGGCGGGGCCGACACCGGGTTCCGCGACATTGGAGCGGTAACGATGCTCCCGTCCGCGATCGTCATGGGGTTGGCAGCGCAGTGTGCGCCAGGTGTCGCCCCGGAGACGATCGCGGCGATCGTGCAGACGGAAAGCCAGGGTTTCGAGCTGGCGATCAACGTCAACGGGCTGGGGCGGAGGGTCGCGCCCGCGACGAACGTGGCACAGGCCATCGCGCTCGCCCGCTCTTACGTGAGCAAGGGCTATTCGGTCGATCTGGGTCTCGGGCAGATCAACTCCCGCAACATGAAGGCCCTCGGCCTGACCTGGGACAACGTGTTCGATCCCTGCACCAACATCGCCGCGGCGGGGGCGGTGCTGTCCGGCAATTACCACAGCGTGCGCGCGGGGCTGCACCCCCAGCGCGCGCTCCGCATCGCACTCTCCATGTACAACACCGGGTCGCAGTCGCGCGGCTTCTCCAACGGCTATGTCGGCAAGGTTGTCGGCAATGCCGGCATCTCCGACGGCATCCGGCCCGTCGCGGTGCGCGTGAGCGCGTTCACCGACACAAGGAATACCGGCGAAGGGTCGAGCGCGGCTGCGCAGCTCGCCGCGCTGGTCGAGGAAAACACGTCCGCCGCGGGTCAGCCACAAGCTGCGCCTCCCCCACCGCCGCCATCGTGGGACGTGTTTGCGAGGGCGGAATATGAGCGAGCCCGTCTCGCCGGAGAAGGAGAAAACCG